>JBCDKX010000193.1:0-6411 GCA_038746055.1 Pseudomonadota bacterium
ACGGCTCGTCAAGTTTCTAACTCGGTCCAATCGGGAACACTGTATTATGTGACAGTGGATGACAATGGTAACATCGGGGTGTCAAGCAATGCGGCGACCACAGGCGCTCCAATCACTGCCCCGAGCGATCCCGAGCCTGTCAGCCCCCCAATCACCGCCCAAGCTGCTGCAGCTGCAGGGTCGGACTCATCGGCTTTGGCAACAGCGCCCTCGCAGTCGCAGCCTTCAGGTGATGGCGGCCAGATCACGAACTCAGCTGTTGGTGAAAGCGGGGCAAGCGCTACGCAAGAGCTTGCGCAGGTTTCAAACGAGCGTGAGCTCGTCACTCAAGAAGGCGAACCACAAGTGGTGATGCTTGATGAGAACCAGAACATCGCTGAGCCGCCAACTGAATTCGATACAAGTGCTGGAACACGGCAAGCGTCGACTGCGTCATCCTCACCGGTGGTCAATGTCAGCCCTGCCAACGTCCAGACTTTGGCGCAGGTAAGCACGGCCCAATTTGATCAGCTTACTGGCCGCGTTGGCGTGCTCGAAGGTCGGGTTGAAGCGATCGAAGGACAGGTTAGCACCCTGTTCGATCTGACCAGCACAATCAATCGCGACGCTCAGCGAGGAATTGCCTCAATCGCAGCACAGGCCAATCCGCACTTCCCGAGCGAGGCTGGCAAGACCAGCTATGCCACCAATGTCGCCACCTATCGGGGCGAGGTCGGTATTTCAGCTGGGCTGATGCATCGCTTCGAGGGTGATTTCGCAATCACCGCTGGCGTCACTTACGCCGGTGGCAACTCTACCAGCGTGCGGGCTGGCATTGCCGGTGAATTTTAGGCCCGCGCCCTAATTTGCCTTACTCCCTTTTCCGATCAAAAGAGGTCATCATGACGGAAGATACCAAAACCAGTGAAAGTGTCGCTAAAACCGAAATGCCAGAACCGCCAGCCAAGCGGCCATGGGAGACCCCCACGCTGACCAGGCTGGGCAAAGATCTCTCAGATGTCGGTGGAGCTCGAGGACCGTTCACGGAGAGCAGCGGAACGGGTCGCGATAACATCAATAGGTTTTCGTAATGGATGCTGTTCGCACTCAGTTCATCACTGACATATTTCCTTTGCATACGACCTTTTCGTTAACCGACCGATATCTCCAGGCCGATCTTGATGAGGAGATCATCTTTCTGGACATGGAGAGTGGGGAGTTTTTGAGCCTGACAGGCGTGGCACGGGAATGCTGGCTGCTGCTTTGTGACGGGGCAACGGTAGGCACGATAATCGGACGGCTGTGTCTGATTTATGAAGTTGAGCGCTATGAATGCCGCGCAGGAGTGCAGTCGTTCCTTGCCGAATTGGTATCGAAGCATGTCGTCACTGCCCACAGAATCTGATCATCAACTGAAATTGAATGTCTTACTCACGTCACTGCACAGCGTGAGCAAGACGGCGCTGCCGTTCTTGTTCGCTTTGTGTGATTGTCGGTTTGTCCGAAATCGTCACATCAACACAAATAGAGCATCGAAGGCCCCCCCCGCCCGGACGGCAGCGCCAATCTTTCCTGCAAAGCGATGAAGGGCCGGATATGTTGGAAGAGCGGCCTGGCAGGATCTTTGATTGAGACAATCGAGAGGCAAAAAGTATGAGCTCACCTCGAAAGATGGTTGGTCAAGATGCCAATCGAAGAATACGCAAAGGCAGGAGTCCCGCGCATTTGCCGACCAAAAAGTTTGCTTATCTACCACGAAGGATGCGCAGTGGTAGATGGGTTTGGCTGAAGTCCTACCTGGTCTACGCACGTTATTCGCTAAGATACCATTCGATCTACAAGCCAATTGGCGCTGGTCTTTGATATGTCAGATAATGCTATGAAGCGAGACCTACTTCTCAGGTTGGTGTGCGGCGGCAGACATCATGAGGTAGGCGAACAGTCTAATTGCCTAGGTGAAAGCGACTGGGACTGGATTGCAGAGCGGGCTCAGCAATATCGTTTGTTCCCTCTACTGCACGCGTGGTTTGAGGACCATGAGATCGAGACTGCGCCTGCTGCTCTCCAAGAGCAATGCAAGGCGGTCGTGCGCTTGGAGAGCTTTCAGGCCCTGCAAAAGCAGCAGGCACTGCTGCAGATCAGCGAACTATTCGGTCGCTCTGAGATTCAATACGCAGCTCTCAAGGGTGTTCCGCTGGCTCTACAGTATTATTCCGCAGCTGCGCTGCGACCCATGCGTGACATCGATGTTCTGGTTTCGCCTAAGCAGGCATTGAGCGCATATGAGCTGCTGAAGCAGCATGGCTTTACAAAGCTTCCGAGCAAGATGGAGCATGGACTGGAGCAGGGACATCATCTGCCGCTGTTGTTAAGTCCCGATGGGGTTGGAATAGAGATCCATCATACGGTCGGTCCTCGAAGCTGGGCCGGTGCTGTTATCCTGGCTAAACGCCTGCTTGCCAATGCTTATGAGACTGAGTGGCAGGGGTGCAAGGTATGGTTGGTCGATCCGACTGACAATCTGCTACATTTAACAGCGCATGCCAGCCTTCAGCATTTGTTTGATAACGGTCCGATCGTGCTGGCCGATTTGCATGCGCTATTTGCAAGTGGGGATATCGACTGGTTGGTGTTAGAACGAGAGGCGAGAGCCCTTGGACTAGCGCCCGCGCTCAGCCTGCTGTTGAAGTTGCTCGAACGCTATGGCTCGTTTGCCGGTGAAGATATCGAAACCCTTTACCGCGTTCCGGACTTAGCGATTGAACAGGCTGCAAATCTGATGGTGCAAGAGCCTGCGCTGGTTTGGCATCGGGACTATTTGCGCCGCCATATTGATCAGAGCATCACCGGCCGCTTATTGACGGGCTTGCGCCGAGCGCTTCATCCCAAGCCAGTTGACATGGCGCGCACAGCCAATGCCGAAATCCATGGTTTGGCGAGATGGTGGTATTACCCTCACTGGTTGGTTCAAAAGGCAGAGAGATTTCTTGTTACCAGTCGAGATCCAGCACTCCAGTCGCAAGCCAAGCTCGATTGCGCATTGCAAGAGTGGCTTGACCCATCGCGACCAGGACTCAACCTGCTTGGCAGGTCCACGCTTGAATTGCGCAAACGCAGACGACGAGTGCGGGCCTGATGAGTGGCATTGGCGCAATTGTCTGGTCGGAATCTTCAGCTCCGAACAACCATTCTGCAGAGCGCATGCAGGATGCACTGCGGGTTTATGGCCCGGATCGCCAAGCGGTGAGGCGCTGTTGGCCTTGTGAGCTCGTCTCTACTCTTGCGCTCGGGTTTACTCCGGAGGATGAGTTTGAGCGTCAGCCGGTCGCAGTTGGCGGTCGCTGGCATATTGTCTTCGCCGGATGGATATCGAACCGGTCAGACATATTTCGAATGCTTGGTCTAGACAGCAAAACGCAGGCTAAGATTTCTGACAGCGCCTTGTTTGCAAGGTTATGGCAGATGCGCATGGCGCAAGCGATCAAAAAGCTCGATGGTAGCTTTGCGTGCTTGATTTGGGACGAGCTTGATCGAATATTCTATGCAATCCGCTCGATCGGTTCAGCCCCGCCGCTGCATTATCACCACAACTCCAAGCGCACCGCCTTTTCCACTGTGCCCAAGGGGCTATTTGCGATGGGCGATGTTGACCGGCATCTTGATGAAGTAAAGCTGAGCCAGAATCTTCTGCTCGATTTTGATGATCGCCACCGGTCCTACTTTGATAAGATCGCACGCCTACCAACCGGCCATATGTTGGTCCTCAGACAGGGTCAGATCAGCATCAGTTCGCTCTATGAACTCAGCGAAGTGCCGGACATCCGTTATCAGACTGACAGTGCTTACATCGAGGCTGCAAAGGAACAGTTTGATAGAGCTGTTTCAGAGCATGCCCGATCGCGCGAGACTCCCGCAATCGCGCTGAGTTCGGGGCTGGATTCTACAGCAGTGGCAATCACAGCTTTGGAGAGGTTGGCTCCAGAGCCATTGATATCATTCACATCCGTGCCAGAACCAGGGTGGGATGGTCGAACCATTGGTTATGGGTATACTGGCGACGAACGTGGCCCGGTTGAAGCGCTGGCACGCTTTTACCCGGCGTTGGAGACCAACTTCATCGATTGCGCCGGGATGGATGCCACTGCCTTTCTTGATGAATTCTTCCTGCTCGCTGAATTGCCACCGCGTAATGTCACTAATCTGGGCTGGTTTACATCGATTGCGAAGGCAACACGAATGCGAAGTAAGCGGGTGCTGTTGACCGGCGATAGTGGGAACATGACGCTGGGGTTCGAGCGCCAGCGATCTATCGCTGGATTGCTCCGTGATGGCCGAGCAAAAGAAGCTGCCAATAAAGCCGTGCGTAAACTTCGTCAGGGTCTGTCGCAATCTTCTCGTCTGCACCCGCGCGACTGGTCTGCGGCGAAGACAGACTGGCAAGCAGTCAGCTACACTCTCGATAGGCTCAACTCTCCGCGCGATCTTGCTGCGGAGGCGTTGTTTGGAGGCGAGCGCGATGAGGGGGGTGATCTGATACTGGCATTGCAGACCCTGACTGGTGTGCAGGTCCGTGACCCGCTGGGGGATCGCAGGCTGGCGGAGTTCTGTATGGGGCTACCGCCTGCCCAGTTCGATAAGGATGGAGTAACGCGCTGCGTGATCAAACGCGTGATGGGTGATCGGCTACCTGCTGCCATTGCGACCGCTCCGCGCGGTCGTCAGGCGGCTGACACGCATCTGCGTTTGACCCGCCGTATTCAGTTGCTCAGGCAAGAGATTGAAGCCGGCAAGTCGCATGCCAGCCTGAGCCGGCTGGTTGATTTTGATCGCCTCTCGCAACTGCTGACACACTGGCCGGATAAGACCCCACTGTCGCGTGCAGATCATCCTGACTTCCTGCTGGTGCATCTGGGTCTGCCAAGAGCGCTTGCCAATATTCGTTTTGCAAAATGGTCGGAAGGCGCGAACCGATGAACATACGCTTTACTCAGACAGCGCCATTTACTCTGTCGAGCGATCTCGATCTTGGTGGATCGCTTGCGTTCCCGTTGCGCCGGCAAGCCACCGCAGACATTGAGATCGCACAAGGGCCCGTGCCCGATGCGCTCCCATGCGAGCCATTTGATACCGGTTTCTATGTTAATGGAGATCAGGTCCTGTTGCAGCTCGACCGGAAGCATGCCTTCCTGATCGAAGGTGGGGAACGGGTTACCTATCGGCCGGGACCTAACGCTACCGCCTTTCTGACCGGCACCGTGATCGGGATACTGTGTTACCAACGCCGGCTCTTACCACTCCATGCCAGTGCGGTCGTTAAAGCAGGTCGTGTCCATGCCTTCACCGGCCCACCAGGGAGTGGCAAGTCTTCGATGGCGCTCGCACTTGCCAATAGCGAGTGTGCTTTCTTCACTGATGACATCCTGGCGATTAACTCAAACCACGGCGATCATATCCAATGCTATGCGATCCAGCGACTTGCCAAGTTGTGGTCGGACTCGCTCGATAAGCTTAAAGCTGAGCAGGTTGGTGAAGCCTATTGCCGCAACGGCAAGGTCAAGCATCTGGCCAAAGTTGATCGCCCGGAGGCCGCTGTTGGTGCCCGCCAAGGTGAATTGGCATCGCTATCATTGGTGGTCGCCCAAAGCTGTAAAAGTACGGTGTTTGAGGAACTGCGAGGGTCAGATGCGATGCGCCTGCTTGTTGGCAGCATCTACCGACCACAGTTCGGCGAGCAAATATGCGGCAAAGCGTGGATGTTCGAACAACTGTGCCGCGTCGCCAGACACATCAGCGTTCACCGGCTGACCCGGCCAACTGGCTGGGAGGCACTACCAGAAACAACCAAGCACGTGACGCAGCACTTGATCAGTTGCGCCTCACAATCACATTAGACGGGGGACTCACCAATGCACGTAATCAGGCTTACAGCCACTGCACTCGTTGCGCTGACCGCTTTGGCAGCACCATCAACCGCATCCGCCAATGGAGTACGCTTTGCCTGCGATACTCCTAACGGTCGCATCTCCGAGCTAACTTTGCCTGTTAATGCGACACGCTTTGTGATTAGCGGGACTATCAAACCGGTCCTGTTCCGTAGCGATGAGCAGTGGCTACCGACCGCTACCATATCGCTCCAAAACCCCGAGACTGGCAACCTACTCTCAATCAATGCGATTGCGCAATCAGGTGATGCCGCCAACGCTATGGTCTCGGTCCGCAGCATCAGTGGCGAAGACGACAGGACTAGCAATGTCGGAGCGCTCGCGCTCAACAGTGTCATCGGGTTCGCGATCATCTACCAAGCCGAGGGTGATAGTCGGATCATCATTGGCGAACAGAACTTCACTGCAACTAGCCAGCTCACTACTAACTTCAACCTTACATTCAACTGCTCAACTGCCGACTTTGTATTCGAGAACATATCATGGCGTG
>JBCDKX010000194.1:0-6364 GCA_038746055.1 Pseudomonadota bacterium
GCTGCGTTGGTGGCGCGCCTCCCCTCGGAACTGGATAGGCGTGATCCTGGTCTTACAAGCAGTCTGTAATCTTAATTCGCAACCAATTACTGACGAAAGTGCCGCAATTATCGGTCTGTAAAATCAATGTCAGGATGTGGGGCGAAAGCAGACAGGCAGCTTTCGGGAATGAATGACTCTCCACCAGAGTTAGCTAAGAACAAGAACTTTGCTGTTTGTGCTCAGTGCCTAGCGCCCAAAACCTCACCTCGCTCACAACGACTAGAGCAAAAACAGCAAATGATCTGATTAGCTTCACCCTTTTGGGGTAAATCCACACACGATGGTCCTCATCGTGTCTCAACTTTGGTGACGTGCATAGCTCTGCGCAGCAGAGGCGTTGAGCGGGTGCGTCGGCGGCTAGCCAGAGCGCCCAGAAAACCCGGAAATGTTGCCCACCGCATTTATCCCATCCATTCAAGCCGAATGGCGCAGAATGTATGGCTGGTAAATCGAGTGAGGCGGCAATATTTCCGGGTAATGTGTTCGTTTCACGTGTGAATTAGAACGCGCTGAGGGGTTGTTCTTAAGAACAACCCCTCAACAACCCTCTGGTTGACTCAAAATCACAACGTCTCAGCGGGTATTTTGGTCGTTCTGTGGGCATCACAAGGAGCTGGTGTGCCAGCGAAGGTATGAAAGGTGAAAGATGACCGGCTTTCGTGCATTTTGCAGCACTGTAACTTACACACTTTTGTTGCACACTATGAGAACTCTAGATTTTTAATTATTTAAAAACAAAATATTACATATTTGCATATTCGGTCTACAAAACCGAGGGCCACGGGTTCGAATCCTGTCACCCCTGCCATTACTTCTTGTCAAATCAGTATATCACGAGGTCGATTTGGCGAGCAGTCACCCGCCAAATACCACCACACGCGCGCGATAAACTTTCTTGGACACAAATCGGAAATCGTGATCGAAGTTCACCACAGCCGATGGATATGAGCGAGCAACAGATCAAGATGGGCATCGGCAACCCCTTCTGTCAGCGCGAAGCAGAGCCTTGG
This sequence comes from Pseudomonadota bacterium, assembly GCA_038746055.1. Lineage (GTDB taxonomy): Bacteria > Pseudomonadota > Alphaproteobacteria > Sphingomonadales > Sphingomonadaceae > Erythrobacter. The sequence continues at coordinate 1,053 of JBCDKX010000194.1, forward strand.
TTTGGACATACGAATGACACCCGGGTCGCATCAACGGAGCTGGGCGTTTGTGATCATAAACATCGCAGAGGTCGAAAAAATCAGCGTTACTGAAACATCACCCATATCACGGGTGCATGCTCACTGAGGGACGATGCGCAATATCCGGCTGGTCTGCCCTGCCTCCTCGGTCAGGAGGTAGAGCATGCCATCAGGGCCGGTGCGCACGTCTCTAAAGCGCACCCCCAGTTCACCGAACAGCTCCGCTTGTGATCCCAGCGACCCGTCTTCCCCCATATCGATATGCCGCACATGTCGCAGCGCCAGAGCGGAGATGAAGAGATCGCCTTGCCAATCGGGGAAGGCCTCGCCCGCATATTGCGCGAAGCCTGAGGGCGCGATTGAAGGGGTGAAGTGGACGAGGGATTGCTCCGTCCCATCCAGCGCCTCGAACGGAGAGACACGCCCACCAGAATAGTCGAGCGCATAGGTGACCGTTGGCCAGCCATAGTTGGCGCCGCGTTTGATCTCATTGACTTCGTCGCCCCCTGCCGGACCATGCTCGTTCTCGAGCACCCGGCCGTCGGCAGCGAGGATGATCCCTTGCGGATTGCGGTGACCGTAGGACCAAATCTCCGGTAACGCCCCCTCCTGATCCACGAAAGGATTGTCAGCAGGCACTGAGCCATCGGTGTTGAGACGGATGATTTTGCCGAAATGGTTGTCGAGCGTTTGCGCTTCTTCGCGAAAATGGAAGGCGTCTCCTGTTGGCATCATCAAAGTGCCGTCAGGTAAGAAGATGATCCGCCCACCGTAATGGTTGCCTTGGACGCGGGAAGGGGAAGCTGTGAAGAGCTGCTTTCCATCGGTCAGCTCGCCTGTTTCTCCGTCGTAGCGAAAACGCAGCAGCAGCAGCGTGTTCTCGCCATTATCAAGCCGAGCAGCATAGGAGATGTAGACAAGACTGTTGTCCGCAAACTGCGGATCAAGCGCCACATCAAACAGGCCTGCCTGCATCCCAGGACCAAAGTGGACCGGCGGGAACTCCCAACTCCCTGTGAAGGCATGAATTTGCTCTTGGGAGCCATCCTGACCCACTCGCAAAAGTGTACCGGTGCGCTCGGTCACGAGCATATTGCCATCAGGCAGAAAGGCGAGCGACCAGGGATGGTCGAGCCCGTCAGCGAGGGTTTCCACCGTGTAGTTGATCGGCCCTGCGTCCACGCGACCGGCCAGCACGCTGGTCTTATCGCCCGCAGGCGATGCGCCTTGATTGGTGCATGACACCAAGCCAAGTGTCGCTGCTGCCAATAGCAAAGTGGTTGAGAAAGCGCGCATTACAGAGTTCCTAAGGACAGTTGCTTCAGCCTGCTTATCAGTTGCGCGGCGGGATTTGTCTAGCTGCCTCCAACTGACTTGCCAAAGCTCTTGATCAGGCATGTGAAGCATTTAATCTGCGACCAAAGTCGGAGAGAAACTTATGCGTATTATCCGTTGGATCACTGCCCTGATAATCGCCAGTCTTGGTACCTATGTTATCGCCGTGACTGCCAATTCGCAGTTCGTCATGGGCGCGCATAATGTACCGATTGGCCTTAACGACAGGCTCAATATGACCGCCTTCGACATCTCAAATATGTATCTCTATCTGGCTGTTATACTGGTCGCGCTCCTGCTCGGCTTTGCGGTTGCGGCTATGGTGAAGCGCTTTCTTCCAAGCCTTGCCAGCGCAGCCTATCCGATCGCCGGTGCGGCGGCATTGGGGATGGTTTTGGGGCTGATGTATTGGCAGTTTCAAACTGTCCCGATCAGCGGCGCTCGCTCAGGTTTCGGTTTCGCCTCGCAGGTTATCGCAGGTGGCATTGGCGGTTGGATCTTCGCCCGAATACTTGGTGGCTCCAATGCCGCCACCAATTGACTAGGGCAAGATCATCACAGTGCTTGAATCTCGGACGGGAGCCATCGAAAATCACGGATGTGGCAAACTACACATCGCCTATGTCCGTCAATTGCCAACCTGCCGCCGAGCTTAGCGAATCGAGCAAATGGCATCTGGCCGAGATCCTTCTCCGAAGTCGGATGCAAATCGATCTATGGGGGGTGCGATTTGTCCTCATTTGCCTCGTTTTGCGGCTCGCGGCCCGACGCTTGGAGCAGTCCTGAGGCGTCCCGCTTGTGAACTCCTGTTGTGAGAGCAATGGCTCATGGCAGTGACCAGCAAGGGTGCATGAACCTGTCGCGAGGTTCGAACAGCTGCTGGGCCGCAACTTATTGGGGGCCATTTTCAAGGTCCGGGGAGCGTTCTCCTGCGAGTAGAACGCTCCCCTTGTCCCTCAAATCTCTTCGACAGTCTCGTTCTGTTTGGCGGTATGCGTCGGCCCCGCATCGCGGATACCCTGTGCCAGTTTGAAGACCACGCCGGACAGCAGCAGCAGTGCGATCAGGTTGGGCAGCGCCATGGCTGCATTGGAGATGTCGCCCATGCGCCACACGGTGGTGAGATCAGCGCTGGCGCCAATATAGATGACCACGCACCACAGCACCCGCCAGATCAGGTGGATGATCTTCTCACCACCTTCAGTTGCCCCCGGAATCCGGTCATAGATAAACGTGATCGCGCGCTCGCCGTAATAGCTCCAAGTTAGCAGGGTGGTGAACACAAAGACGATCAGAGCAAGGCTGGCGATGAGAGTACCAATGGCAATGCCTGCGACTTCCAGCGGGAAGGCTGCGGCAAAAGCACCACTGGTCATGGCAAAGCCTTGAAGATCGCTCTCCCACGCATGTGCCACGGCCTGACCACCGCCAGTGAATTCGCCCTGCACGGTGAGAATCACCAGGGCTGTCATGGTGCAGATCACAATGGTGTCGATGAAACATCCGAGCATTGCCATACGGCCTTGTTGCTCGGGGTCGTTGGTCTGCGCGACGGCGTGGGCGATTGGAGTGGAGCCCTGACCGCTCTCATTGGAGAACAGGCCGCGCGCAACTCCAGCACGGATCGCAATAATGATCATCGCCCCAGCAAAACCGCCAGTCGCGGCCGCCGGGTTAAAGGCGTGGTAGAAAATAAGGCCGAACGTCGCTGGAATATCAGCAATGTTGAGGATTAGCGCGAGCAGCGCCATCGCAATGTAGGCGCCTGCCATAAAAGGAATGACCTTTTCCGCGACTGAGCCAATCGACTTGATCCCGCCAATAATGACGATGAATACGGCAACTGCGACAATTGCGCCGCCAATCGCCTCCTGAATGCCGAACAACTCATTGAGCCCATCAGCCACAGCATTTGCCTGGATCGAATTGCCGGTGATCATCGCCGAGAACAGCGTGCCGAGGCAGAACAAGATCGCCAGCCACGTCCATTTCGGCCCCAGACCCATCATGATGTAGGTCATCGGACCGCCGCGCCAGGTGCCTTCCTCGGTCTTTTCCCGATAACGGATTGCCAGCGAGCCTTCGGCAAAGGCCAACGCCATTCCGATAAGGGCTGTGATCCACATCCAGAAGATTGCACCGGGCCCGCCAAGCGCAATTGCGGTCGCAACCCCAGCTAGATTGCCAGTACCCACTTGGCCGGAAAGTGCGGTTGAGAGGGCGGCAAAAGGGGAAATCTCGCCATCGCCTTCGTTCTTGCGGCTCTTGAAGAGTCCAGCGAAGGCGCTGCCCAGATTGCGCAATGGATAGAATTTGAGGCCCACCATGATGTACAGGCCGATACCCAAAAGAATGATGACCATCGGGGGAAAGGGAATGATTTCCGCCCCGTTCCAAGTGCCGCCCCAGATGAAGTCTGAGACATTGACTACGCGATCAGCAAAGCTGACGCTTGCAGTTTCAGGTGCTGCCATGTGTTAGAAATTCCCCGGTTGCTTCCGATTGTACCGCGCTCGCCCGCTTCCATCGGGCAGAGCATGCGGTTGAAGGGTGCTACGCTATCGTCGTGATGCGCGGCTGGCTAGCGAAAATAAGCGCTGAGGGTCGAAATTGCGTAAGGCAGCCAGATACACTTGCCATCCCACCGGAATCGCCCTATCCGACCCACAATTCCGACATTGGTAGCAGCCTTAGCCCCTCTGGCCTCTTGTTCCAGACGGCGACGAGCCCTACCTGAAAGGCGGAAAAACCGACCCACTTACGCTCAGGCGAAAGACGATACAGATGGCTGACGCACAAAAGGCACCAGATAAGAAGCGCAAGACTTCGGTCCCTGAATTTGTAAATCAGGTGCGCACCGAGACCAGCAAGGTGGTGTGGCCCACCCGCGAAGAGACGATCCGGACTGCGATCTTTGTCTTCATCTTCATGGTGGTGCTTGCGCTCTTTTTCTTCGGTGTCGACAGTCTGTTCAATGCCGTCGTCAACTTCCTTCTGACGCTTGCCTAAGCATCTATTTTCAAGGACACTTTTCCATGTCTCGTTGGTATATCATCCACGCCTATTCTGGCTTTGAAAACAAGGTCAAAGAAGCAATCCTGGCTGAGGCTGATCGTCTCGGCCTGTCCGAAGGCGTCGAGGAGATCGAAGTCCCAACTGAGACCGTGACTGAGGTCAAGCGTGGTAAGAAGGTGCAGGTCGAGCGCAAATTCATGCCGGGCTATGTGCTGGCGAAATTGCGCATGAACGATGACATCTATCACCTCGTGAAAAACACGCCCAAGGTCACTGGTTTCCTTGGCAACAACAACAAGCCTCAGCCGATCAGCGAACGCGAGGCTGCTCGGTACTTCGGCGGTGTCGAAGAAGCGAAAGCTGCACCCAAACAAGACATCCATGTCGATTACGAAATCGGCGATCAGGTCAAAGTGCTCGACGGGCCCTTCGCCAGCTTTAACGGCGTGGTCGAAGAGCTCGACTTCGACAAAGCCAAGGTCAAGGTCAGCGTCTCGATCTTTGGCCGTGCAACTCCGGTTGAGCTTGATTTTGAACAGGTCGAACTGGTCAAATAGGCCGGATCAACGCCGTAGGCTCACTGCTCCTTCAATCAGCTGCCAAATCTGATCTGCGACCTTATCCGGGGCAGGGCGCGGCTCCATGTGCATCGCGGCAACCATAGTGGAACGCACCGCGCCGATGATCGCTGCACCGGCGAGTGTGCTGTCGATCTCGGTGGGAATCTGACCACGCCGTTGGCCTGAGCGCACATTATGCGCGGCGTTGGTGATCATTTGTTGCTGGACTTCGAACTCCTTCTCAATCGCGCGCTTGTGACTGAGCGCGCCAAATATGGTCGGTGCAAAGTCATCGGCGTAGAGAAACGCAATGGTTTCAAGCAGGCGCTTATGCTCGCGCACTGCCCATTCGATTTCGGGGTCGGCGGGCTTGTCGATCAC
>JBCDKX010000195.1:0-6244 GCA_038746055.1 Pseudomonadota bacterium
CCGGAATCGTCATTCCGGTCGAGCGTAAAGGCAATCTCGCCCTGTGCGTCGATCACCCAGTCTTTTGATGCACCAGAAAATGCTGACCGGTCGAGCTTGGTCACTTCAAAATTTGCAAGATTGACTTTGAAGAGATTGGGCCGTCCATGGTCAAACACCCATCTCGGGCCCCGACCCGGATTGCGCTGCAGCTCGATCCCACCGAAAAAGCCGTAGGGCTCGCCGCTAATTGTGCGAACCCCGTATCGGCCCATAATGCCCACATAATACCGTTCATTATTGCCAAAAATGAGTCCGCCACCTTCGGTCCCTTCGACCGGGATTATCTGCCCGATGGTGGTCTCATATTTGTCAGTCGCAAAGCCAGCGGGAAGATCAATCGTGGTGCTGGCAATGAGCAGGAGCCGCTGTTCGTCAACCCACTCGATACTGCAGACTTTCATATCCTCCACCTGCGTGGCGCTCAGCAGCGAACTCTCCCCCTTGTTCATTGTGATCAGAACCCGCTGCCCCTCAATCGTGGTGACGAGGGCCGTCCTGTCACCCGATGGAGAAAGAGCGGCGCGCTCTACCTCGGGCAATTTGCCATATTCGCTGAGCGGTACAGGCTCAGTTGCCAGCGCCTTGACGGGAAGCACCAAGAGAAAAACAGAAAGTACAAATAGCCGTCGTATTTTAGCACTTTTGGCTATTCTATCCTCACGTTTCATAGTGCTGTGGTCCCTCACATTCTGACCTAAATACCTGCACATAATTTCTCATCTATTCTTGTCCAGTTGGTAAAAAGATTTTGCCCTTAATACTGGACCTGAGAGTCGCGTTCCGCTTTTTCAGAGCGTTGAAATGATGGTCGCGGTGTAACGAAATTGACGCTTGAGGCGAAAACCAAGATAGAACCCTTGCGAAAAAGGATCATCGCTCTTGCCTATAACCCGTAAATTCGCCTTCGTACTCTTGCCAATTACGCTCGGGCTTGCTGGTGCTTTTTCGCTTGGAGCACAGGCGCAGGAGACGCTGCCACCACCCGATTTCAGTGATGAGGCACCGCTCACTGACAATGATGGGTCTGCAGAGATATCGCCAGAGAACCAGGCTTCATTGGATATGATGGCGGAGGTGATTGCCGCGCTTGACGGCGAGGCTGAGCGAAATGGCAACAATTGGCAGTTCACCGTCGAGGAGCGCATGTTAATCGTCGTCACCGATGCCAATGCGGGGCGCATGCGGATCATTACCCCGATCGCTGAAAGCGCTGCTCTTCCACAACAGGCGCTAGAGCGACTGATGCAAGCTAATTTCGATACAGCGTTGGATGCCCGCTACGCGATTGGACAAGGCCTTGTGTGGGGCGCGTTCGTACATCCGCTCGATAGCCTAACCACACGTGATTTTGCTTCGGGCGTGCTCCAGACAAAGTCGCTTGCTGACACCTTCGGCACCACCTTCTCAAGTGGTGTGCTCAACTATGGTGGCGGAGACAGCGCGGGGATTTTGGAAGAGCAATTGGAAGAACTGCTTGAGCAACTGGAGCGGCGACAGACGACTTAGAGAGCGAGCGATCTATAGTAACGCGTCCAACTCGGCGCGGTTTAGTGAAAGCGTTACTCCCAAGGTTCCTGATGCGCTTCCGTTGCTCATTCGGCGGACTGGCCGTTTGTAGAGCTTTAGCCCGACCCCTTTAATGACGTTTTCGGCAGCGCAGGCTTTGGCGACGCGGGTCAGAAACCACTCTTGCGTCTCGTAATGTCCATCGCGTGACAAGTGCTCGATTTCCGCAATCAAAGGGTCATAATCATAGATACGATCCATCGAGTCCTCTGTCACCACCACCAAGGCGGGATCGATAGTGAGGGTTGCATCGAGTAAGTGCGCGTCGGGGATCACGTCCTCTGGCCCATACGTGCCTAGATTGAGGGGTAGCTCCAGCTCTTCTAAAACAACGGTCGCATTCATTCGGGTAGCCTTGCTTACCCCATCAATTCGCGCACAAACGGGATCAGCCCGGTCTGCCGTTTCCGCCGCATGCGCTCTGCGTGGAGGATCTCGCATACTTGCGCAAAGCAATCCTCCATATCGTCATTGATGACGACATAATCATATTCGGCCCAGTGGCTGATCTCATCGCGGGCGCGCAGCATCCGGTCATCGATAACTTCGACCGTATCCTGCGCGCGGGTCTCCAGTCGACGGCGCAATTCGTTGAGGCTGGGCGGAAGAACAAAGACTGTAACCACATCCTGATCATCTTTCTGCTTTAGCTGCTGTGTGCCCTGCCAGTCGATGTCGAACAAGTAATCCTGCCCGTGCTTTAGCCCATCGCGAATGGCGCCTTTAGGAGTGCCATAGCGATAGCCAAAGACAGTTGCCCATTCGTAGAAATCGTCATCCTCGACCATCGCATCGAACTGCTCTTCTGAGACGAATTGATAGTGCACACCGTCCTCCTCTCCTGGGCGGGCGGGACGGGTGGTGGCTGAGATTGAGAGCCGGATGTCAGGATCCTCATCCAGCAATTTGCGCGACATAGTGGTTTTGCCAGCACCAGAGGGCGACGAGAGGATGAACAACAGGCCGCGCCGGGCGAGCTTATCGGGAGTTTTCGTATCGCTCATAAGTCCCGATGCGCATGCCCAACGCTTAAATCAAGTGCCTCAATTGGGTTAAGGGGCTTTATCTTTCGGCCTAAGCCGCCGTTCGCGCACCGCTTTCCCACGGTCGTAAAGCGATTTGGCAATCAGTCCACCCGCCACCAGACCAAGTCCAGAGCGCGAACGCTTCGCGAGCTTCGCTGCACCGTAAAGCCCGATGGATGTGAGCAGCGACCTGCCATCCACCGCATCCTTTTCACCCGTTTTATGCTTCACCGCGTCGGCTTGGGAGATGTCCTTCTCAACTCGGCCGCGCATACGATCAGCGATGCCCCGCAGCACAATTTCTGCGATGGCGAGATTGACGGCTGCACCAGTAGAAGGAGCGAGCGGGAGCTTGCGAGAGGTTTGGATAGAATCGCCTTGGACATCTGAGGCCGCGTTATCAGGATCGCTTGGCTCAGTCACAAAGACCCACTTGTAACCCTACTTCTTGCGTCCAAAATCGATCTGCACGACATTGGAGCCATCGGCCTGATCTGCGGTGTCGCCAGCGTTATCACTGCCACCTTCAGCATCATTTTCGGCCAGGTCATGTCCTTCGGGCGCAAGCTCGGCGACTGAGGCCTGGAACTGCAGCCCAAAATCAACCGCCGGATCAACAAAGGCAGTAATCGCCGCGAAGGGGATCTCAAGCTTGGCTGGAATCTGATTGAAGGAGAGGCCCACGGTGAAGTCGTCCTCGCGCACTTCAAGGTCCCAGAACTTGTTCTGAAGTACGATGGTCATTTCATCGGGAAAGCGTTCGCGCAAGTGATCGGGGATAGCCACACCGGCTGCGCCCGTCTTGAAGGTGATGTAGAAGTGATGATTCCCTGGTAACTCGCTTCCGCCGCGTTCGATTTCACCCAGGACGCGTCCGACCACTGCGCGCAGCGCTTCCTGCACGATCTCATCGTATGGAATGAGGCTATCGGGTGTATCTTCGGTCATCACATTGACTAGTCGTGACGAGACGCGCGGTCCGGGTCAAGCATTTCGTGTTAGATTTATGCGTCACTTGTAACTGACGCAACATGGCGGTTGTGCTTGGGCGCTTGCAAGCGAAGCGGTCACGGCTATAGGCTTGGCTATTATGAACATGGGCAAACGAACAGGCACGATTGAGCGGAACACCGCCGAGACTAAGATCGCGATTACCGTAGATCTGGATGGGACGGGTGCCTATGACGTCTCGACTGGAATTGGCTTTCTCGACCATATGGTTGAGCAGTTTTCCAAGCATTCGCTGATCGACGTGACGATGAAGGTTGATGGTGATTTGCATGTTGATCAGCACCATACCACTGAAGACTCAGCGCTAGCGCTAGGTCAGGCGATCAGCAATGCGCTGGGCAATAAGGCTGGAATTGGCCGCTATGGCGCGGCTTATTCGCCAATGGATGAGACCCTGAGCCGGGTCGCGCTCGATATCTCCGGGCGCCCCTATTGTGTCTGGAACGCGGCTTTCACACAGGAGAAGCTGGGCGAGTGGGACACGGAGCTCATCCATCACTGGTTTGAATCAATTGCACAGACGGCCGGGATTACTTTGCACATCGACCTGATTCACGGCACCAACAACCACCATATCTGCGAGAGTATCTACAAAGGTTTTGCTCGAGCCATGCGCATTGCCGTTGAGCGTGATCCGCGCAAAGGAGATGCAATCCCAAGCACCAAGGGGCAATTGGGTGGCTAATATCTTTATCGAAACCATGACCTACATCGTGCCGATTGAAGAGGTTGACCCGCTGCTTGATCAACATCTGGCGTTCCTCAAAGCTGGGCATGAAGCTGGCCATTTCCTCGCTTGGGGCCCGCGTGTGCCGCGTGAGGGCGGGGTGATCTTTATCCGCGCTGAAAATATGGCTGAGGCGGAAAGTTTTGCGGCCAAAGATCCCTATCTCGTGAACGGCGTTGCAACCCGCGAGATCATCGAGTGGAATCCGCGCTTTGTCGGGCCCGGTTTAGAGGCCTTTGATGAGTGAAACTGTTGCCCTCATCGACTATGGGGCAGGCAATCTTCATTCGGTGCATAATGCGCTAAAGGCGGTGGGCGCCAAGGTGCAAGTGACTGCCGATGCCGAAGTGGTGCGCTGCGCGGACCGAATCGTGCTTCCGGGTGTGGGCGCATTTAAGTCCTGCGCCGATGGCCTGCGCGCGGTTCCCGGCATGATCCAAGTGCTCGAAGAACGCGTGCGCGACGGCGGCGCGCCTTTCTTAGGCATTTGTGTCGGCATGCAGCTGCTCGCGACACGCGGGCTTGAATATGGCTCGCACCAAGGGCTCGGCTGGATTCCCGGCGAAGTGCGGCTGATTGAGCCCAAAGACCCGGCGATCAAGGTCCCGCATATGGGCTGGAATGATGTGGCGCTGATGCCGCATGCGAAGGATCACGAGGTTGTGGCGGTAGGTGAGGCCTATTTCCTTCACTCTTATCATTTCATCGCCGAGGACCCCTACCACGTCGCCGCGCTGACTGATCACGGAGAGGGTCTTGTCGCAGCGGTCACCAGAGGCAACATTTGCGGCGTGCAATATCACCCGGAGAAAAGTCAGGCTTATGGGCTGGCGACGCTCGAACGATTTCTGGAGTGGAAGCCGTGATTGTATTCCCAGCCATTGACCTCAAAGGCGGCGAGATTGTGCGCCTGGCTGAGGGCGATATGGACCGCGCAACCATCTATGGTGATGATCCGGCGGCGCAGTCGATGATTTTTGCCGAGGCCGGTGCTGAGCACCTCCACGTGGTGGACCTTGATGGATCATTCGCAGGCGAAGGGCGCAATATCGAAGCGGTCAAAGCCATCATCGAGCGTTTCCCCGGCTACGTGCAACTGGGTGGAGGCATCCGCGATGCGAGCGCAGTGGAGGGCTGGTTTAACCTTGGTGTTGCCCGCGTAGTAATGGGTTCAGCCGCCTTGAAAGACCCTGAGTTCGTCAAAGACATGGCCCGCGAATGGGAAGGTGGCATTGTAGTTGCTGTCGATGCGAAGGACGGGATGGTGGCCACCGAGGGCTGGGCAGAGGTCTCCAACGTGCCCGTTGTCGACCTAGCGCGACGGTTCGAGGATGCGGGCGTGGCTAGCCTGCTGTTCACCGACATTGGCCGTGATGGATTGCTCAAGGGGGTGAACATCGATGCAACAGTAGAGCTGGCTCAACGCGTCGATATCCCGGTGATTGCCAGCGGCGGAGTGAAGGGGATTGCCGACATACACATTCTCTCTATCCAAGCGCATCTTGGGATTGAAGGGGTGATTACAGGACGCGCGCTCTATGAAGGCAAGCTCGATTTGGCCGCAGCGATCCAGATGGGCGCGCGGGCGTGAGCGATAAATTTCGTCATTGCGAGCGTAACGAAGCAATCCAGAGCATTACGCGGTACAGCCCTGGATTGCCGCCCGCTTTCAGCGCTCGCAATGACGATAGAAGGACGGCGAAATGACCGTCCGTATCCGCGTCATCCCCTGCCTCGATGTTGCCGATGGGCGCGTTGTGAAAGGGGTCAACTTCGTTGATCTCAAAGACGCTGGCGATCCGGTGGAGCAGGCGCGCGCTTATGATGCGGCGGGTGCGGATGAGCTGTGTTTTCTCGATATCTCGGCCAGCCA
>JBCDKX010000196.1:0-6237 GCA_038746055.1 Pseudomonadota bacterium
GCAACGGAAGTGCAACCTGAATTGCTCGCTGGCAATATCCTAACCGGTGGTCCGCAACTGCCGCAGATAAATGCACGGGTTCGGCAAACGGGGACTGGCCTTTCATTGCGGATGACTATGGCCGAGTATCGGGCGGGCGGCGACGCGTTTGCCGTTCCACGGCTCGAAGCACGCCGCGATGATGCTGGCCGTATTCGTTTTACTGGCATGGTTCAGGCCGAGGGCGCCATTCCCGGTGGTACGATCCGAGGACTTGAACTGCCTGTAGAGGGAATTTGGTCGCCAGGTGCTGGATTGGCGCTTGGTACAGACTGCCTGGACGCGCGATTGGCCGGGCTTGAGGCCTATGACTTTGTTCTGGGAGAACAGAGTTTCGCGTTATGCCCAATCCCGGGCGAAGCGCTGATTAGCTATCTTGGCAGCCTTACGATTGCGGCTCAGCTCAGCGACTTTACCGCAACCGGCAAAGTAGGCGAAAGCCCCGCACAGATCACGGCGCGCGGCGCGACTGTCCGCTATCCGGGTGATTTCACAGTTGAGGATGTTGATGCAGTTATAGGCGCGCCTGACAATGCCTTGCGACTCTCTGCTGGTAGCCTCTCGGGCAGGTTCGATAACAGTTTTGAGGGTGGTCCGAATGGTCGCTTTGCTGGAGCAACGGCAGCGCTCGATATTGTTCCGCTCGATCTTTCCGATCTTTCGGGGCGCTGGAGGTTTGATGCGGGAAGGCTCACCATCAGTGAGGGAGCTTTCGACCTGACCGAGCGGGTAGAGCCTGGTGCATTGGCCCGCTTTGAGCCGCTGCGAAGTACGGACGCTGGATTGGTGCTGCAGGGTGGTGCGATCGCAGCGACGGCAGGGCTGGTTCATCTGGGGTCCGGGCGCAAGATAACCGATGTTGCAGTCAGCCATGACCTTGACCTCTCTGAGGGTAGAGCTGAGCTCGAAGTGCCGGGTCTTATCTTCGATGCAGGCTTTCAGCCCGATGAGCTCACCGAACTTACTAAAGGCTTGATCGCCTTTGCCGATGGAACGGTCACCGGGCGCGGATCAATCAGCTGGAACGGCGATGAACTTACCAGCACTGGTACATTCTCAACCGATGATTTCGACTTCGCAGCGGCCTTTGGCCCGGTGCGCGGGGTCAAGGGCACAATTGAATTCACCGATCTGCTTGGCATGACCACCGCGCCCAGCCAAGTTGCGACGATCGCCTCGGTCAATCCCGGGGTCGAAGCTCTTGATGGCCAAGTAACATACTCGATCAAAGATGGTACAATCATCACCGTCGAGGATGGACGGTGGCCCTTTATGGGGGGTGAGTTAGTCTTGCGCCCTGTCACGCTCGATTATGGCGGTGGACAGGGACAGAGCTATATCTTCGAGATTATCGCTCTCGATGCAGCAACTTTTGTTGCGCAAATGGAATTAGCCAATCTCGGGGCAAGCGGAGCGTTTGACGGGACCATCCCAATTGTCTTCGACGCACAAGGCAATGGCACAATTCAGGGAGGCCTGCTGATCTCGCGGCCGCCTGGGGGCAATGTCTCCTACGTGGGAGAGCTTACCTATGAGGACCTTGGCGCGATGGGCAACTACGCATTTCAGACGTTGCGCTCGATTGACTACAATCAGATGAGCATCGAACTGAACGGTAATCTTGCCGGGGAGATCATCACCAATTTCAACATTGACGGGGTCAGGCAAGGAGAGGGCGCGAGCCAGAACTTTATCACCCGCCAGCTCGCCCAATTGCCGATCCGCTTCAAGATCAATGTGCGTTCGGAAAACTTTTACACGCTCGCAACGATTGTACGCGGCATCTTTGATCCAACGATCTTTGGCGATCCCGTCGACCAAGGTCTGTTCCAGATCGAGGGAAACACAATCGTACCTCGTGCAAATAACACTGCGCCAGGTCCTGTCCCCCAGCCTGAACCAACTCCGGGCGAAGCTGAACGGCGGAATGAACCCTCCGTTCAACCTCTAGAAAGCGATGACCAGCTATGACATACGCGAAATTGACCTCCATGAGTGGCGGTGCCAGAGAAAGGCGCAAAGTCGGTCAGGGAGCGAAAATGGATCGAAAGACAATGCAAGCGGGGCTTGCTGGAGCAGGGATATTGGCGCTTGGTGGCTGTATTAATGTGGCTGCTCCGGAAGAGCCAATCGTGATCGAGCTTAACGTCAATATCCGGGCCGAAGTGCTGTACCGGCTGGCTGAAGATGCCAGCAACACAATTGATGAGAATGCAGATATCTTCTGATGTGTCTAGCAAGTACGCGCAGGAAGGTAGGAGGAACTGAAATGACGATCATCCGAAAGTCTTTGTTGGCCGCTGGAGCAGGGCTAGTTGTGTTTACCGGCTTTGCCTCTCCGGCGATGGCTCAGCGCGATCCTGTTTATGCCGCTGCACGGGCCAATGGCACTGTGGGTGAGCAAGTTGACGGATATCTTGGTGTCGTGGGTGATGCGACCCCTGCGCTTCAGCGTTTGGTGAATGATATTAACATCCGTCGCAAAGCGGTTTACACCCGTAAATCTCAAGAAAATAACGCAACACCTGAGCAATATGCCACAACAGCTGGGTGTCAGGCGATTGCGCGGACTGTCCCGGGCGAGAAGTATCAGGGCCCTGATGGCTCATGGAAGACCCGGACTTCCTCACCACCTGAGCGTCTTGCAATCTGTCCCTGAAGCTCGCCCGTTTGTGAACGGGCATGCGGAAACTATCGCAGTGCACCATTGACTCGAGAATCGCCCTCTTCTAGGGGGCAGTCGCCCTTGGCGGGCACCCTTCGAGTTCGCGCATTTGCATTCCCTAAAAGGAGGCCAGCATGAGCGAGGAGAAATCCGCCCAAGAGCCCATCGTTGAGGACGCGCGAATTGATGCGCTCGAGGCGCGGCTAAAGGCTGCGAAAGAGCGCGAAGAGGGACGCACTCAGCCTAAGGTGAAAGGGGCTGATGCGAACTATCGCAGCGGCAACCGGGTACTGGCGGACTTGATCGGTGGGATCTTAGGAGGTTTTGTGATTGGCTGGGCGATTGACGCCTTGTTTGACACAACGCCTTGGGGTCTGTTGGTCGGGCTTTTCCTTGGGATTGGCGTTGCCTTCAGGAACATCATCGTCGCGGCAAACAAGGCCCCTGAAGACCCTGAGTAGGTCTTTAAACCAGCAGGGGTCGCGTTTTTATAGGTATTAGGGACACAATCGATCGTGGCAGCCGACGCAGGCAAAGTCGATCCGATGAAGCAATTCCTGGTTGAGCCTCTTTTTGGCTCTGAAACTTGGGAGATTGCTGGATATGGCATCGCATTCACCAATTCAGCGGCGTGGATGGCAATCACCGTGGTCCTCCTTTGGGCTTTCGTTTTTGGTGGCATGAAGCGTGAGCTGGTGCCGGGCCGTTGGCAGATGGCGGTCGAGACCTTCACCGGTTTCATCGACGATATGTTGGAAGCAAATATCGGTAAGGAAGGGCGCAAGTACCTGCCGTACATTTTCAGCCTGTTTATGTTTATCCTATTCGCTAACCTGCTCGGATTGATGCCAGTGGGGATTATTCCTGGCGTCCACGCGTTTACCTTCACCAGTCACTTCACTGTAACCGGCGTGCTTGCGGTCTTAAGTTTTTCGATCGTGTTGATCGTCGGTTTCTGGAAGCACGGATTTAAGTTCTTCTCGCTGTTTGTGCCGCATGGCACGCCGATCTGGCTTATGTGGCTGATCCCCGTGATCGAACTTATCTCATTCATGGTGCGTCCGTTCAGCCTCGCACTTCGTTTGTTTGTTGCCATGATGGCTGGCCATGTGCTTCTCAAGGTGCTCTCCAGTTTCGTTATTGATAGCATCAACGGCGGAGCGGTTTTCGGCGCCCTTATAGGCATTCCTAGCCTGACGCTGATGGTCGCTATCAGCGCTCTCGAAATTTTGGTCGCAGGAATCCAAGCCTATGTCTTTGCCCTGCTGACTTCGCTCTACATCAACGATGCTGAGCACCTTCACTGAATTTCTCGACTTCCCATTCTAACTGAACTGATTTTTAAGGAGTTTTTCAAATGGAACCTGAAGCAGCCAAGCTTATCGGCGCAGGTCTTGCAGCAGTCGGTGCCGGCCTTGCCGCTACCGGTGTGGGTAACGTGTTCGGTTCGTTCCTCGAGAGCGCGCTTCGTAACCCAGGCGCTGCAGACGGCCAACAGGGTCGTTTGTTCATCGGCTTCGCGGCTGCCGAACTTCTCGGCCTGCTGGCGTTCGTCGTTGCAATGATCCTAATCTTCGTCGTCTAAATTCTAGACGAAAGAGTTGGTCGGCTTGATTTTTGTCGACCCGACTTTCCCGTGTGTATCTCATCAACTAACGGCGGCGAAGGCTAGGTAAATGCCTCAAATTGATCAACTTGCCGAAATCTGGTCGAGCCAGATTTTCTGGACCTTGGTGTTCTTCGGGATCACCTTTTTCGTGATCGGCCGGGGTATGGTCCCCAAGGTTATGGAAACGGTGGGCATGCGTGATAAGCAGATCGCTGATGATCTGGCTGCTGCGCAGGCCGCGCGTGATGCTGCTGATAGCCGAGAAGAGGCATGGCGTGAGCGCGAGAACGCAAACCGGGCCAAGGCGCAGACGTTGATCACTGAAGCCAAAGCAAGCGCTGCTGCCGCTTCTGAGAAGAAGCTTACAGCGGCGCAAAAGCGGCTCGACACAAAGCTCGCCAAAGCTGAGGCAGATATCGAAGCTGCGCGCACAAGTGCGATGGCCGAGATTGAAGACGTGGCTTTGGAAGCGACACAGGAAATTGTGTCACGTCTCGCAGGCACAAAGGTCGACAAGCGTTCTGCCCGCTCGGCCGTGAAGAAGGCTCTAGCGAATGGCTGATATTCCTCTGCTCCTCTTGGCCGATGGCCCTTCAGCCTTTGGTGTGGATTCCTATCAGTGGGTGTCGATCGCGATGCTCGTTCTGATCGGCATCTTCGTGTGGAAGAAGGTTCCCGGTCTCATCACTGGCGGCCTCGACAACAAGATCGCTGAGATCAAGAACCAGCTTGACGAAGCCAAAGATCTTCGCGCCGAAGCTGAGAAGCTGCGCGATGAGTATGCGGCTAAGATCGCTGGCGCTGAGAAAGATGCTGAAGCAATGATGGAAGGCGCTCAGCGTGAAGCTGACGCGATCCTGGCAAAGGCTGAGGCGGATAGCGAGGCAATGGTGGCCCGGCGCAAGCGTATGGCCGAAGATAAGATCGCTGCCGCCGAGCGGGACGCGGTCGCTGGCGTTCGGGCTAGCGCAGTAGATGCGGCGTCTGCTGCCTCGCGTGTTCTGATAGCTGAAAAGCATGATTCGGGCGCTGACAAGGCGTTAGCAGATGAGGTGATTGGCTCACTTTGAGCTGAGCCTCGCCGGAGACCGTGAAGGCGGCCTTGGTGGTCGCCTTTCTATGGCCTCCCTAGGAACCGGGCTCAAAAACCACTTTTCCAATAAGCTCACGCCGTGCCATCGCCTCGAATCCCTCGCGCCAGTCTGACAGGGGTAAGACGCGGTCGATGACTGGTTTGATTTGGCCAGCTTCTGCGAGTTCAGCGACGGCGGCATTTATTGCCTTGCCTCGCTCAGGAAAGCGGCGCGCATATTCGCCTGCGCGTAGGCCAACCACGCTAAAGCCTTTGATCAGCGGGATGTTGGTTGCAATTTCGGCGATTCGGCCACTGGTGAAGCCAACCACAACCAGCTTTCCAGCAAAGCTAACACATCGGGTCGACTCGTCGAAGATATCACCGCCGACCGGATCGAATACGATCTCGCAAAGCTTGCCTTCTGTGAGTTCGCCAATCTTGTCACGGAAGCGTCCCTCTGCTGCAATGACCGCGTGCGGCCTCACAGCTGCCGCTATCGCTTCACGCTTTGCCGTAACGCCCGTTGCTGCGATCACCCGTGCCCCCATAGCTTTGGCAATATCACAAGCAGCAAGGCCCACGCCGCCGCTTGCACCGTGTATCAGCACCCATTGGTCTGCTTGCAAATCGCACAGCTCAACAAGTCCGGTGTAGGCAGTTTGATAAGCTGCCCCCATTGCAGCGCCTTGCGCAAAGCTAAGCCCTTTGGGGAGAGCGGAGAGCCCGCTTGCGGGGATGCTAACAAACTCGGCGAAAGCTCCGGTCTTGTTGCCGCCCATCACTCGGTCGCCGGTTTTGAAGCCACTTGCAGGGTCAGCCTCGAGGACTTCTCCTGCCATTTCGAGGCCA
>JBCDKX010000197.1:0-6123 GCA_038746055.1 Pseudomonadota bacterium
CCTCAACCACCATCGCGAGCAACGGCTCACAAGATATCGCCGCCCTCATTGGACGGCTTCTTCTTGCCAGCCTCTTCATCCTCGCTGGCATAAACAAGCTCGGCGCCGCAGAAGGTACCATCGGGTACATTTCTAGTGTCGGTCTGCCTCTTGCAGAGCCGATCTACTATGCGACGCTTGCCATTGAAATCATCGGTGGCATGATGCTCGCTGTCGGCTTCAAGGCCCGTTATGCCGCTGCTGCACTTGGCTTATTCAGCATAGCTGCAGCTGTGTTCTTCCATGCCGACTTTACCGACCAGAGCCAGATGACAAGCTTCCTCAAAAACCTGTCACTCGCTGGTGGTATGTTCTTTGTTGCCGCCTTTGGCCCAGGCCGCTTTTCATTAGATCGCGGATAAGCCGATCCTCATCCCCCCAATTTGAGGGTCGCACGGACATCGGGAGGTCAATTGGCTTCCCGGTGTTTGCTATTTGGGAATGGTACCCTCTGGCAGGGCGTTGCGCAGTTCCTCCAGCCAAACTTCGGCAACCGCGTCGCTGGGCGCACGCCAATCACCTCTGGGACTTAGTGCGCCAGCTGACGAGACCTTGGGACCATTGGGGATTGCGCTGCGCTTGAACTGCGAGAAACCGAAGAAGCGCTTCAAGAACGTCTCAAGCCACTTCGCAATCTCGCCGAGGTCGTATTCACGCTTGCGATGCTCGGGGAAGCCGGCAGGCCATTCGCCAGATACAGCATCGCGCCACGCATGCCATGCGAGGAAGGCGATCTTGCCAGGACGCTGACCAAAGCGGATGCAGTGGTGCAGGAAGAAATCGTGCAGTTCGTAAGGGCCGATATGCGCTTCGGTATCCTGGATCGCGCCATCCTCGCCAGCGGGTACGAGTTCGGGCGAGATCACCGTATCGTAGACACTCATCAAAATCTCGCCACATTCGGCGCTGAATTGCTCGGTCTCAACCGTCCAACGGATCAGAAACCGGATAAGGGTCTTGGGTACGCCAGCGTTGACGCCATAATGGCTCATATGGTCGCCAACGCCATAGGTGCACCAGCCAAGCGCAAGCTCTGAAAGATCGCCAGTCCCCACCACAAAGCCGGAATGCTGCCCGGCAATGCGGAACAGGTAATCGGTGCGAAGCCCTGCCTGCACGTTTTCAAAAGTCACATCATACTGTGGCTCACCGCTTGCAAAAGGATGCCCCATATCCTCAAGCATCTTCGTAGCAGCAGGCTTGATATCGATCTCTTCAGCCGTGATGCCAAAGGTCTCCATCAGCTTCCAGGCGTTGGACCTGGTGCCATCCGAAGTTCCAAAGCCAGGCATGGTGTAGCCCCGGATTATGGTGCGCGGGAGTCCCAAGCGGTCGCAGGCCTTGCTGGCGACGATCAAGGCATGGGTGGAATCGAGCCCACCTGAGATACCAATAACAAGGCTTTTGGCCTTCGTCGCCTCGATCCGCCGCATAAGCGCATCCACCTGGATGTTGAACGCTTCGTAGCAGTCTTCATCCAGCGTCTTGGCGTTGTTGGGCACGAAAGGGAAGCGGCGCACGGGACGCTCAAGCCCAATATCACCCTTTGCAAAGGCATGTTCAAACATCACCCGGCGGAAGCTGTCCTCCGGACGATCATGCGCCTCAGCTGCATCTGAGAAAGTCTGATTGCGCATTCGCTCGCCTGCGATGCGATCAGTATCGACATCGACCACGCAAAGCTCCGGGTCGAGGTCAAAGCGCGTGCTCTCGGCAAGCAATTGACCCAGCTCGTAAATCACCCCCTGCCCGTCCCAGGCGAGGTCCGTGGTACTCTCCCCATGTCCACTCGCCGAGTACACATAGGCGCAAATCGACCGCGATGAACTGGAGCGGCAGTGCAAGTGCCGGTCATCAGCACGGCCAATCGTGATCGGAGAAGCAGACAGATTGCACAGGACAAACGCACCCGCGAGCGCAGCAAGCGTACCCGGCGGATTGGGTGCCCAAAAATCCTCGCAAATCTCCACCCCAAAAGCGAAACCGTTGAGGTTAGATGCTGAAAACACAAGATCAGTGCCGAAGGGCACTTCCTCACCGTTCAGGCTGATCCACAGGTCGTGGCAATCGCGACCATGGGCAAAGTGGCGCTTTTCATAGAATTCGCGGTAATTGGGGAGATAAGACTTGGGGACCACGCCCAAAACCTCACCGCCTGCAATAACTATCGCACAATTGTAGAGCTTCGCATTGCGCCGCAGTGGCGCTCCAACCACAAGAACGGGCGAGAGCTCGGAACTGGCGTGAGCAAGCGTTGCGATGGCGGCCTCGCTCGCATCCAGGATCGCGTTTTGCAGCAACAGATCGTCAATCGCATAGGATGAAACGCAAAGCTCGGGATAGACCACAAGATCCACATTCTGCTCGGCAGCCTTCCGCGCCTCAGCCAATATCCCCGAGACGTTGTAGGCCACGTCTCCCGTGCGGTGACAGGGAGTAGCAGTGGCGACACGCACGAAGCCATGCGCGTGCATATCGTAAAACAGGTGTGCGCTTTCAGCCATGGCCGATCCCTAGCCGTTAACCGCTAAAGCTCCAAGCTCGCTGGAAGAATTGCGACAAGATTGCCTATTCACTCTAACAGCGAAAGCTGTCGCCAATCCGCTTGCAACAGATGTATGAAAGCGCCAACTCTTGATCCACAAGATTGGTCCGAGGAACGCCACTCTTCGAGAATGAAGGAAACAGAAATCATGGCCGACCCAACATATACACCACCTGCCGTCTGGACATATGACGCCGAAAATGGCGGTCGCTTTGCCAGCATAAACCGTCCAACCGCTGGGGCGCGTGAAGAGAAGCCTTTGCCGCGCGGAGACAATCCATTGCAACTCTATTCACTGGCGACGCCAAATGGTGTGAAAGCCACGATCATGCTCGAAGAGCTGATCGAGAAAGGGCACAAAGGTGCGGAGTATGACGCCTACACCATCAATATCGGGGACGGTGTTCAGTTCACCAGCGGATTTGTTGAGGTTAATCCCAATTCGAAAATCCCGGCACTCGTTGATGCCAGCGGAGATACCGATTTTCGTGTCTTCGAAAGCGGCGCGATTCTTGTGCACCTCGCAGAGAGGTTTGGCGAATTCCTGCCGAGCGATCCTGCAGGCCGGGCAGAAACTCTATCATGGCTGTTCTGGCAAGTCAGCTCCGGCCCCTTCATCGGCGGCGGTTTTGGTCACTTCTATGCCTATGCGCCGGAGAAGTACGAATATCCGATCAACCGCTACGCCATGGAAACCAAGCGCATCTTTGATGTGGCAGATCAACAGCTCGCTAAGACTCAGTACTTGGCAGGCGATCAATACACTATCGCCGATATCGCGAACTTCCCGTGGCTTGCCCCCTTTTTTGCCGGCACGATTTACAATGATGCGAAGACCTTTCTCTCGATTGACGAGTATGAGCACGTTGGTCGCTGGGTGCGCGAGATTGCCAAGCGTCCCGGTGTTCAACGTGGGCGGCTTGTAAACAAAGTTTGGGGTGATGAGGACCAACAGCTTATTGAACGCCATTCACCGGCCGACTTCGAAGGTAAGAACTTAGACTTCACATTCTGACCAACGTCCTGTTTAATCAGACCAATGGGCTGGAAGTTCATCTGCTTCCAGCCCATTAGCGTAGCTTCATTGAGGAGGAGCTGACTTGGCCGAGACGGCGCAAGACGAAGAGCACGAGCGCATCGGACTGGTTGAGAAGCTGGGATATGGCATCGGGGACTTGCCCTCGGGTCTTTATCTCAATTTCTTTGGCGCCTATCTCCTTTACTTCTTTGTGGATCTGGGCGGTATAGCACCCGCAGCAATGGCGCTTATGGTGCTGTTATCGCGGATCTTCGATGCCATCACCGATCCAGTTATGGGTGTGATTTCAGACCGTACGCGCACACGGTGGGGCAGATATCGGCCCTACATTCTCTTTGGCGCACTCCCCTTTGGCATTACCGGCTTTGCAATCTTTGCCGCTCCCGAGATGTCGCCTGGATGGCTGCTCGTCTGGGCATACATAACCTACGGTCTTACCATGCTGGCCTTTACTGGGGTCAATGTCCCTTACTCGGGACTGTTGGGTGTCATCTCGCCCTCGACCAAGATTCGCGCCAATGTGACCGCTTATCGAATGTTCTTTTCTGGCTTTGCAGGGATTATGGTGGGCGTGCTGGCAACCACGCTTATCCGCGAACTTGGCGGGGATAACGAGGCCCGCGGTATCATGCTCACTATGGGCATCTTTGCAGCGCTTTCGGTGGTCATCTATATAATCACTTTTGCCACAACCAAGGAGCGCATTCCAGCGGTGTCGACAAACACTGCAATAAAGCGCGATCTGGGCACATTAGTGCGCACAGGCGCCTGGATCGCTGTTGCGGTGGCGGCAGTTTTCGGCGTTCTATCCATCGCCAGTCGAGCATCAAGCGCGCGCTTCTTCTTCAAATATGTCGCAGGCGATGATGGCGCGCCGGTGTTCCTTTTTCTTGACCGGTTTGGTCTCTTTTTGACGGCACTTGCTTTGGGTCAGGTCAGCGGTGTCATTATCGGCTTTCTACTCCAGCGCCGTTTTGAGAAGTCACGCCTTATCCTTTTCGCAGGTCTGATGAAAATCGCAGGTATCGCCACCTTCTACTTTGTCCCGCTTGATGCGGTCTGGCCGCAGACGGGTGCCCAATACATCGTCGGCCTCGGCTTTGGCTTCCTGATGGTCTTATCCTTTTCCATGTTCACGGACATTGCCGAATATATCGATTGGAAGTCCGGTCAGCAGATGACCGGCTTGACAGTTTCGGCCTCCATCTTTGCGGTCAAGGTCGGCACCGGACTAGGAGCGTTTGCGCCAGGGATTGCGCTGGAACTCACGGGCTTTGATCCAGGCGGCGAGCAAAGTGCAGAAGCGCTCGCTGGCATCAACTACGCCTTTGCTATAATTCCGGCGCTGGCGCTTTTGCCCGCAGGTATAGGGATGTTCTTATACCCCCTTACCCATGCAACTATGGCCAAGGTCGAGAGCGATTTGGCGACAAGGCGGGCACTAGCGAACGAAGATTGAATTAAGCGATCAAACCCCCTTCACATCCGTGAAAGACCCGCTATATCGCCTCCTCTTGCTGGGGTGTAGCCAAGTGGTAAGGCACCGGTTTTTGGTACCGGCATTCGCAGGTTCGATCCCTGCCACCCCAGCCACTTCTCAAACCATTTGATCCATCACCAGAGCAGCCAGCGCCTTGCCTGAAAGAAAGGCGCCTTCGACGCGGGGGCTGTGCAGATAATCTCCAGCGATCCCAACGCCATTACCAGCATCGTAGCGCGCCGGGTTCCCTTTGACCGCTACCGGCATCGCATATAGCCAACGGTGAGCAGTCAAATGCGAAGGCTTTTGTGGCTGAGCTCCTGTCTGCTCCCAAAAGTCCGCCAGCAGGACATTGGCTGCCGCCTCCTTAGGAAGGTCAATCAGTTCTCTGCTGCGCGTTGGACTTGCATGAAGCACCCAGCATTCCTTGCCGACACGTCCCGGTTTTGCTGAGTTGCGCGCAGCCCACGCAATTGGGGCCTCGGCGCTGCGAAGACTGTCAGGTGCGATTTCAAGTCCTTTTTCAAACGCAACCATCACCGCCCAACAAGGCTCAGACCGCACAGCCGACGCAATTGCTGCTAAGTCTGGCGCCGCCTCTTCAAGCAACTCGGCGGCCTGTTCAGCTGGAACAGCTATAAGAACTCTCTTTGCGGCAAAGCTATGATCTCCTGCATCAACATGCCATCCCGTTTCCTCCCGCACCAGCGAGAGCGCCCTGACACCCCAGCGCACATTAAGGCTATCCGCCATCACTCGAATTGGACCATTCATGCCCGGTTTGCCAACCCATGCGTCGTCCCCGGCCGCAGGCCAGGATCCGACCGCGTCCTGCTCCTCCCACGCAGCTACAGCCGCTCGAAATGCGGGCTCTCGCGCTGTGAAATATTGCGCACCATGATCGAATGAGACGGCCTGCCCGCCAATCTCCGCCCGCCGCGTTGCCATGCGCCCGCCAGGCCCGCGCCCTTTATCGAGCAAGCAAACATCAATGCCGCCCGCCGCCAGTGCTGTTCCGCA
>JBCDKX010000198.1:0-6062 GCA_038746055.1 Pseudomonadota bacterium
CTAAGCATGAGTTTGCGTATGAAGTTCATCTTTCAGGACTCAGAAAAGAACCTGGTCGACTGGGCCGAATACTAGCCGATCATCCCGTCAATCGACGCGATCAGCCC
This sequence comes from Pseudomonadota bacterium, assembly GCA_038746055.1. Lineage (GTDB taxonomy): Bacteria > Pseudomonadota > Alphaproteobacteria > Sphingomonadales > Sphingomonadaceae > Erythrobacter. The sequence goes on from JBCDKX010000198.1 coordinate 108, forward strand.
GCCGCCATTTTCTGGCAGCTCTCTATATTCTACTCGTCCTCGGCCGCGCAGCTGAGTGGCCTGTTCGGCGGTCAGTTTGATTCGAACCTGACGTGTGCCGATCTCAGGATAAACGGCAATCCCACCAGCAAGCGGGATTGGCTCGTCCAAACCCGGCTTCACAACCGAAAGGGCGCCATAGGTGGAGCTTTCACCAGTTCGCTCGATCGTCATGGCAAGCTCGGGCCCGTCTTCGCCCTGGATAATGCTCGGTTGAGTCAGGGCAACTTGCGCTTCAACCCGGCCGTGCCGCACGATGATAGGAATGGTGATTCCGTAAATCGGGATCAGGCGGAAGGTAACGGCATCAGACTGAGTGTCCTCCTCGGTTACCTCGCGTGGGCGCGGGATCGCCTTAAACGACATGTGCACGCGATACTCGCCGTCAGGGAGCTCTGCCCCTGGGCGTGCTGCCAAACGCACAGCTTGAGGTTGCCCGGGGGGAAGTGCAATCCGGCGTGGAGCATAGCGGATCATACCAAGGGCCGCGTCCTCAACACCGTTAGCATCGATTTTCTCGACCGGAACGAGCTGGCCGTTCTCAGTCATGCGGCGCAGCTCCAATCCGATACGATAGGTTGCTTCTTCAGAACCAATATTGCTCAGAATCACTTCAGTGCCGCGCGAACCATCAAGAATGACCCGCGTTGGTGCGACCAAAAGATCCCCTTGCGCCTGAGCGGCTGCCGAAAGTGCTCCCACTCCCATAGTAATGAAATAGGCGGCGGTAATTACGGTTTTCCGCAATGACTTCAGTAACATGATCTGATTGGCTCCCTATGCCGAAAGCCCATTCCAACTCGGGCCCCCACGTAACTTCGCGTAGGATTGGTAAGCGTTTAGGGTTAAGATTGATTAAAGACTGTTGAATCCCAGAGGTCGTCAGATAAGCAAAAAGCCGCAATCCCCTGTAAGGACCGCGGCTTTGTCGCTATGTTTTGAGGTGGCACCGGCCGAAGCCGGTGCACACCGATAAAACATTACTGATAAGAGACAGTTACGTCGAACGAACCTTCGTAGGTACCAGCGATCTCGCTTCCGTCGAGCCGGATAGTGCCGCCAATGTTGAAAACTTCGTTGCCACTGAAAGTTGTGAAGCCACCCAGCGAACCATCGCTGAGACCAACAAGCTCAATGTTGTGGCTGGCAGCATTGGAGCCAGCGTTTGCCGTGTGCGTTAGCGAAACTGGGTTGGTCACCAGATCTTGCACAGTAACGTCGATAGTGCTGCCCGCAGCGCCAGTTACGTTGAAAGATGCAGCTTGTTCGCTACCAGCAGGGCCGCAGATCACGTCGCCAAAGCAGCTACGCACGCCGCCAGCAGTGACGGTTACATCGCCACCAGTTGAACTTGCGTTCAAAACCAGCGAGCCGAAGTCGAGACCGTCGACGTTGGTCAGCTGGAGCGCCGCGAGAACTTCTGCAGTTGCATCAGCGCTGTCTGAAACCTGTGCGTGAGCTGCTGAACCCATGCCTACTGCGGCAAAAAGTGCAACGCCAGCTGCGGCAGTGCGGAAAATCTTGGTCATTTAATGGTCCTTCCGAAAGTGTCTTTTTCCCGTTGTCAGGATGACCGCAAAAGCACTCTCGCAACCCGTCGCGAATCACTGCACAAGGTCACCCTAACCGAACGAGTTCTTCGCTCGTTCGCAGCCCCTAAGTAGAAGTGCGGAGGTTCCGCTTTCGTTTTTATTTAGAGTAAACAGCACAGTAAGAATTGCCGGATCAGTCAGGCAGTTAGCTGAAAACTTGAGTTTTTTCCCTCAAAAAGTCGGGCAGATTCTTCTTAAAAATCACCCCCGGTGAGGCGCTGGCAAACGAGATCAAGTTGATCAAGAGAGCCATATTTGATCGTAATTGAACCGGAACGAGGATCGGAATCGGCTTTAATCCGAACCGTAAGTCCCAGAAATTCCTCGAGATGTCTTTGAACAGCGGCGATATCAGCATTGTCGCCACCGCTGCCGCTCGGCAAGCTACCCTCATCATCACCGCCGCGCACCCGTTTGGTAACTCTGCGCGTGAGCATCTCAATCTCGCGGACCGAAAGGCTGTTTCTTACCGCCTCGCTTGCAAGCGCAGTCGCATTCTCATGCCCGACAAGCGCACGTGCGTGGCCCATGGACAATTTGCCAGCCTCGACAAGGTCAAGAACAGCGTCAGGCAGACCCAAAAGACGCTGCATATTCGCAACATGACTTCGCGATTTCTCGACCATCCGGGCAATTTCTGCCTGGGTCATGCCCTCATCTTCTGCCAGACGCTGATACGCGCGAGCCTCTTCAATGGGATTGAGATCTTCGCGCTGCAGATTCTCGATCAGCGCGAGCGCCATTACCTCGCGATCGCTAAGTTCTCGAACCAGAGCTGGTATCTGATGCAGGCGAGCCTTTTGCGCAGCACGCCAACGCCTTTCCCCAGCGACCAACTGATATCGACCTTTACTCGTTGGCCGAACAATGATGGGCTGGATAACACCGCGTGAGGCGATCGAAGCTGCCAATTCCTCAAGCGCAGCGTCGTCAAAGTGTTTGCGTGGGTTGCCAGGGAGGGGCTCAATCGAAGCGGTCGGAAGCGATTTAAGAAGAGGGTCATTCAAAGCATCAGCGGCGATCTCAGAATCTATAGCAACACCTTGATTTGCAGAGATTTCCTGATTCACAAGAGGCTCCTCCCGCTTGGTCTCACCAAGCAAAGCACCCAGGCCCTTACCCAGTTTCTTTTTGCGGTCCCCGGCCTTTCGTTGTGGCACAGAAAATCGGATTGGATCAGTGGGTTTACCGCTCATGCTGCTGCCTGCCTTTCAGGAGGAAAACGTCCGATCAATTCACGTGCCAGCGCGATGTAAGCGCGGCTGCCGACACAGCTATGGTCGTAGACCAAGGCTGGTAGTCCATGGCTAGGCGCCTCAGAAAGGCGGACGTTGCGCGGGATGACGGTCTCAAAAACTAGATCACCAAGGCAGTCTCGAACATCTTCCGCAACTTGATCGGTCAATCGATTTCGCCGGTCGAACATCGTAAGAGCGACACCAATGATATTGAGCGAAGGGTTGAAACCGTGTTGAACACGCTCGACCGTTTGCAGGAGCTGGCTCAAGCCCTCAAGCGCGAAAAACTCACATTGGAGCGGCACGAGGATAGAGTCGGCCGCACATAGAGCGTTAAGCGTCAGCAAGCCTAGTGACGGAGGGCAATCAATAAAGCAAATATCGTGGCTGGTGTGATCTTTAAGCGCACTGCGCAAGCGATCGGTCCGCTCGGCAACTGAAACCAGTTCAACTTCGGCGCCACTCAGATCGACCGTCGCAGGAACAACCTCTAAACCCGGGATGCTAGTCTGAGATATAGCCTCTGCAATCGGAAGCTCCTCGACAAGCAAATCGTAGGTCGAAACCTCGCGCTTCGCGGCCTCAACGCCCAGTCCGGTCGAGGCGTTACCTTGCGGATCAAGATCGATGAGTAGAGTTCGCCAACCAGTGGCCGCCATAGCAGTTGCCATATTGATGGCGGTTGTGGTTTTTCCCACTCCACCTTTCTGATTTGCAATGGCGATCGTAAGCACTGCACACCTTTCCTATTTCTCATTGCTTCCATCGTAAGATGCACACAGCACCCTATTTGCTCACGATGATCCCAGCATCAGCGTCGGTCAATGAGGGTTTCACGTGAAACATACTCCGAATCGACGACTGCAATCCACTCAGTTCGTGCGCTGCTGACCGACCTTTCGGCAACAGGTAACGAGTTTGCTTTGTGGAGAAGGGTGCGGATAAGCGGAGGAGCTTTTCCAATGGGGCAAAGGCCCGCGCAGAGATCACCCATGCCGGGAAATGCGGGACGCGCTCGAGGCGCTCTCCCTGAATATCGCAATTTCGAAGCGCAAGCACACTCACGCATTGGCGGAGAAAATCAACCCGGCCCGCGCGAGATTCGACAAGAATAACAGGGATTTGAGGACGGAGAATTGCGATCACCAAGCCTGGCAAACCCGGCCCAGCACCCAAATCCAACCATGAACCAGGAATCTCATCCCCACACCCTTTTTGATCTACATGCTCAAGCAGCTGAGCACTGTCAGCAATATGCCGGACCCACAAATTTTGTTCACTTGTCTTGCTGATAAGATTTTGGCGCTGATTCTCCTTCAGAAGCATGGCAGTGTAACAGGCAAGGCGCTCGCACCCTTCTTGATTGGCGAGACTTTCGGTGTAGGCACGCGCCGCAGCTTCGGTTGTGAGAAGATTTGTCTGGATCACGCAGCATTTCGCCAACGACGCGCATGAACAAGGAGCGCAGACAGCGCTGCAGGTGTCACTCCAGCAACCCTCCCAGCAGCAGCCAGACTAGCGGGCGCCACCCTTGTCAGGCGTTCAATCATTTCATTGGATAGACCGGGGACCTGTGCATAGGGGAAATCGGGCTCGAGTGTGAGTCCCTCACTCGACCTCAAATCGCGTAACTCTGCCTCCTGTCGAGCCAGGTACGGGGCATATGCAGCATCTTCGGCCATTTCCTCAAACAAGCCACCTTCCAGCTGATCGCAACCATCCAACCAAGGAGAAAGGGCTTCAGGTTTAACCCCCCCATGCCGAAGCCACTCCTCAATCGGCTTTTCACCTCCATCTCGACGCACATCAATACCAGCGTCAGCCAAGTCCCGCGAGTGTAGTGTTTTGGCAAATGTTTGAGCCACGGTTTCACGTGAAACACAGCGTGCCTGAAACCATTTTCTACGCTCCTCGCCAACGCAACCCGCATCCAAGCCAATCTGCGTCAGGCGACTTGATGCATTGTTAGCACGAAGACGGAGTCGGTATTCGGCTCGCGAAGTGAGCATACGATAGGGCTCACTCACTCCCTGGAGCGTCAGGTCATCAATCATCACCGCAATATACGAATTTGCACGGTCAAGCTGGGGGGCACCCTGCCCCAAAGCGGCAGCAGCAGCCTCCAGGCCAGCCACCAAACCTTGTGCTGCCGCCTCTTCATAACCCGTTGTGCCATTAATTTGCCCAGCGCAATAAAGGCCGGGTATTGCGCGCAACTGCAAATCCGGGGCGAGCGCACGCGGGTCAATGTGGTCATATTCAACCGCGTATCCCGGTACCGTCATCTTGACCGCACCAAGCCCAGGCATAGCGCAAAGCATGTCTTGTTGGACATCAACCGGGAGCGAGGTGCTAATGCCATTGGGATACACGAAATGCGTATCGAGTCCCTCGGGTTCCAGAAAGACCTGGTGCCCATCGCGGTCACCGAAACGATGAATTTTGTCTTCAATAGATGGACAGTAGCGCGGTCCTGCCGCCCCGATAGCGCCCGAAAAGAGGGGAGAACGGTGCAGATTTTCACGAATAATATCGTGCGCCGCGTGTGTGGTACGTGTGATCGCACAGAAGACTTGGGTGTTTTGGCGCCGCTTTGTCAGTGGTGACATGGTCCATTGATCTTGATCGGAATGTTGCTCATCAAGCTGCGACCAATCTATGGTCCTGCCATCAAGACGTGGCGGGGTACCGGTTTTGAGACGCGCCATCGGAAGTTCTGCATCGCGCAATTGCTCAGCAAGGCGAGTTGCCGCGTTCTCGCCGATACGACCGCCTTCAAAGCGCTCTTCACCTCGGAACAGAACGCCCCCAAGGAATGTTCCAGTACACAAGATCACTCGACCCGCTCTGATTGTGCCTCCATCAGAAAGCTCGAGACCCGCAACACAGCCACCGACGACTGAAAGAGCAGCCACCTCACCCTCAATCAAGGTCAGTCTTGCCTGCGCTTTGACAAACCGATGGACCTCAGCCTTGAACAGCTTCCGATCAGCCTGAACACGTGGGCCCCTTACTGCACTTCCCTTAGAGCGGTTGAGCATGCGATAGTGGATTGCGCCAGCATCCGCTGCTCGACCAATAATTCC
>JBCDKX010000199.1:0-6056 GCA_038746055.1 Pseudomonadota bacterium
CGGACTGTATAAGACCACTGATGGCGGGGAGAGTTGGGATCTGATCCTTGCAATCGACGAGCATACCGGGGTCAACGAGTTCGTCGTTCATCCTGATAACCATGACCTCATTACCGCTTCCTCTTATCAACGCCGCCGCCATGTCTGGGTGCTGATCAATGGCGGACCGGGCTCTGGCATTCATCGCTCAACCGACGGCGGCGAAAGTTGGAGTGAGGTCAAAGCCGGTCTTCCCAGCAAAGACGACATGGGGCGGATTGGGCTGGCCATGGCACCTTCCGAGCCCAACATGCTTTATGCGATTATCGAGGCACAGGACGATGAGAAGGGCGTCTATCGCTCGTCTGACTTTGGTCAAAATTGGGAGAAACGCTCCTCCCATATGACCACCAGCCCGCAGTATTACAATGAGATCGTAGTCGACCCCAAGGATCCCAACACGCTCTATTCGCTAGACACTTTCTCCAAGCGCTCAACTGACGGCGGCAAGACCTTTGTCGATATGAGCAATGCGACGCGCCACGTGGACGATCACGCGTTGTGGATCAATGAGAACAACACGAGCCACATGATTATTGGCGGCGATGGTGGGGTCTATGAGACGTGGGATGGCGGCCAGAAATGGCGGCATTTCCAGAACCTGCCGATTGTGCAATTCTATCGCATTCAACCTGACAATGCCGCGCCTTTCTACAATGTTTGCGGGGGGACGCAGGACAACAATTCGCTATGTGGGCCTTCGCGGACCACTCTGGTGCATGGCATTACCAATTCGGACTGGCACATTGTGCTGGGCGGAGATGGCTATAAGCCGCAGATCGACCCGCGCGATCCCAATCTGGTTTACACGCAGTACCAATATGGCGGCCTTGCACGCTATGACCGCCGCACCCAGGAACGCGTGTTTCTCACCCCGCAGCCGGAGCCGGGTGAACCCGCTTACAAATGGAACTGGAACACGCCGCTGCTGATCAGCCCGCATAATCCGGACCGGATTTATTACGCAGCCGAATATCTCTTTGCCTCCAACGACCGCGGCAATTCGTGGCAAAAGATCAGCCCTGATCTTACCCGTCAGATCGACCGCAACGCTCTCGAAGTCATGGGCCGCGTGTGGAGCGTGGATGCGATTGCCAAGAACGATTCCACCTCAATTTATGGCGCTGCGATTGCTCTGTCTGAGAGCCCGCTGGTACAAGGCCTGATCTATGTCGGCACTGATGATGGGGTGATTTCGGTCACCGAAAACAATGGCGGTGACTGGCGTCGGCTTGAGACCATCCGCGGCATTCCTGAAATGACGCTGGTTGAAGATATCATCACCTCTAGCCACAATGCGGATGTCGCCTATGCGGTGTTTGATAACCACAAGCGCGGCGATGATAAGCCTTATATCTATCGTACCAGCGATCGGGGCCGTTCGTGGCAGTCGATTGCCGGAGATCTACCCACATCGGGTGCGGTGCACACCATCGCAGAGGATCATGTTGATCCGGATCTGCTGTTTGCGGGAACGGAGTTCGGCCTGTTTTATTCGCAAGACCGCGGCGGCAGCTGGCAACAGCTAAAGGCCGGTTTCCCGACTATCGATGTGCGCGATATTGAGATTCAGCAACGCGAGAACGACCTGGTGGTCGGCACCTTTGGGCGCGGTATCTATGTGCTCGATGATTACTCGGCACTGCGGACAAGCGCATCGGCGGTCGCCGCTAATGAGGCTACTCTGTTCGAAGTGCGCGATCCATGGATGTATATCGAAGGCGACCTGTGGGGAGGTTATGGCGGTGCACAGGCCTCCAATGGCGATAACTTCTGGTATGCCGAAAACCCTCCCTATGGTGCGGTCTTTACTTACACCCTTCGCGATGGACTTAAGACAAAAGCTCAGACCCGCCGTAAGGCTGAGCAGGAAATTGAAAAAACGGGCGGGGACACACCTTACCCCTCGTGGGAGGCTCTGCGTCAGGAAGACCGCGAGGACGAGCCGGCTATTGTCTTCACGATTACCGATGCGGAAGGCAATATAGTGCGCCGCATGACCGGGCCAAGCTCGAAGGGGCTGCATCGGGTGGCATGGGATCTGCGCTATCCCGCACCTGACCCTACGCGGCTGACACCCGCTGAAGTGAGCATCTTTGGCAGTGCTCCGACTGGTCCGCTGGTGCTTCCGGGCAACTATACAGTGAGTATGGGTAAGTGGATCAATGGGGTGGAGACCCCGCTGGCAATGCCGCAGAGCTTCATCATCAAACCACTTGAGAACAGTCCAGAGCTCGCCACGGATCGGGCCGCTGTGTTCGCCTTCCAGGCAGAGACTGCTGAATTGTCCAGCGCGGTCTCTGGTGCGGGCGCAGCATCGCGCGAACTGCGCGATCGGGTGGCGCATTTGAAAGTTGCGATCGAAACACTCACCCGGCCGAATGAAACTCAGCGCACAACTGTGCAACAGATCGAAACCCTGCTCGATCAGAGTGACGTGGCGCTGTTCGGCGACGGTTCAGTCTCAAGTCGCAATGAGCCCGTGCCGTTTTCGATCTCTCAACGTGTGGGGCAAATCCGCGGTTGGGGCTGGAACCATCAGTCGCCGGTGACTGGTTCTGATAAGACAGCCTTTGAGATTGCCTCAAGTGAGCTAAAAACAGTGCTGGCCCAATTGCGCGATGTTGAGGTGCGGGTTAAGGCGCTTGAGAACGAACTTGAGGGGCTCGGGGCGCCCTATACTCCCGGTAGCGGGGTGCCTAACTACGCACGGTGACCCATAGCTGGGAGCTTGGAACGCGAGTCGAAGTCAGGCTTCGGCTAGTGACCCTGGCTGGCCATGCGCCACAGCCATAAGCTTGCGGGTTTTGATCGTCCCGCCGCGCCTCGACACATAGTCGAGCGTCTTGAATTCGGTCGTCCATTGGTCACGCGTCACATCGCAAATCACATAGCCACGCTGCGCATTATGCCATTTGAGACATTCATTCTCATCCTGCCACGCTTGCGTGTCACTACGCTGGTCCATTCCGTCTCCACTGGAAGTGAGCGACGTGGTGACAAATTCAGTCGCAATTGGCTTTGCCGCGGGGCGTTTTCCATCGAGATGTAGCTCGCCCGCATAGTTCTGATGCTCATCGCCAGTGAGCACGATCACGCTATCTCGGCCAAGCTCCTTGACCTGCGCCAGTACGCGGTCACGTGGCGTCTCGTAACCGCCCCAGCTATCGAGATTGCGGCCGTCGCCCGCGCCGATCTTGCGGTCGAGATCCATCATCATGATTTGCTGCGCCAGCACCTGCCAACGGCTTTGCGAGGAACCAAGCTTCTCAAACAACCAATCCTCTTGGCGCTTACCCAGTACTTGAGCAGCCGGATCATCCACTCCCTCACAGATGGCTGCCCAGCGATCATCGCAGGGCTGATCGGTGCGATACTGGCGGGTGTCGAGGAGGTTGAGATCCAGCAGATCGCCAAAGCGCTGCTGCCGATAAATCTGCATTCTATTCCCTGCCGGGAGCGATGAGGCCCGCAGCGGCATATGCTCATAATAGGCCTGCATCGCCATCTGCTGGCGAAGCGCAAAAAGTGCTACAGGCGTCCCATCCTGGTCGATGTCCGCGACCCAATTGTTGTCGATCTCATGATCATCCCAAGTTACAAACCAAGGGGCGGAGGCATGCGCCGCCTGTAGCTCTACATCCATCTTGTATTGGGCGTATCGCCGCCGGTAATCCTCGATCGTGTGAACTTCCTGGCCGAAATGGGAGCGAACACGTTCCTCCAATTTCCCGCCTCGGCCCGGCCGGACGCGGTCACCGCGATATTCGTAAATGTAATCACCATAGCAAAAGACGAAATCCACTTCTTCGTCAGCAAGATAGCGATGTGCGGTATAAAAACCTTCCTCATAATTCTGACATCCCGCTACCGCAAAACGCAGCTTTTCTAGCGGCTGACCGATGGCAGGCGTGGTTTTGCTTCGACCAATGGCGCTGCGTTCGCGGCCTGAGAAAAAGCGGTACCAATAAGGACGATTGGACTCTAGCCCGGCGACCTCGACATGAACCGCATGGCCAAGCTCGGGCCGGGCGATGGCGGTGCCTTTGGCGACGACCTCACGCATGCGTTCATCGCTGGCGACTTCCCAGCGCACTTCGACGGGCGCCGGCACCATGCCATAACCGATCTCAAACGGTTCCGGCGCAAGCCGCGTCCAGATGACAAATCCATCGGGTTCCGGCTCACCCGATGCAATGCCTAGTTGAAACGGATACTGACGAAACAACGGTGAAGCGATGGCACCGCTCGAGGTAATCAGTGAAAGGCCGGCAACGGCAGAAGCGCCAAAAGTCTTCAGCGCAAAGCGCCTGCTCAGATCCAACCGCCGAGATTGCGGATCATTCATTGGAGCTTCTATCCTTTAAGGTTTTGCTGCGTTGCGTTGTTGTCAGCATGTGTAGTTTGCATGTTGCAGTTTTAGGGCAGCAATTCGCAAGTGGTAGTTTGGTCACAGCGGCCGAAAATTGCAAAAAAGGGCAGGCAGGCTTTTTGCCTGTCCTGCCCTTTCGCGACGCTCGAAGCGCTCCTTTTGGTGTTCGTTTTAGAAGTTGTATCCCACTTCCACGCCAACAAGGCGCCGTGCACCAGGTGAAACGAATGAACCGCCAAACTCGATGGCGGGGATGACCTCATTGAGATATTCGCGATTGAGCAGGTTTTCGGCGAAGACGGTGGCGGTGAAGTTCCCAACTTCGATCCCCGCGCGAAGATTGAGAACACCAAACGCCTCGCGCTCTGCCACGCTAAAGTCGGCATCACCAACAAAGCTGGGCAATGCTAACGCTGAACCTGGAAGCAGGCCTGAGAACAGGGTGGGCGAGGTTTGGTCCTGGAAGGTATGGAACTGGGTTGGACCGGTGATCCGGTAATCTGCCCGCACGATTAGAGCGACCGTGTCGCTCATCGGGGTGTCGATCTCAGTGCCCAGGTTGATCGTATAGTCCGCCGTATAGGGCGACTCGTTCCCAACGGTCGATGGTCGCGAGCTATTTTCCTTAATCTCGCTTTCATTCACATTGACCGATCCAAAGAACTTCCAGCCCTCGACGATCTCCAGGGTAGAGTTTAACTCGAGGCCATAGACCTCGACTTCATCGATGTTAGAGACCACACGCAAAAGGCCAAAGGCACCGACGAAGAACTCGAAGAACTGCATGTCGTCGATTTCGGTGTAGTAGCCTGCCAGATCGAAAGTGATCCGACCATTGGCAAGCTGACCCTTGATACCTGCTTCGAAGGCAGAAGAGGTTTCTTTGTCGTAGACATCTTCAATGCTGACATCAGCGCCGATGAACTGCACGAAGTTCGCATCGATAATGGCTGACGATCCTTGGTTGTTGAACCCGCCGGACTTAAATCCAATACCCCAATTGGCATAGAGATTGAGATCGGGCGTGGGCTGATAGCTGATGCTCACCTTTGGCTGTAGCTGCCTGAAGGTTTCTTCAACCGGCGTGAAGGCGCCAAACGCAAGGCCGGGGTTGATTGGACCGCCGGTGAAAGGGTCGAGCGCATCAGCAGGCACGAGGCTTTCTGAAGAACGATCTTCAATGTCATAACGTAGAGCCAAGCCTAGTGTGAGATCATCCCAAGCATATTCGACATTGCCAAATACCGCATAGACAGTGGTGTCGAACTCGTCGTTTAAGAGCAGGCTGGTGGGGTTTGCACTGCCGGGTGCATTGAACAGGGTCTCGCTCACCCCGGCGCCAGTGTCGCCGCCGATGCTGACACCGGTCTCACGGTCGATGTTGAGGAAGTACGCGCCGACCTGCCAGCTCAAAGCATCCCCGGTGTTGGAGGCAAGGCGAATCTCCGCACTGATATCCGATTGCTCGCGGATTTGCAGCTGGGTACCATCGCAAGTGGTTGGACTGTATGCGCCGAAGGTCGAACCATTTGCGGGAGCAAAGATAAACGGAACCGGAACTTGGCCCACAAACCCAGGTGGGTTGAGCGGAAATCCGGTAAGCTCGGCGGTCGAGGCAAAGCAGCTGTCGACCACATTTTGCGCA
>JBCDKX010000200.1:0-6047 GCA_038746055.1 Pseudomonadota bacterium
GTTTCTCCATGCGCCAGCGCAGGAACCATTGCGGCAATTTGAGATCACACCCCCGTCGTCTCTGCAAGCTGGTGGGTTCTATCCGGTTGCAAGAGCCCTGAATTCTTGCCCTGCAGGTGAGAACATCAGCTGCATCATCTCACTCACATCGGCCGACGCATCTTCGAGACTACCTGCTTTAATCGGCGGCTGCGGGTCATACTCAGCCTGAAGCACCAGCCCCTCAGCATACTTGCGTCCGCGCAGCTGTTCAACCAGAGCGATTGCAAAGTCGAGCCCGGCTGACACGCCAGCACCGGTCATAACGTTCCCATCACGCACGACGCGTTCATCGGTAGGGATGGCTCCGAAATCGGCAAGATATGGAAAGGTTGCCCAATGCGATGTCGCCTTTTTCCCTTCCAGTAATCCTGCCTTGGCGAGAATCATCGAGCCTGTGCATACGCTGGTAATGTGTTTGGCGCGGCTTGCGCGATCGGCAACCCAGGCCATAGTGCGCTCTGACTTCATGACATTTAGCGTACCCATTGTGCCGCCAGGCATGAAAAGAACGTCCAGATCAGCTGGCGTCTCCTCCAAAGTCACTGTGGGAGCAATGGCAAGACCAAGATCGGATGCGACCGGACGAAGATCGGGTTCTGTGGTCACCAAGTGCACTTTGGCACCAAACATACAGGCGAAGAAGTAATGCGGACCCACCAGGTCAAGCGCGGTGAAGCCCGGATAGAGCAGCATGGCAACTTCCTCTTCCTTAAATAGGTTATCGCCGAGCATCTCCTCCATCATCTGATCATGCCTTGCGGCCATGGCGCGTTGTTCTTCGGCGGATAGCGCCCCGGACGCGCTGCCATGATGAGCGTGACCTGAGTGCCCTGCATGTTGCGCCATTGCCCGCTCTACTGCCAAGAAAGGCGCAAGCATCGTAGCACCAGTCATTCCGCCCAATAGCGCTCTTCTATCGATTGTCATTGCTTTGATCCTTTCCTTAAAGCTCGAAACCGAGTGTTACGAAAACAGAGCGCGGATTGCCGGGGCGAACCACGTCTTGCTGGAAGTACTGGTAAGGTACAAAGTAATCCCTGTTGAACAGATTATCGACTCTGACACCAACCCGTATCTGATCGAAGCTGTAACTGGCCTGAGCATCGGCAATGACATAGCCATCGACTTCTGCGCCGTTGGGCAAAGAGATCACACTATCACTTGCCGCTGTAAGCCCTGCCCCAACCTCAAAGCCTGACCATGCGCCTTCAACGATCCGATAGCGCGCCGCAATGCGTGCCTGATGGTCGGGCACCCGCGGCAGCTGATCGCCCAGCGGGATGGCTGTATCCTCGGTCACGCGCGCATCAGTAAAGGCATAGGTCACGAGCAAAGAAAACTCAGGCGACGGTTCTAAAATGAAATCGACCTCAAATCCCTCACTGCGCTGCTCCCCAGTTTGGCGCGATACTAGCGGGTTGCTTTCGAGCGGGTTGGGTACGTTGGTGCGGTCAATGCGATAAGCTGACAGAGAGCCCGACAGACCAATTTGGCTAAGTCCAACCTTGATACCAGCCTCAAAGCTCTCAGAGCGTTCAGGCAGCGGATTGACCGATGCGCCATTTTGCGTGCCGCCATTGAAGAACAGCGAGAGACGTGAGCCAGTCGCATATCCTGCAAACACGCTAACTCCTTCGGCAACGTCGACTGTCACGCCAAAGCGTGGGTCCCACTCATTATATATCTCATCATTGCCAGCCCCGCCGACCGTTTCCTCAATCCCAAGCCGCGAATAGCGCAGTGAGGCAAGGATATGGACGGTGTCAGCGATCGTCACCTGATCTTGAATGTAGACCGCGAATGTGTCGTAATCTGTTTCCAGGAAATTGGTCAGCGCGGGAACCGCACCAAAGTCTACATCCGATGCCGGATCAACAAAATCAAACGGCACAACATTAAAGAAATCAAAGCCTGATGCCGCTTCATACTCGGTTTGATCCCATTGGACCCCGGCGAGCAAGAAATGCTCAATTGCTCCGGTCGCAAACTCGGCCGTCAACGAACCATCAACCGTCCACTCATCCACCGAGGTAGGCAGTTGACCACGGAATACGAAACAGGAGGTGTCATTCAGGCCAGAGGCCGCACCGCATGGGAAAAAGGCAAAAAAGGGAGAAGCTGAAAACTCCTGAAAATCGCTTTCATAGCGCCGGCCCCGCAGGTTAAAGCTAACCGTGTCAGACAGCTCCTGCGTCCACTCCAACTGCGCCGTCAGATTTTGCACATTGGTGTTGGGCGCGTTGGACGATCCGACAAAACGTTCAGGATCGACCTGGTCATCATCCTGGAAGATTGCCGGAAGACCCACATACTCCAGCTGGTCGCTTTCGCTATAGGTGAAGCGGCTCACCAGCTCGGTTGTTTCTGTCGGCGTCCAGCGGGTTGAAGCAGAAACCAGGGCACGCTCTACCTCGACCAGGTCGATATTGTCATCCGCAGCCTGATACTCGCCCAAGATGCGCACCGAGAATTCATCGCTCAGTGCTGTGCCTAGATCGAGTGCGCCAGAGAAGCTGTTAAACGATCCCGCGCGCGCGCGGCCCCGAAGGATATCTTGGCCGTTTGCTGTCTTAGAGACGAGATTTATTAAGCCGCCTACAGGCGAGCCAGTGCCACCGCCAAAAAGCGTTGAGGTCGGCCCTTTGGCCACCTCAATACGTTCAACATTCCAAAGGCTACCAGGGTCAACAACCGCCGTATCGCCATAGCCAATCAAACCATCGGTGAAAATCTCTGCCTCAAAGCCACGAACAATCGGGTTTGCCAGAACAAGTTCGGACGGGAGCGAGGGGACGACGCCCGATACGTTGCGGAGCGCCTCGTCCAGCGTCACGAGCTCCTGGTCCTCAATCAGGTCGCTGGTGATAACCTGGATCGATTGGGGCACCTCGATCAGGGGTATTGGGGTACGAGAAACATTCGCTTGATCAACCGAATAGCTTTCACTTTGGCCCAGTACGAGGATGCCCTCTGGTGTCCAGCCACCTGAACGGGCTTCATCGCTGGTGTCCTGATCCTGGGCGATTACTGGTTGAGCAGCGGACAGAATGGTGCCGGAGAGAAGTGCCGGAAACAAGGTGTGTTTCATGTCAGATCCTTACGCCTGCGCACGAAAGCGGCGATGCCTTTGAGCGCAAGATACAAAGCGGCCGTCAGGCCTGTTGATAGTGTTTCTTTGTCAAGCGAAGGATAGGGGTGGCCCGCGCAATGGCGGGCGCAAATTGGTCAACTTTGGCAGCCGTAGTGTGGGTCTTGGCGCGAGGCCGAGCAACATCACAAATGCCAATGCCAAGCTCAGCAAAACCAAGTTTAACGCACCAGTAGCAAGCTTGTTGATGCCCGCAAAGGCGCATTCAGTAGTCTGGCTGACCAGGTCCTCCATTCCCTCATCAGCATGATGGTGATGGTGCCCCATCACCGCATGATCCACGGCACTAGGCGATTGACCGGTCGTCAACGTACGGCCTAGGGGATGGGTCTCTGGACAGACCACCACTGAAAGAAAGCCACTGTTTGAAGGCGCAATCATGTAACCCGCTGGCGCAAGTGTGTTCAGCCAAAGCCCTGTGAGCATCAGCACCAACATTGCCTTTTGCCAGAACGGCTCAATGATACGTCCCGCGTACATTTGACCGCTGCGGTTAAAAGTGAGCGGCGACAATGTCACGTACAATCTCAAACTTGGGCTTGGATCAATCGCGGCAGATTTCCGGCATGTTGCTTGAGCTGCGGGTTGACTGGTCGCACGACAGAGATGGCCTTGGTGACAAGGCCCTTCTGCCTCACTGCGAGCACCCCAGAGTGACGCCTTGTCAAGCTCAGTTATCGGCATAGTGATCGATGATGGCGCAAGTACAGGGCTGTGACTTGTAGCGCAGTGGGAACCAAAGTGGTGTGTTTGGTTCAATTTCAGGCACACGAGTTGGTCCGGATCTACATTCCGCGCCAAGCACGAAACGTACAAAAAGACCAATCGGATACGTCGCCAGGAACCGATGCGAATGCAAATCATTTACCCTTACTAGTACATCGTACTGGTACAGTGTTCCATTTTTTCGTTCACTGTACGAAAGGGGGTGCGTCTTCGTGAGATTGACACACTCAGAATCAGGCTGACGCCATGCAAAAGGACTAAGAAATTATGCGCTTTCCATCCTCTCGCGCTTTCAGAAACACGCTTATCAGCAGCACTGCGGTGGGTTTCGCCGCTCTCCCCGCCGCCGCCCAAGTTGGTGCTGACGAAACGGACGCCGGCAGTATTCTCGTAACCGCTAGGGCCAGTGGGCAATCGATCACGACCCTGGGCGAAGAAGAGCTGAATCTCGACCGCGCCTCGGACAGCCTGGAAGATGTGCTACGACGCGTTCCCAACATAAATACGCTGGGTGTGCAGAACGGCTTTATCAATATTCGCGGCGAGAATGCAGAAGGCGCAGGCAATTCTGCCGCTGGGATCATTCCCGGTCGGTTGATCCCTACCCCTGTCACCATAGACCGACGCCCACTCGCCTATGGTGAAATCACCTTTGGCGCGACTTCCGTATATGATGTCCAAGCAATCGAAGTCGTGCGCGGACCGCAAACCACCGGCGGTGGCATCAACGGTGCAATTGGCGCGATCAACCTGGTCACAGCGGACCCAACCTCAGAAACTGAAGTCGAGCTTGTTGCGGAATATGGTTCATTTGACCAATATCAACTGGCTGGCCTTGTGTCTGGCGAACTGGTCGAAGGCCAGCTGTTTGCCCGCCTCGTTGTCGATTACAACTTCCGCGACACAATTCTTGAATACACCAATCCCAACTTGCTGCCGATCCCCGAGATATTTGAATTCAATCAGCTGAACGCGCGGGCCAAGGCCGTATGGCTACCGGGCGGCGCCGATGATCTCCGATTTGAGCTGTCCTACACTTACACTGAATCCGATGGCCCACAGACCGAGAACGCGAATCTGATCGATGGCGAGTTCCTGCGCTCAAGTTCCAACGTGGCGGCATTTCTGAACACTGGCCACGCGGTCACTTTTGAGACCAGCTACGATTTCTCGGATGCCGCTATGCTGCTAAATACATTGACTTGGTCAACCTCAGATCTCACCCGTATCAGCGGCAATGGCACCTTCCGCCTCGACCAGCGCACCTACGACATACAGAACGAAACTCAGCTCACTTTTGCCACTGACGATGGTCGATTTGAGTTTTCGCCCGGTGCCATCGTGCGCTTTCTTGATGTCGATATGGATTGGGACTTCTTTGGACCGGGCCCCGCGGATGATGAACGCCTGAGCGTTGGAGTTTATGGCGAAGGGATCTTCCGTCCCACATCTGAACTGACCATCCTTGCTGGCCTGCGCTACCAGCGTGAAGAGCAGGAAAGGGTCGGATTTCTTGGCCTCAATACGCCCGAGACACTGTCCAATCCGACCATCGTGGACTTTGATGAAAGCTTCGATGCCGCACTACCGCGCCTCAGCATCGATTATGACGTTAGCGAGGATATCAATATCGGCTTTTTCGCAGCGCGCGGCTTTACCCCGGGCGGCTTCAGCTTTGTAAGACCCACGGCGGCACAAGGCCGGGGAGATGGCGTAACGCCGTTCTTCCTACCAACGTTCAATCCTGAAACGCGCTGGGTCTATGAAGCATTCATGCGTTCAAGCCTGCTCGACAATCGGATCGAGCTAAGCGCGAATATCTTCTACACTGATATCAGCGATGTGCAGCTGTTTGAACGGGTGGAGTTCGCACCCGATATCTTTGGCAGCGTGGTGCGCAATGCCGAGAAGGCGGAGACTTATGGACTTGAGCTCTCACTGAGCGCTGAAGTCTCGGAATGGCTCAGTCTTTCCGGCTCACTAGGGCTCACAGAAACTGAAATCGTCGAATTTTCCGATGCTCCAGGCGTAGAAGGTAATGAACTGGAGCGCGCACCTGGTGTTACAGCGAATATCGGTATTGACCTGACGCCTGTCGAAGGCTTTTCGGTCGGCGCCAGCCTCAACCATA
>JBCDKX010000201.1:0-6041 GCA_038746055.1 Pseudomonadota bacterium
GACCTCGCCGCGAGTCAGATTGTGACCCAGAGAGCGGTCGCCTCTCTCGGCCAGAGCATCCTTTAGAGCTGACCAATTGCCGATATCGGACCACCCCATGCTAACGGGTATCATCGCCGCGCGTGCAGTGTTTTCCATCACCGCATAATCCACTGATTCACCTTCAATACCGACGAAGCTCTTCGTGT
The DNA here is from genome assembly GCA_038746055.1 of Pseudomonadota bacterium. GTDB lineage: Bacteria > Pseudomonadota > Alphaproteobacteria > Sphingomonadales > Sphingomonadaceae > Erythrobacter. The sequence continues at coordinate 189 of JBCDKX010000201.1, forward strand.
CTGGATGAATGATCTGGCCTTCACAGGACGCTCGTCCCATAGCTGCATTCACGGACTGGGCCATGGCTGGACGATGCTTTGCCAATGCCTCGAGAAATGCACCGGCACGAAAAGCAAATATCCCTCCATTCCAGCTGTACTGTCCGCTAGCCAGATAGTCTTGCGCACGCGCCAGATCAGGCTTTTCAACGAATTCGGCAATCGCGAAACCTGCGGTAAGAGCTCCGCCTTGCCGAATGTAGCCATATCCCGTTTCGGGCCGGTCTGGCGAAATGCCAAAGGCGGTAAGGTAATCTTCGGCTGCCAAATCACCAGCTGCAACGGCAGCCTCACAAAAGCTCACCGGGTCAGCAATATAGTGATCGCTGGGACATACCAGCATGATGGCATCCGGTTCCAACAATGCCGCTGCAAGTGCGATTGCAGGCGCAGTGTTCTTGGACGCTGGTTCGACAATCAGCCGGTGAGGCGCGCCATCCATTTGCTGGGTGATCAACTCCTGATGGGCAGCGCCCGATACGATCACTGGCTCTGCAAACCGCGGATCATCTGCCACACGAGCAATCGCCTGCTGAAACAGGCTGGTCTCCCCAATAAGTGGGAGGAAAGGCTTTGGGTGCGTCTTCAAGCTCAGCGGCCACAGCCGCGTGCCACTTCCCCCGCACAAAATCACAGGATGGATCACGTCTCGTTGTCGTCCCTACTTTTGGTTTGTCTTCGATCAAGCCTGCAATGCCCCGGATTAGTCAACAGAACAATAGTGCAGTCCAGTTGAACTACCGTTCACGAAAATCAACGCGGTATCCATAACGCGATTGAACCGGATCACCATTTGCATTGCGCGCTGGGTTGAAGCGGATCTTGTCTATCACTAGGCCACACACCAGCGCGGTTGTTGCTGCGTCGGCGCTGGTTCGCACCACGGAGCAGTCGCGCGCGCCTCCTTCGGTGGTAACGGTAAAAACCACCGTGACCGAGGTGCCAAACCGCACAGAGCGTCCACCTTCGGGCACGGGGAAATCTCGCTTTGGATCAAGCTCACCTGAACGAACGCTCGGCCTGACCGCAATACCATTACCTTGTCCGACACCTTGATTGCCGCTGCCAGTCCCAAGGCCTTCCCCTCGATTGCCAGTGCCATCGCCCGTTTCTCTTGCCCCAGACTGGCTTGCAGTACCGGTCGAAGAGACACGTGGGCGTGTTTCTGGGCGTTTTTCGATTTCTGTAGGGCTCGGCGCGGTGATCGGCTCAGGCACCGCCTCCTCTCCCGGATTGCCTTGATTCCCCGCATCAGGTTCAGGCGGTGTCTCGGGCTCTTCAGGCGTGGTGACCGTGACTGACAGAACGCTTGCAACTTCGCGTTCAACGCTGGCAGTGAATTCCGGCGCAAGCAGACGCGACAGTCCGTAAAGCGCCGCCAAATGAAAGACGACGATCGCAGTCAATAAGGGCCAGCGCGGGACTCTCGGTTTTCCCTGATAGCGCGATTTGGTCTTGATCATCTATTCTCTGCAACTGTGCATGGAAATCCTGCAAGTTCGGCACGGGATAGAGAATGAAATGTGAAGGGTCAAAGCTCACAAAATACCCCCCCTACGTTGACTTGTAACTGGGTGATTTACGATGGAACCCGCAAAACAAAACGCAAATGAACTGTCTACTGACCCCTCGAATTCTACCGCAACTGGCGAGATAGCGATCGTGCAGTCAGGTGTTTCGCGCTCAAAAAACTCTGCCAGCCTCTTTTCAAGGACCAGTTTGAAAACGCTTTTGGGACCAAACGCGAATAGGCGCGCATGGGTCTTAGGTCTTGGCACTGGTTTCGTCTATTTCTTGGTAGCGGTCTTATGCCTCGCAATCTCGCGATTTGATGCAACGCTGGCGAGTGTTTGGTTGCCCAATGCGATCGCAATCGCGGTGTTGTTTGTTGTTCGCTTGCGTACTCAGCTGCCCGCACTTTTTGCCATTGCTCTGGCCAGTCTTGCGGCCAATGTCTTTGCGGGTACGGCGATTGTTGTGGCGGCGGTGTTTACACTCGGCAATCTCACCACAATCATTTTGGTGACATGGCTTACACGCAGAGCGTGCGGCGGAACGCCGGATCTTTCAGACCTCTCACACCTTGGTTTTTTCCTTCAATATGGCGGAGTGATGGGCCCAATTTCTGGTGCACTTATAGCCGCTCCGATACTAGGTTCCGATGTTGGTGCAATCTGGGCCGGAGGGTCGGCTTGGTTCCTTGCCGACAGCATGGGTATCATTCTGATCGTGCCCGCCGTGCTCCTCATCGCTCGGATCTGGCACGAGCCCACATTTCATTTGTCTGCAAACTTGCTTCAAGCGCTTATTATTGCGGGCATTGGCCTGGCAGCGGCGTATCTGGTTTTCAGCCAGAGTTCCTATCCGCTTTTGTTTCTTATCCCACCAGTTACGCTGCTGGTAGCACTGCGATTGGGTACCGTGGGAACCGCCTTATTCGTACCAGGCCTCGCCATCATCGCCGCGACGGCAAGCTTCGCAGGCCAGGGGCCGATTGCGCACGAAGTAGTAAGCGAGATCACCCGAATGAACCTCGTTCAAGCCTTCATAGCGGCGAACTTCCTTACCGGCCTGCCGATCGCTGCCATCCTTGCCGGGCGCAAGCGTATGACTGATGAGCTGGAGCAAGGTCGCCGCGAACTCGCACTGCTTACCGAAGGCATCACAGATGCCGTGATGATGATTAACCGAGAAGGCGTGTGCACCTATGCTTCACCCTCGGTCAGGGAGGTTCTCGGTCACCCCCCCGAGGATTTTCTTGGCTGGCATGTAGCAGATCGAAGCCACGCAGATGCACATGACCGGATTATGTCTGTCCTTGACAATCTGCTTAGCGGAAAATGCGACAAGGAGCGCCTGACCTACAGGCGGCTCCTTGATGATGATGAAGGACATCCCGTTTTCATCGAAGCCGACTGTGCGGTAATTGGAGACACAGCAAATGACTGCCGCGATGGTATTGTCATGTCTGCACGCGATGTCACGGAACGGGTTGAACTCGAATTGCTGCTTACACGAGCGAGGCGCTCAGCGGAGAAAGCTGCAAGTGCGAAGAGTGAATTCCTCGCCAATATGAGCCACGAAATCCGCACGCCCATGAATGGTGTGCTCGGCTTCGCTGAGCTCTTGCGCGAGGGCGGGCTGAGCGAAGAAAACCGTCGTCACGCTGACATGATCATCCAATCAGGCCGTTCAATGATGATGCTCTTGAACGACATATTGGATCTGTCAAAAATCGAAGCGGGACAAATCGGCATCACTGATGAGCCGGTCGATCTGCTAACCACCGTTTCAGAGTGTGCTGCCCTTTATCGGCCGAGCGCCGAGAAGAAAGGACTTAAACTCCATTTCTCAATGAGCGAGGCCTGCAGGGATCTGACTGGAGCTGGCACCGCCAACGCTTCCCCTCCGTGGATCAAGACCGATGGACTGCGTCTTCGACAGGTTATCCTTAATCTGGTGGGAAATGCAGTCAAATTCACCGAAAAAGGGCAGATTGAAATCAAGGTCTTCAGTGAGAAAGAAGAACTCTATATCGAGGTGCAAGACACTGGGATTGGTATCAGCGAAGAGCGCCTTCACAGCATTTTCGCCCCTTTCACTCAAGGAGAAGGCGACACCGCCCGCCGCTATGGTGGTACTGGCCTTGGCCTTTCGATCAGTCGCCAGCTGGCTGAGCTCCTGGGCGGAACCATTGAGGTGCAAAGCGAAGCGGGTGAAGGCTCGACGTTCCGCCTGACCTTGCCTGCCAACTACGCCGAGCCGATCCTTCCTGAGTGTGTCCAAGACGAACACTTGGAGCCTTCAATGCTGACCCGATCAGCAAGCATTTTGCTGGTTGAAGACCATGATGTGAATCGTTTGCTTGTTTCCGAAATGCTGGAGCGCTGTGGCCAAAGTGTCGCGACGGCCCACGATGGGAATGAGGCGATTGCGATGGTCATCGATTCCATCATGCGCGGCAAACCGTTCGATTTGATCCTTATGGATATCCAGATGCCTGGCTGTGATGGCTATGCAGCCACGCGCGCAATTCGGATGGAGGGGATCGCACCGGACGAACTGCCCATCATCGCATTGACCGCCAATGCTTTCCCGGAGGATCTTACCGCTGCGCGCGATGCGGGCATGCAAGCGCATCTTGCCAAACCGCTGGTCTTTTCTGACTTGGCAAGAGCACTCCAACGCTGGTTGCCAACCCGCATTATCGAGCGGGAGGACAGCCCGGAGAATGTAAGGAACATACCGCCATCAGGCGATCTCTCTTATTTTTCTGACGACCAATCACTAGCACCGCCACCCTCCTTAACTGACCCGCCAGTCGCTGCGGAGATTGTCGACATATCGCGCGATCCGTCGACAAGACCTCCCAAAATAGGGGAGATTTCACTCCCAGAAACACAGATCGAAGAGAGGCGGAAATCAAGCCTCTCGCAATTCCACTCGCCAAGCCTGATACGCCGCTGGAGTGAGCGGCGGAGAGAGGCAGTGGAGGCGGTGCGCAATGCACTGGGAAGCGGATCGCTTGGTAATGAAGGTGGTTCGCCAGAGCAATGTGAGCACATCGCCAAGTTGGTCCATAAGCTCGCTGGGACAGCCGCAATTTTTGGTGAAGCGGAGCTCGGCGATCAGGCGGCTGCACTTGAGCACGCCCTGCGCATGGAATTGCCGGGCCATGTTCGCGAGGAGCTTGCCTCCGAACTTTTAAGCGTCGCAGACGATCCTGCTGACACGCTTGCGGAGATCAGCAGCTAACGACGCACATAGAGTCGACTAGGACAACATAAGAAAGCGGCGGAGCCATTGGCCCCGCCGCTTTCATTGTATTCTTTGAAGCGTTCGATCTAGAACTCGTAGCGCGCACCGAACTGGATGCGCCAAGCGGTGTTTGATTCAAACGTGTTAGCTTGGGCCGCATTAGGGTTGAAGTTATCGAGGATGAACAAACCGTCATCATCGAAGCTTGCATCGAGCAGTGCAACACGACCATCAAATCCACCCAGTGCCCGGCGGGTATTCCAACCGCTGTCGAGCATGTTGAGGAAGTTATCAATGTCCATGAACACTTCCAGACGGTCTTCTTTCACACCCGTGAGGCTACCGATAAAGGGCAGTTCCTGACTTAGGCGAACGTCCATGTCGAAGAACCATGAGTTGCGGCAGCTGTTCCGCTCAATCGGTTGCCCTGGCGTGAAGTCGCAGCTCAGATTGCTAACGATACCCGAGTTCGAGTTGATCGCATCAAGGAACTGCTGGACAGCAATCGGGTTGCTCTGGGGTGAGAGGAATGGATCGTTTACACCCGTTGGAATGTAAGCGAGCACATTCTCTTCCGCCGCGCTTGGATCGCGGAATGTCGGGAGGTCCAGATCATCCTGCAAGTCGCCGTCCTGGTTGAAGGTCAAGCTGTACGGACGGCCTTCCGATGCACGGAAGAAGATGCCGAGGCTGGTCGTGTAATCCTCGAAGAACTCTTCACGGAAGTTCATCGTGACGGTGAAGTTGTGGCGAGTTTCAAAGCCAGATTGCGAGATGGCTGGACTTTGCGGATCGAACACAGCTGTACCATCGAAGGTCGAACCTGCAGTTGACGAACGGAAATTGATCGTCTGCTCAGCATCGCTAAACGCATAACCGAAGTTCACGTTCACGCTGCCGTTTTCGGTGAAGATGCCTTCATCGAAAGTCTTGGCGAGGATGAGCGAGAAGTTGTGGCTGTCAAAGCCTGGGCCATTGGTGAGCTGCAGAAACTCGTCGATGCCGGTGCCGAAGCACTCAGGCGTCACACCGGTGAAAGTCGGCGGGTCGTTATCA
>JBCDKX010000202.1:0-6027 GCA_038746055.1 Pseudomonadota bacterium
ACCATAGCGATTGTCGAACAAATGGTTACACCGTGCATCGTTGGCCGTGAGCGCAGGAAACGGCAGCTTGCCAGCTTGGTGAAGGGCGGGGAGACGCGCGGTCCCGGTCGTCGTCTCTTCTGACACGCCCTTCAAGCGTTTGTAGAGCTCTGGCCTGTGGAGCCCAATCCGCATGGTAAGCTCAGCGCCGTCATCAACGATATAGTCTGGTTGCAAGTCGCCAGCTGCCAGCAGCTCCTTCTCCCAAGACTGGTGATCTCCACCAGCCTCGGAAACAACTCTGATCCCCTGATCGCGCAACGCCGCTACAACCGAAGCATGCGTGGTCTGTGGATTGCTTCCGGCTGCTACGACCTCCGCTCCGGCTTCGGCGAGTAGCAGTGCTAGATAAGCGGTTTTGGCTTCGAGGTGCACGACCACGGCGATGCACTTACCTTTAAGCGAGCCATCAGCAAGCGTTTCTCACACCATTCCGCGCATCACCGGCGAGTGCTGCTCTACCCAATCGATGCGAGCACGGCCATCATCGACGTTTGCCTGATGATCGGGGCCGTTCTCGCCGAGCAATTTAGCTCTGCCCGTTAGGCATCGACAGGAGGAGCATATTTGGTGAGATTGATGCCATCAACCGCCGCAGTATATTCCTCGATCGTCGGCGTACGGCCAAGGATCGTCGAAAGCACCACGACTGGGGTCGATGATAGCAGGCTTTCGCCTTTCTTGTCGCTCGCGTCTTCAACCACGCGGCCTTGGAAGAGCCGTGTGGACGTTGCCATCACTGTGTCGCCCTTTTCGGCCTTTTCCTGATTTCCCATGCACAGATTACAGCCCGGCCGCTCAAGATAGAGCATGTTCTGATATTCGGTCCGCGCCGCATTCTTGGGGTTGGTGTCGTCGAATTGAAAACCGGCATATTTAGAGAGCAACTCCCAATCGCCTTCTTCCTTAAGCTCATCGACAATGTTGTAGGTTGGAGGAGCCACCACAAGCGGTGCTTTGAACTCAACCTTACCGTGCTGCTTCTCAAGGTTTTGCAGCATTTCAGAGAGGATCTTCATATCCCCCTTGTGCACCATGCACGAGCCAATGAAGCCCAGATCAACTTGCTTCTCGCCGCCGTAATAGGAGATTGGGCGGATCGTATCGTGAGTATAACGCTTTGAAATATCGTTATTGTTGACATCAGGATCGGCAATCATAGGCTCTGCGATAATATCGAGATCAACCACAACCTCGGCGAAGTATTTCGCATTGTCGTCAGGGCGCAGTGCCGGAACTTCGCCTGATCTGATTTCCGCGATACGCTCATCCGCCTTAGCAATCAGGCCCGCGAGCACGCCTTTGGCGTTGTCCATGCCCTTGTCGATCATGATCTGAATGCGCGCCTTGGCGATTTCGAGCGAGGCGATCAGTGTCTCATCTTCGGATATACAAATAGAGGCCTTGGCCTTCATCTCCGCCGTCCAGTCGGTGAAGGTGAAGGCCTGGTCCGCCAGCAATGTGCCGATATGCACTTCAATAACGCGGCCCTGGAACACATTGTCGCCAAACTGCTTGAGCATTTGCGCCTGTGTTGCGTGAACCACGTCGCGGAAGTCCATGTGATCTTTGAGCGTGCCTTTGAAGGTCACTTTGACGCTTTCCGGGATAGGCATAGTCGCCTCACCTGTTGCCAGCGCGAGCGCAACGGTGCCTGAGTCAGCACCGAAAGCGACACCCTTGGACATACGCGTATGGCTGTCCCCACCCACGATAATCGCACGATCATCAATGGTGATGTCGTTAAGAACCTTATGGATCACATCAGTCATCGCATGATAATCGCCATCAGGATCGCGCGCCGTGATCAAGCCAAACTTATTCATAAAGCTCATAAGCTTGGGAATATTGGTCTGCGCCTTCTTGTCCCAGACAGATGCGGTGTGACATCCAGACTGATACGCCCCATCGACAGTGGGTGAAATAACAGTCGCGGCCATCGCCTCAAGTTCTTGGCTGGTCATCAGGCCCGTGGTGTCTTGTGAACCGACAATATTGACGCCAACCCGTACATCAGAGCCAGCATGGAGCACCGCGCCCGGCGTCGTGCCTACGGCGTTGCGATTGAAAATCTTCTCTACTGCTGTGAGGCCTTGCCCCTCATGCGAAATCTCGCGATTGGCCGCATAGGCAGATTTGAGTTCTTGACCCAGGGTCGCAGCGGCAAAGCTCTGAAGCTTCTTGCCAAAGACAACCGCATAAGAGCCGCCCGCCTTCATAAACTCCACCTTTTGCGCGGTGAAGGCACCGGACACATCGGCGAGTTCCTTGTCGCCCTCGTAGAGCTTCTTCTCTTTGGTATTGATGGTCAGAACCTTGCCGGTTGTCACCGAATAGGCCTGCTCCAACATCGGATCGCCATAGCCATCAAGCACAGGGTTGCCGTCTTCGTCGAGCTTCTTGACCCAGTTCTTAAGGTCGATGCCGATACCGCCAGTCACTCCGACGGTGGTCAGGAAGATCGGTGAGATGCCATTGGTGCCAGCAACGACCGGGGCGATGTTGATAAAAGGCACGTATGGGCTTGCCTGCTTGCCGGCCCACAACGCCACATTATTAACACCAGACATACGCGAAGAGCCCACACCCATAGTGCCCTTCTCCGCGATCAGCATGACGCGGCAATCCGGGTGCTTTTCCTTAAGGGCAGTGATTTCTGCCTGCGCTTCCGGGGTAATCATGCATTTGCCGTGCAGTTCGCGGTCAGAGCGCGAGTGCGCCTGATTGCCAGGCGACAAAAGGTCGGTCGAGATATCGCCTTCGCCAGCGATATAGGTGACGACTTTGATCTCTTCTTCGATCTCGGGAAGCTTGGTGAAGAACTCTGCCTTGGCGTAACTTTCGAGGATGTCCATTGCGACCGCATTGCCGCGTTCATGTGCCGCCTTCAGCCGGTCCGTATCCGCTTCGTAGAGGAACACTTGGGTCTTTAGGACTTCGCCTGCCTGCTTGGCGATCGCAGCATCGCCACCCAGCGCCAGATCAAGCAGCACCTCAACCGAAGGGCCACCTTTCATGTGCGACAGCAGCTCAAAGGCGAAATCGGGAGTAATCTCGGTAACGGAAGTCTTTCCAAGAATAATCTCTTTCAAGAATGCAGCTTTGACTCCCGCTGCGCTGGTTGTGCCGGGAAGCGTATTATAGATCAGGAAATTCAGGGATTCCGCACGGTGCTCATGCCCCTCATCTTTGATCTGAACGATCAATTCGCCAACCAGCGCGCCATCCTCAATCGGCTTGGGCGAAAGCCCCTGGATTTTTCGAGTTTCGATCTCGTCGAGGTAGGCGGCGTAAAGGCTCATGACTTATCCCAAGGTCAAAAGAACGGATGTTGACACCCGGTATTCGTCTGATCCCAGTGGGTGCCATGTGACATTTACAAGGCGCGTATTAAAGACTCGTATGGTGTGCAAGCCATTTCGCACGTGCAAAATCAGAGTGATTATCATTCGCGCGACCTGCCCCTGCGGCAAGGCGATGATTCCGAGTCTTGATGCACCCTGATAGCTGGTGATTATTCTTGGCACTGCCATGTGAATACGTTTGCGCCAAAGCAAAGCGCGCATCTGATGGTGGAAATGGGCCCTACCCTCACTTTCGCAGCCTTCAATCAAGCAGCTAATCTCTGCCGAAAAGCCGGATCAGCACAGGCTTAAGACGGGGAGAGCGCCAGTGACGCTGGAAACAATCGATATCATCATCATTGCTAGCTACGCGCTTGCTTTGCTCGGCATCGCTCTGTTCGTTAGCCGGGAGCCCCCAGGTCAAGAGAAAGACACAGAGAATTATTTCCTCGCCAGTCGCGCCCTTCCGTGGTGGGCGATAGGAGCCTCCCTGATTGCCTCTAACATCTCGGCGGAACAAATTATCGGCCAATCGGGTCAGGGATTTGCCGTTGGTATCGCGATCGCCGCCTATGAATGGCAGGCAGCGATTGTCCTGATCATTGTCGCCAAGTATTTCCTGCCAATATTCCTCAGACGCAAAATCTACACCATGCCGCAGTTCCTCGAGCAACGGTATGGTGAGGGGGTCAAGAACCTCATGAGTGTCTTCTGGGTAGCGCTCTACACGGCGGTCAACCTCACAACTGTGCTGTGGCTTGGTGGCTTGGCGGTCCAATCGCTCACCGGCTGGGGGATTACTTATTGCATGATGGCACTCGCTGGCTTTGCTGCGCTCTATTCGCTTTACGGAGGGCTGAAGGCGGTTGCGCTAACCGATATCATTCAAGTGGTCATATTGGTTATGGGCGGACTAGCAATCACATGGTTTGCGTTGGATGCGCTTCCGGCTGATGGTGCCCTTGCAGGCTTCGGATACCTAATGGGTGAAATGCCAGGTCACTTCGAAATGATCCTTGAACCGGAGCACCCTGCTTATGGCGACCTCCCCGGTATCTGGACATTGCTAGGCGGGCTGTGGGTGCTACATTTTAGCTATTGGGGCTTCAACCAATACATAATCCAGCGTGCACTGGGAGCTGAGAGCCTCGGTGAAGCGCAAAAGGGCCTCGCCTTTGCCGCTTTCCTTAAGATCCTGGTGCCATTTATTGTAGTCATACCGGGTATTGCAGCGGTGATCCTGGCGCAGCAGGGCGTGCTCGATGGCCCAGCTCTGGCGGAGAAATCAGACCGTACCTACGGCGAGCTGATGGCGTTTGCGCCCACTGGCCTGCGTGGCCTTGTATTTGCGGCGCTTATCGCAGCGGTAGTGTCCTCACTTGCTTCTATGATGAACTCGATTTCGACCATCTTCACAATGGACCTTTATAAGGCTGCGCGCCCTGATCGCGCTGACCAGCACTATGTGACTGTCGGCCGCATCGCAGCCTTCAGTTGCATGGCGATTGCTCTGGTGCTGGCTCGCCCCTTCATCGGCGGGTTTGAAAGCGGATTTCAGACGGTTCAGGAGTATACGGGCTTTATCGCTCCTGGGATCGTGGTGGTCTTCCTGCTTGGCTTCTTCGATAAAAAAGCCAATGCAGCAGGCGCCTTTACAGCTCTGATCGGATCACTCTTGGTCAACGTTGCGCTCAAGTTCGGCATGCCCGATGTGCCGTTCATCATCCGTATCTGGTTGGTCTTCCTCGCTGCACTGTTAGCCGCTGCAGCTGTCTCGCGTGCCACAACACTGCCAGATGAGGAACGCACCGTGACGCTCTCCGATATTACCTTTGCAACCAGCACGCTCTTCAATACGCTTGCCGCGCTAACGCTGGCAATGCTTGTCGGGCTCTACGTCTGGCTTTGGTGAACGCCTTCAACCGGTCAATCCGTTGCAACAAAACGCACGGCAACCCCACCCGATGAGGCGAGCTCGACCGCAAATGTGCCACCTCCCGTGACCTCGATCTCTTCGATCACGATTGCGTAGGGATTTGTGTCCCAATGCGCCTCTTTGCCATCGCGATAAACTTGCGCGATATAGTTTTTCCCTTTTTCAAGGAAGCTCAGCGGCAGGGTCAAAGTGCGCTCTTTTGCATCCGTCACAGCGCCAAGGAACCACTCACCCCTGGCCCTGCCCTTGCGGGCAATGGCAACATATTCACCAATCTCACCAGCTATCGCCACGCTTTCTTCCCAGTCGGCCTCGACATCCTTGATGAATTGGAAGGCGTCCATCCGCGCCTCGTAATTCTCAGGCAAATCGGCCGCCATTTGCAGCGGGGAGTAGAGCACAACATAAAGCGCCAGCTGCTTGGCCAGCGTTGTTTGCGGCCGGTTGGAAGGATCGCCGCGCGGCATATCTTCGCGCAAGGGAGGTTTCTCATTCGGCCGCAAGTCAAAGATGCCTGGCGTAAAGTCCATTGGGCCAGAGAGCATCCGCGTATAAGCGAGGATCGAAATGTGTTCAGGCGGATTGGGCGGCGTACCCCAGGCGTTGAATTCCATGCCCCGCGCCCCTTCACGGGTCATCCAATTGGGATAGGTACGGCGTAACCCGGTATCCTTGACAGGCTCATGCGCATTGATCGAAATGCGGTGC
>JBCDKX010000203.1:0-5988 GCA_038746055.1 Pseudomonadota bacterium
CTCAGCGCTGGGTGTCAGGTCACCTGAAACACTGTCTGCTCCAAAGCCAGCAAAGCGCAGTGTGCGCCGTTCAGGTAAGATAAAATCACCGCGCTTTTCCTCATAAAAGGCAGTGAGCACTTCCTCACTCGGATCCTCCTGGGGAGCATACGCAAGGCTGGTGATCAAGCCGATCTGACCCTGCCGCCGCTCAAGCACCAGCGAGGCATATTGTTTGGCGGCAGCTTTGGGCAGTGTGGGTGCACCAAGGGCAGGGCGCAGAATCTGCTGAGCTAGCAGACCGTCAGCAATATCGTTGCGCAAAATCGCATCGGTAATGCCTTGGCGCCGCAGCGCCGCCTGATAGGTGTCCTGGTCAAATTCGCCAGTGAGGCTACGGAAGGCCGGAATCTGCAAAATCTCGCTGTTCACAAGGTTTTCACCCGCCCTCAGGCCATACTCCTGCGCGAACTGCCCCAACGCATAGCGATCAATCAGAACATCAAGCTCCGCATCAAAACCCCCTTGCGCGATGAATTGCGGCATGGTGATGGTTGGGTTTTGCTGACGCGAGCGGGTCAGCGCATTGTTCATCGCGCCATTCGCTTCATTAGCAGAAATTGTGGTGTCACCAATCGCTGCTACTTTGTCATCTCCACTTAAACCGCCAAAAGTAGCCGAGCCTGAGATGTCACTGGCGGCAAAGGCCAAGGCAACAATAACAAGAAAGCCGATGAAGATTGGCAGACCGATCTTCGATTGAAAGAAGTTACGAAACAGCGAAATCATCTAAGTCAATTCCCGATGCTTTTGGCTCATGCGCATTTTGTCGCATTTATTTTTGTAGTGGGCACTCTTAGTTGAATGACCAGTGCTTTTACTCTGTCTTGAATGGCCAAGGAATGGGAGAAAACTGGGATTTACCCATCTGACCTAATCACGTGAGGCGCTTTATCGGTCCTGCGACCTCGCGGCAACAGGTTGAAAGGGGTTTTGACTAAACTTAATCGCTCAGCTAGCCGACCGGGCCGCCCGACCTTACATCTATGAGCAAGATTCGCACCGCTCAATCGCAGGAAAGTTGAATGTCCCAGCGTCCATACATCGTTGGAAATTGGAAGATGCACGGCACCAGAGCCATGCTTTCGGAAGCGCGCTCAATCGACCGCGCCGCGCAACGGCACATGAAGGTCGAAGTGGCAATTGCGCCGCCGTATACTCTGATTCATCCGATCCACCGGGAGGCTGAGCAGATCGCGGTTGGCGCGCAGGACTGTCATGAGCATGATGGCGGTGCGCACACTGGCGATATCTCTGCATCGATGATCGCAGATGCTGGGGGCAACTTTGTCATCCTTGGGCATTCTGAGCGACGGCAAGCCCACCGTGAGGCCAATACTCTTGTTCAGGCCAAAGCCGAATCAGCCCTATCGGTCGGGCTGCGGGTGATTATGTGCTGCGGCGAGGCCGAGGAAACCCGCGATGAGGGCAATGCGGTTTCCTTCGTCACTCGTCAGCTCAAGGCGTCATTGCCGGCGGAAGTCGAAAAACCGGCCGAGGCGCTGGCTATCGCTTATGAGCCGATTTGGGCCATTGGCACTGGCAAGACCGCACAGCCTCAAGATATTGAAGAGATGCATGGCGAAATTCGCCAACTGCTCATCAAACTCTATGGTGAAGAGGACGGTGCAGCGGTTCGGATTCTCTACGGCGGATCAGTAAAGCCCGAAAATGCGAGTGATATTTTTGCGGTGCCAAATGTTGGTGGTGCGCTTGTTGGAGGAGCCAGCCTCACAGCAGACAGCTTTATGAGCATTGCACTCGCTGCAGCTGAAGCATTCGACGCCTGAGCCAATATCTCACTGACCTTGTCGTTTTGAGCGCTCATGCCTAAGTGCAGGGGCGCGTTGAGAACCATCTAGAAGAACCTGATATGTCGCTATTCATCATCCTCACTGTCATCCAGGCTATGATCGCAGCTGCACTTGTGGGCGTGGTGCTTATGCAGCGCTCAGAGGGCGGAGGTCTTGGGATCGGCGGAAATCCTTCAGGTGCATTGGGTGCGCGCGGTGCAGCCGACTTTCTTACCCGCTCGACCAAATGGTTAGCAGTGGCTTTCGTAGTGATGTCAATTGTTCTTGCCGCGCTCGCCGTAAGCGAATCGAGCATTGGTGAAGTCACATCGACGCTTGATCGCGACGCTGCTGCGCCCGATCTTCTCGGTGGATCAGCTGGGGAGGGCGGTGCGGCCTCGGCTGAAGATCTCCTCGGTGAAGGAAGCGGAAGTGCAGGCAGCGCTCCTGCAGAGACGGCACCTGCGGCAAACGACGATCCGCTAGGCGAGTAAGCGAGCACTTTCACAAGAGCCAAATGTAACACTTGTGGATTGGCGCCCGATTGATGCGCCATTTCGCTTGCCCCGAATCCCTCACAGCGCTTAAAGCTCGGGTCCCATGGCGCGGTACATTTTTATCACCGGCGGCGTGGTTTCCTCGCTCGGCAAAGGTCTCATGGCGGCAAGCTTAGCCGCGCTTTTACAGGCGCGCGGTTACAAGGTTCGCATTCGCAAGTTCGACCCCTATCTCAACGTCGATCCGGGCACGATGAGCCCCTATCAGCACGGCGAGGTCTACGTTACTGACGATGGGGCTGAGACCGACCTTGATCTGGGACACTATGAACGCTTCACCGGTGTCTCCGCGCGTCAGAGCGACAATATCACCTCTGGACGCGTCTACCGCGATATCATCGCCAAGGAGCGGCGCGGTGATTATCTGGGTGCGACGGTGCAGGTGATTCCTCATGTCACCGATGCGATTAAGCAATTCGCTCTTGCCGATCAGGACGATCATGATTTCATCCTGTGCGAGATCGGCGGGACCGTTGGCGACATTGAATCTCTCCCATTTATGGAGGCGATCCGTCAGATACGAAATGAGCTGGAGCCGTTCCAGACGCTCAGCGTCCATGTGACCTTAGTGCCATTTATTGCGGCGGCGGGTGAGCTTAAGACCAAGCCGACACAGCACTCCGTGCGCGAACTTGCCAGCCTGGGCATCAAACCAGATGTGCTGCTGTGCCGTGCGGAGCAACCGATCCCCGATGGTGAGCGTCAGAAAATCGCGAATTTCTGTAATGTCCGCAAAGAAGCCGTGATCCCGGCGCTGGATGCTCCATCAATCTATTCCGTCCCGCTCCAATATCACGAAGCAGGCCTCGATGCGGAGGTCCTGCGTGGTTTTGGCATTGCAGATGCGCCTGTGCCCGACTTGTCGGCCTGGAATGATGTGACCGATCGCTATTTTAACCCTGAGGGGGAAGTCACAATCGGGGTGGTGGGCAAATATGTCGGCCTGCGAGATGCTTATAAGAGCCTCAATGAAGCGCTCGTCCACGGTGGCCTTGCCAGCCGGGTCAAGGTCAACATCAAATGGATTGATGCTGAAGTTTTTGAGGGTGAAGATGAGAGTGATATTGTCTCCGCTCTTGAGCCGATGCACGGTATTCTCGTTCCCGGCGGTTTTGGTGAACGCGGCAGTGAAGGCAAAATTGCATCAGTCAGATTTGCCCGACAGCGCAATGTGCCCTTTTTCGGGATTTGTCTCGGAATGCAGATGGCCTGCATTGAGGGTGCGCGTGCAGCAGGTATAGCCGAAGCGTCTTCCACCGAATTTGGTGAGACCAATGAGCCAGTGGTTGGTATCATCACGGAATGGATGAGCGAAGAGGGGCTACAAAATCGCGAGGCGGGCGGTGATCTTGGTGGTACAATGCGGCTTGGCGCCTATGAGGCGAAGCTGGGCGCTAACAGCCATACATCGCGCATCTATGGCGGAGCAGAGACGATCTCGGAGCGTCATCGCCACCGTTATGAAGTCAATAGCGCTTACATCAATCCGCTTGAAAGCGGCGGTCTTGTGTTTTCCGGAATGTCGCCCGATGGTCTTTTACCGGAGATAGTGGAACGGCCTGATCACCCCTGGTTTGTAGGCGTTCAATTTCATCCAGAGCTCAAGTCAAAACCGTTCGACCCTCATCCCTTGTTCGCAGGATTTATCGCGGCGGCCCTTGAGCAATCAAGACTGGTTTGACCTTTTTGCAGACTCTGCCTGGCTGCAGATGTCTGTGTCAAAAAGCTTTCCCGTATTGACACCACTGTAAATTGATACTTGCGCCCCGAGCCAAAAGAGTTTTACGTGCGCGTCAACTTAAGCAATTTACAATTGTTTTGTCCGCAGTTTGCGCAATGCGCGTTAAGGCCGGTGGTTCTTTATAACCTGTGGAACAGATTAAGCAGCTGGTTTGAAATACCAGAGCAGGAATGCTCCAGGCTGTAATGAGCTCGAGCTGGGGATCGACCGTCTACTGCGACCCGGACGGTCATACTTGGTCGGGGCGACATATGTCGCGGGGGCGGCTCCAATGGATCCGCCCCCAACTTACTCTGATATTTACCTATTTATTTCAGGACGTTTCGTGCGTCCTGATTAGTGCTCAATAACGGTGCTGCTTAGGCCGCATCCGCTTCCTTGCCATCAGATTTGGCATCTTCGCTGGGCACAGCGCTCAGTGTCGCGGCGCCGTTGACGGCGATTTTCTTGGGCCTCATCGCTTCTGGAATCTCGCGCACCAGATCGATTACCAGCAAGCCATCGGCGAGCGCCGCATTATCGACACGGACGTAGTCAGCAAGTTCGAATCGCCGTTCAAAGCCGCGATTCGCAATCCCGACATGGAGCATTTCAGCACCTTCGTCGGAGTCTTCGCGTTTGCGGCCTTGCACCGTCAGCAGATTGGCCTGCGCCGTAATATCAATGTCCTGCGGGCGGAAACCGGCGACGGCCAGCGTGATCCGATAGCTATCTTCACCACTACGGGCGATGTTGAAAGGGGGGTAGTTGTCACCCGAACTCGCGCGCGCTTGGCTCTCGAGCATGTCAAACAGGCGGTCAAAGCCTACAGTGCTGCGGCGGTAAGGGGTAAAATCAAGACGTGACATAATGTGCAAATCCTCTTCGTTGAGCAATTTGATTTAAATGACAGGCCTGCCTCATGCAGCGCCCGCTTGCTTTGTGCCGCCCTTGCGTTTCCCAAGACTGGCGAAACCGGGCGACACGTATTAGTTAGTGTTGTGAAGTTGCCTTTCAAGAGGCGTGTGGGATTGAAAAATGACGGCTCCAGTGATCGATATTTACACCAAGTTTGCCTGCCCGTTTTGCGTGCGGGCCAAACACCTACTCGACAAAAAGGGCGCCGCATATAATGAGTATGACATCACCATGGGCGGTGCGAAACGCGAGGAAATGCTGGCCCGTGCACCGCAAGCCAGAACCGTGCCGCAGATCTTTATCGGTGAGACCTATGTCGGAGGCTCTGATGATCTCGCAGCGCTTGAGGCTAAGGGTGAACTTGATGCATTGCTGACGGCTTAGAGCGGAAGCCTGATGCCCCGGATTGCTGTCCTACAGATGACTTCGGGCATTGATCCTGAGGCCAATTTCTCCGCGATTGAAGACGCGATTCGAGATGCGGCAACGCAGCGCGCCGCTATACTCTTCACACCGGAAATGGCAGTCCTGCTTGATCGTAAGCGTAGCCGCGCGACGCCGTGGATTGCTGGGTCAGGACCGGGTAAACTGATTAAGCGATGCGGTGAGCTTGCCCAAAGTCTTGGCGTCGATCTTTGTATCGGCTCAATGCCGGTACCTGGCGATCAAGATAAGTTCGCCAACCGTAGTTTCTATTTTCCCGCATCTGGCGCGCCAAGCGTCACCTATGACAAGATGCACATGTTCGATGTCGAACTCAGCACGGGCGAAAGCTGGCGTGAGAGCAGCGCATATTCCGCCGGTAATGAGGTGGTAACAATCGAAGAGACCCCGCTTGGGCGCCTTGGTCTTACCATCTGCTATGATATGCGTTTTCCGGCATTGTTCGAGGCGCTTGGGCAACGTGCATGCGATGTGATTGCTGTGCCTGCTGCTTTCACAAAACCAACGGGAGCAGCTC
>JBCDKX010000204.1:0-5901 GCA_038746055.1 Pseudomonadota bacterium
GCCTGGATCAGGCCTTGTGCCGCTGCTATGCGCGCCGCACGTTCTTCATTTGAGATGGGTGGGGGAATGATGATCTGCGGCGGATCGGGCAGTTGCGGGCCAGCAGCCGCCAAGGCGAAGGGGCCTCCAACACAGGCCAGACCACCAATTGCACCTGCTTGCAATAGTTCGCGCCGAGACGTCATTGCTTTCCCCTCTATTTTGCGTTCAGCACTCTTCCCGCCACTGCATCAAGCTTCGCCAAAAGTGCAGGATCCCGCTCTTGGGGCGAGGTGACCATCGCAGTGTCGAGACAAGTGTCTATCGGTGAAGCTTTGCGCGTTTTGGGAAGAGCTTTGATGAAGCTCAGCACAGTCTGCTTGGCCAGCGCACCGTTTGCCTTCATCTGCTCAAGCACCGCTGAGACCTCGACCGCAGCTTCCTCTTCGCGCCAGCAATCATAATCGGTCGCCATGCCGATCAGCGCGTAGGGCAGCTCTGCTTCGCGCGCTAACTTCACTTCGGGCATAGCGGTCATACCGATGATGTCAGCGCCCCAAGCCCGGTACATATGGCTTTCCGCGCGGGTGGAGAATTGTGGCCCTTCCATTGCCAAATAGGTTGCGCCCACCGCCACTTTGCCCTTGGCAGCGTTCACCGCTTTGGCCGCCATTTCCGAGAGGCGCGGGCATACGGGATCGGCCATAGAAACATGCGCGACACAGCCGCTGGTGAAGAAACTTGATGCTCGCCCCTTCGTGTTGTCGATAAATTGCTCAGCAATCGCAAAGCGACCCGGTTCGATTTCATCACGCAATGAGCCGACCGCGCTGATGCTGAGAATATCGGTGCAGCCCGCGCGCTTCAGAGCGTCGATATTGGCGCGTGCATTCAATTCGCTTGGCGAGATTGGATGTCCTCGCCCATGGCGAGGCAAAAATCGCACCTGCACATCGCCAATGCGACCGAACAGGATTTCATCCGACGGGTCACCCCAAGGGGTCTCAAGCGCGAGCCACTGCTCCTCCTCAATACCATCGATGTCGTAAAGACCAGATCCTCCGATGATCCCGATGCACCAATTCTTGGCCATGTTTCCTGGGTATGCCCCTCTTATAATTACCAGGCTGGCCTTAGGTCAGTTGGACACGCTCGGGCAAGGGCTTGCGGACAAAGCCTTCGGCTTGTGCAATAGGACCAGCGATAGCGGGGCGTGCGATCATATGCTCGTAGTGTTTGGCGAGGGCCGGATAGTCATCCAAGGGCATTTCAGCCACCAAAGCCACCTGCATCAGGCAAGTGGTGACTGCGATATCGGCGATGGTGAGGTTGTCTTCAACAAAAAATTCCCGACCCTCAAGCTGGTCATTGAGATAGGTGAGAATGGGGGGAAACTCAGTTGCCCAAGTCTGCCGCGCCTTCTCAATGTCGGGCTCCTTGCCTTGAATGAGCGAGAAGAAAATCGGGCGGAAGATCCCCATGCCGCCGATCAATGCTACTTTTGTATCGGCATATTCTTCGATCATAAGCGCCCGACCATGACCGTAGGCCGTTTCGCCGTAAAGCGCTGCCTCCGGATGTTTTCTTTCAATGTAGGCGCATATTGCAGAGCTGTCTGCGATGGTGCCCGCTTCGCCTTCTGTCGCAATAGATCTGTCGCGCAATACAGGGATGCGGCGCATAGGAGAGATCTCTTTGAACCAATCAGGCATCGGCATGATGTTCACCGCTTGGAAATCAAACTCTATGCCCTTTTCAAGGCAAACCGCCATGGCTTTACGGACAAAAGGTGAAACAGGGCTGCCGTACAGGACAAGCTCGTTCCCAGCGTCTGTTGCGGTATCGGTCATCAAGAGTTCTCCTTAGCGGGCCGCCACAAATCGTGAGCGCTCGTTTAAGCGCAAAGCTCCTCTTTCCTCGTGGCTCTCGTGTCAACCGTTGCAATTGGCAATTGATTTTTGCGGGCAATGCTCCACCTTAGCTGGTAAGAAATTCATGAGTCTTTATGACGGAGAGAGAAATGGTCACTCAGTATAAAAACCTCATCAATGGTGAGATGATAGAAACCGGTGAATGGCTGGATGTTGTGAACCCGGCAAATGAGACGGTCATTGGACAGGTCCCGGCATGCGGGGCTGATCAGCTGGACGCCGCTGTTGCTGCCGCGCGCACGGCGTTTAACAGCTGGAAGAAGACCTCTTTTGAAGAACGCCAGGCCGTGTGTCAGGCCATTTCGGGGGCGATCAAGGCTAATGCAGATGAGCTTTTTCGCTTGCTGACAACTGAGCAAGGCAAGCCGCACGAGCAAGCCAAGGGCGAGATTTATGGAGCGGCGGGCATGGCTGCGGCGCAATCGACCCTCAAGCTTGATGAAGTCGTCAATGAGGACAGCGATGCGCGCCTTTCGCGCACTCGGCGCGTGCCGGTTGGCGTGGTCGGCGGCATTGTGCCGTGGAATTTCCCGGTCATGATGGCGATCCAGAAAATTGTGCCTGCGCTCATGAGCGGATGTACAATCGTCCTTAAACCCTCGCCCTTCACCCCGCTTACAACCTTGCGCATTGCCGAGCTGATTGTCGATCAAGTCCCGGCCGGCACGGTCAACATCATCACCGGTGAAGACAGCCTCGGACCGCTCATCACTGAGCATGCCGATATCGATAAGATCACCTTCACCGGCTCGACCGCTACCGGCAAAAAGATAATGGAAGGCGCCAGCGGTGACTTGAAGCGTATCACCCTAGAGCTGGGCGGTAATGATGCCTCGATCGTCATGCCAGATGCAGACCCCAAGAAAGTGGCTGAACAGTTATTCTGGGCGAGCTTTTCAAACGCTGGTCAAATCTGTGTTGCGTCCAAGCGGGTCTACATCCACGAAGATATTTACGATGAGCTTTCGGCGGCAATCGCGGATTACGCCAAGACCGTAAAAGTGGGCGATGGCTCTGAGCAAGGCACAGGCGTCGGACCGATCCAGAACAAGAAGCAATACGACCGTGTGCTTGAGCTTATTCAGGATGCCAAGGACAATGGCTATAAGTTCCTCACCGGTGGAGATAAGGATCCATCGGGCACCGGCTATTATGTCCCTATTACCATCCTCGACAACCCGCCCGAAGACGCGCGCATTGTGGCTGAGGAGCAATTTGGGCCGGTCATGCCTTTGATGAAATTCTCTAGTGAAGAAGAGGTGATCGAGCGAGCCAACAACTCCGAATATGGTCTTGCGGGCGCGGTCTGGACAGCCGATACTGACAAAGGCGTGGAGATCGCGGAGAAGCTGGAAACGGGCACTGTTTGGGTCAATGAATACCTTCACCTCTCGCCATTTGCACCATTTGGTGGGCACAAACAGTCGGGCTTCGGAGCTGAATATGGCGTGGATGGATTGAAAGAATTTACCTATCCGCAAGTCATTACTGTCAAGAAAGACAATGTAGTCGCTTAAATTTTGGTCAAAAATAGGTTACGGTTAACTTCCGGAGACGGGGCCTAGCGCGACATAGGCCTCGTCTCTTTTGATTCTTGTTTAAAATCGGTCGTATTGGAGAGAATCTATGGATCATTCTGGTAGTACCACATCGCGCCGCGATTTTCTGGCAATGGCCGCTTTGCTTGGTGGTGTAAGCACATCGGTTCCCGCCAGCGCGCAGAGCTTTGGTGATATCCTTGGCTCAGCCAAGAAGGTCGTCGAAGCTGCGAGCTATTCTGATGCAGAGATGAGAGTTTTCTTCGATCAGATGAGCGCAGATATGGATTCCAAAAATCCACTCGCTGGCCCTGATGATCCTTATGGTCAGCGGCTTGCGGCGCTCTCGCAGGGTCTGGAAAGCTATGATGGGCTCGACCTTGATATCAAAGCCTATCTGGTCCGCGATGTGAACGCCTTCGCCATGGCTAATGGCACAATCCGTATCTTTGCCGGGCTGATGGATCAATTTAACGACGATGAAGTGCGTTATGTGATCGGTCATGAGATTGGCCATGTTCAGCGCGAGCACACCAAGAAGCGTATGCAAGGAGCGCTGCAACGCGAGGCAGCGCTGAGTGTTGCGGGTACAGCTGACCAGAAAATCGGCGCCATTGCAGACTCAGAGATCGGCAAGTTCTTCGGCAATGTCATCACAGCACAGCACAGCCAAAAACATGAGCGCGAGGCGGATGATTATGCCTTCGAATTTATGCAGGATAATGATTATGACGCCTATGCCTGTGTGACTGCGCTTGAGAAACTTGATGAGCTCAGCGGTGGACGGGATGATGGCCTGCCATGGCTAAAAACCCACCCTAGCCCCAAGAAGCGCGCGAGGCGGATGCGCAAAAAGCTCGACGATTAAGAGCAATGTGAGGGCGTGTGGGAGACGCATCTACCGAGCAGCTAATGACGGGTCTCGCGCGGGTTTGTGCGCGAGCCAATCTTGATGGACCTATGAACCTCACTCGCTTGACGGGCGGGGCAACAATGGAAAGCTGGCGGTTTGAGGTGGGCACGGCTGCCTATGTTCTGCGCCGTGCGCCAAGCCTTGAGTTTATGGAAAACCGTCCGTTCGGGCATCATACCGAAGCAGCCGTTATTCGCGCTGCACGTGCTACGGGTGTTACAGCACCGCGCATTGTCGCCGAGCTGGAACCGGAGGATGAGATTGGCTCAGGCTTCGTTATGGAAGCGCTTCCCGGTACGCCAAACCCAAAAGAGATTCTCGATTTTGAGGGATCAGGGGCGCTTTTGAAAGAGGCGGTGTGCGACTTGGCCCGCATTCACTCGCTCAGGCCCGGCGATGTGCCAGCTACAGTCCCGATCATGGACTACCGCACAGCCATCGCTGACTTAAAGGCGCAATTCGAAGAGGCAGGTGGTGATCGTCCGATTATTGCGCTGGGGCTCAAATGGATGGAGGACAATTGCCCTGCGCCTTGTGAGCCGGTGCTGATCCATGGCGACTATCGCATGGGCAACTTGCTCGCAAAGCCGGGTAAGCTCACCGGTGTCCTCGATTGGGAGCTTGCGCATTTCGGCGATCGACATGAGGATTTGGCCTTTGGTTGCATGGCGGTGTGGCGCTTTCACAGATACGATAGGCCCGCCTTGGGTTTGGGTTCGTTGGACGACTACTTCGCAGCCTATGAGGCTGAGGCAGGCGTCAAAGTGGATCGCGACCGTTTCCGATATTGGCTGATTCATCGCACCGTATGGTGGGCATTGGGTTGCCTCAACATGGCACGTGTCTGGCGCTCGGGCGAAGATCGGATGCTAGAACGCGTTGTGATCTCCCGGCGCACGAGCGAGCAGGAATTGGACTTGTTGATGCTGCTGGAACAGGATGCTCCTGATCATGAGCGAGCCAAACAGGTGGCTGTTCCTGAAGCTCCGGCGCATATGGGAGAAGCGACCGATGGCGAGCTGGCAATCGCGATCTACGAATGGCTTGGTTCAGTCAAAAATCGGTTCGAAGGTCATGACAAGTTCCAATATGCGGTGGCGCGTAACGCGCTTGGCATGATCTCGCGCTATAATGCTGCCGCCATACCCGCATTTGAAAACGCCCCTTTGGCGCAGCGTATCTTGGGTGGCAAAGCGGGCCTTGCTGACCAAGATTTGTTGATAGAGCTGCGCGAAGCGATTCTGGCCACAATAATGCAAGATGTTCCCAAATATCCTGCGCTCAGTGTTGCGCGTGAGAAATGGACCACTGCGGGCTAGTCCTTCCGCCGCCACCAGCTCGCCAGAATACTGCCGATCAGCACATGCCATACGGCGGAAATTGCCGCTGGCACCGGTGCCAGTGCAGCCTGAGTTGCGCTGGCGAACTGGGCTTGAAACGCTGGGGTCTTGGCGAGGCCTGACCCTAGTCCAGAATTCTGCATCCCCACCTCGATGGAGATGGTGCGCGCTTCTTGCACGCCGAGGCCCAGCATCCGCGC
>JBCDKX010000205.1:0-5900 GCA_038746055.1 Pseudomonadota bacterium
CCCGGCCACGTGGAGCGCATTACCGAGCTGGCGAGCGAAGGCTTTTATGATGGCGTCGTGTTCCACCGTGTCATCGCTGGCTTTATGGCGCAGGGCGGCGACCCAACCGGCACCGGCATGGGTGGCAGCGAAAAGCCCGATCTCAAGGCTGAATTCAACGCAGAGCCGCATGTCGAAGGTGTGTGCTCAATGGCGCGTTCGCAAAATCCCGACAGTGCAAACTCGCAATTCTTCATCTGCTTTGAAGACGCCGGGTTCCTTGACGGCCAATACACCGTTTGGGGTCAGGTCGAGAGCGGCATGGAACACGTCCACGCGCTACCCAAGGGCGAGCCGCCTGCAAGCCCGGGCAAAATCGTGAAGGCAAGTGTAAGCTAAGCTCACATTCATCAAACCAATATCAAACACCGCTCGTCCTGAGCGATTAACTCGGGACGAGCGGTTTTTCTTTGAGATGTGAGCAAAAGTTCGATGTTCGTTTCTCGCACTCTTCTAGGCGTCGTTTGTCTCACGCTGTCCGCCTGCACGACCTTCCCTGATATCTCCCAGTCGCGTTCGCCCTGCCGCATGGAGCCGGGTGGTTGGTGCGACTTTGTGCGTGATGGCGCAGTTGAGGCCTATCCCTACGCCATTGCCTCGCTGCAGGCATATGAGGGGGATGATGATCTTTATAAAGCACCCATCCCAATGCTGGAGCAGTTGGAAGCGCGGCCGATCGATGAGGACGCCAAGCGCAAGGGCTTTGGCTACCTGCTCTTCAACCAGTTTGCTCCGGGCACCTCGAGCGAGCCAGACCGTCAGCCGATCGCGCGGATACTCGCCTTTCGCGGCACGGATTTCGATGGTTTTTCCGATATCTTCTACGGCACGCTGCGCAATGATCAGATCGACCTTGCGGTAGCGGCCTTTGCAGCCGAAGCTGCGCGGTTTGATGATGATGTACCTTGGGTGGTGACCGGCCATTCGCTTGGCGGAGCGCTCGCGACCGAAGTGTCGGTCGCCAACCCCGAGGTGCGCGCCTTCATGTTCAACACCTCGCCCTTTTACGGCGGCGACGCCATGTCCAACGATGTCCAGCGTACCGTCTTTAACGAGCGGGGCGAGTTGCTGCGGCGCTTCGCTAAGTTCAAATCTGCACCTGCTGCCGAAGTCTATACGATCAATTGTGGACCAGGTAACAATGGCTTCACCAAGCATCGTATTCGCTTGCTTGCAGATTGCCTCACGTGGATCGCAGCCTATGCCGACGAAGACGCCTTTTCCTTTGTCGTGGCGCAAGGGATTGACCGGCCCATGGTCGAATGCCGCCGCGATCAGCCGGGCCATCCCGGTGTGGGACACCGCGAGGCCATCCCATGCGTGCATCAGGCTCGCTCGGCTAATAAGGAAAAGCTCGAACCCGAAGCTGATGATTGAACCTGAGGGCGCATGCCGCTAGAGCCGCGAGCCTGATGAAACCGCAAACCCCTCCCAAGACATACCGCGTCAAGAGCTTTGGCTGCCAGATGAACGTCTATGATGGCGAGCGTATGGGCGAGCTCTTGGCGGAGCAGGGCATTAAGCCTGCGCCTGAGGGTGAGGAAGCGGATCTGGTGGTCCTCAACACCTGCCATATTCGTGAGAAGGCGGCGGAAAAGGTCTATTCCGATATTGGCCGGCTTAAGAAAGACGATGGCAGCAAGCCGATCATTGCGGTCGCAGGATGTGTCGCGCAGGCTGAGGGCGAAGAGATCATGACGCGCGCGCCAGCGGTCTCCATGGTCGTGGGGCCGCAAGCCTATCACCGACTGCCCGGCATGCTTGACAAGGCGGTGAAGGGTGAGCGGGCGACCGACACCGATATGCCTGCGATCGCCAAGTTTAAGGCGTTGCCCAAACGCAAGAAGCGCGCTCCCGCTGCGTTCCTGACGGTACAAGAGGGGTGTGACAAATTCTGCACCTATTGCGTCGTGCCATATACGCGCGGTGCAGAAATATCACGTCCGTACAGTGACTTGGTGCCTGAGGCGCGCAAGCTGGTCGAGGCAGGGGTGCGTGAAATCACGCTGCTGGGGCAGAACGTCAATGCTTGGGCAGGGGAAGATGATAAGGGCCGCAATGTCGGGCTAGCGGGGCTCGTGCGCGAGCTGGCGAAATTGGATGGGTTGGAGCGTATTCGCTACACTACCAGCCATCCCAATGACATGGAAGACGACCTTATCGCTGCGCATGGCGAGGTCGATAAGCTCATGCCCTACCTGCATTTGCCGGTGCAATCGGGCAATAACCGCGTGCTCAAAGCGATGAACCGCGCGCATACGGCCGAGGGCTATTTGCGGTTGCTTGAGCGCTTCCGCGAGGCGCGTCCGGATATTGCGCTATCGGGTGATTTTATCGTTGGTTTTCCGGGTGAGACCGACGCTGAATTTGAAGACACAATGAGCCTCATCGACGAGGTGCGTTATGCGCAGGCCTATAGCTTTAAATATTCCCCGCGCCCTGGTACGCCAGCAGCGACGATGGACGGCGGAGTGTCGCGCGAAGTGATGGATGAACGCCTTCAGCGCTTGCAAGCTTCGCTGCGGCGCGATCAGCTGGCTTTCAATCAGTCGAAGCGTGGGCTGACCGTGCAGGTGCTGATCGAACGGCGCGGGAAAAAGCCAGGCCAATGGCTGGGCAAGTCGCCATGGCTGCAATCGGTCTGGTTCGAAGAGAGCGACAACCACAAGTTCGATGTGGGTAACATTGTCGAGGTCGAACTGGCCTACGCTGGCCAAAACTCCCTAGAGGGCCGGCTCGCAGTGCCAGTAGAGGCTTAGGACGCCCCCTCTGCTCTCTAGCTAGTCGACCAGCTTGAATACATTGCGCCGGTATGACGACCAGGCGGCATCGTGCACCGAGTTTCCACGTGCGGTACGCGGTAGCGAATAGATCGCGTCGAGATAGGCCCAGTCGAAGTCGGTCATGCCCTCAGGTGGCTCAAACTCCGTGTCGAATAAGGAAAGAATCGTGTCGGTTGCGTTGGGCCCGCCATTGGAGAGGTCATCGACATTGGCAAAGCTGCGGATCGAGGCGTAATCAGCGAGCTGCATGATGGTCTTGCCAGCGATGCTAGCGCTATCAAACACAACCACTGAGGCCACCATATCGGTGCGGATTTGCTGCGCCAGACGGGTTGCATTGAACGGGTCTGCGGTCTGGATCGAGCGGGGCGGATCGCCGAACTGAATAGTGTTTAGAGGCTTGCCATCCACCTCGCGCACTTCGGTCGTCTGCCAGGCATGTGCCCCGCCATTCCCGCGCAAAACCCGATCATACTCGTAGTCAAGCATGCCGCTAAACAGCCACGGGCTGTCTTTGCGCAAATTTTCAATCTGGCTGCGGGCATTATTTGCAAAGGCAATAATCTTGTTGGGTTTGCAGCCTTCGCCCGCGAGCGGAATATCGAGCCGTTTGGCATTCTCCTCAATCCGTTCAATTATCACCGCCGCGACATCGGCCTTCATCCCGATAATGCCCACGCAAATCTGATCATATTGCTTGGCGATCGGTTTGTCGGTGCGTGGCCGTCGCGTGATGGCGCGCGTAACCGCCTCCAGCCGCTGTTCGGCCTCGCGCTCCATCTCGGCAGTCACAACAATTTCGTTTTCCGAAACCGGTGGCGGCTCTTGAATCTCGGCGCTGTTTTGTGGCGCAGCGTCTTGTGCAGCGAGAGGGGCGAGCGGGACAAGACATGCTGCGATGGCGAAAGTTAGGGGAAGTTTCGTCTGCATCATAGTAAAGAGTGTCGCGGGATTGGTGAGCTTAAGAAACCTATATTGGATATAGCCGCAAGAATAGTCGACCAACAGTGAACCTCGTCTTACAAATGATATATGACGATACACGAAAGGCTTGTGAGCCTGTTTGTTATCTTGGCTATTGCGGCGGATCATGGTGCCGAAAGCGATGCGAAACTTGAGCCATAAGCCGCCTGTCTGAGGTGCCTTCCAAAGACACTTTCCCCGTCCCACTCACCCCGTTAACTTGCCAAGCAACAAAAGCCGATTACCTTTACGACTCGCACAAGCCTCTCCCGTGGGTGAGGCATAAGAGCAAAGGACCTTATGGGACGCAGACCCACCCCACATCAAACTGGTGCGATTGATCCATCCGCCATGCCAGAGCCGATAAACGCTGATAAGGCGACAGCTGGAGGGCGAGCCAAAGCCGAACTTTCATTCGAAAACCAATCGCTTTTGGGCGCCCTGTTTGGGCAGTTTGACGCCAATCTGGTGCAGGTCGAAAATCGGCTGTCAGTCTATATCCATGCCCGCGGGGATAAAGTTCTGATTGAGGGAAACGCGGACGCAGTGGCGCGGGCGCGCGAGACGCTGACCGCCATGTATGACCGATTAGCGCAGGGGCAGGATCTTGACGCGGGCGCGATTGAGTCGCTCATTGCCATGTCGAACGAACCCACTTTGGAAGGTATCATCAGCGGCGAAAAAGAAGCGCCGCCGATCATGATCCGGACACGGCGCAAGACCATTGTGCCGCGCTCCGCCACACAAATCACCTATATGCGCAGTCTGGCGCGCGATGACATCATCTTCGCGCTGGGGCCTGCGGGGACCGGCAAGACCTATCTCGCCGTCGCGCAAGCAGTCTCGCAATTGATGACCGGCAGCGTGCAGCGCCTGATCCTGTCACGCCCTGCGGTAGAAGCGGGCGAGAAGCTTGGTTTCCTGCCCGGTGAT
The DNA here is from genome assembly GCA_038746055.1 of Pseudomonadota bacterium. Lineage (GTDB taxonomy): Bacteria > Pseudomonadota > Alphaproteobacteria > Sphingomonadales > Sphingomonadaceae > Erythrobacter. The sequence continues at coordinate 4,719 of JBCDKX010000205.1, forward strand.
ATGAAGGATAAGGTCGATCCGTATCTACGCCCACTCTACGATGCGCTTTACGATTGTATGCCGCCTGAGCAGGTCGAGCGCCGGATCGAGAGCGGCGAAATCGAGATCGCCCCGATTGCCTTTATGCGTGGGCGCACGCTGGCCGATGCTTTTGTAATCCTTGATGAAGCGCAGAACACGACGCGTGAGCAGATGAAGATGTTCTTGACGCGCTTTGGCCAGAACAGCCGGATGGTGATTTGCGGGGATCCCAAACAGGTCGACATCCCCGGCGGTGATCGCATGAGCGGGCTTGCTGATGCGGTGGGCAAGCTCGAAGATGTTGAGGGCTTTGGCACGATTCGCTTCAGCGCGGCTGATGTAGTCCGTCACCCGATCGTTGGACGCATTGTCGAAGCCTATGAAGGCAACGGCTAGGCAAGCGCGGTTAGGCGATGACTGCAAGCCACTGGGGCATCGTGTACTTTGCAGCCATCGCCTGGGGAATGTCGTACTGATCAGAAGCTGAAACGGACCGAGGCTATCGCGATCACCTCGTCGGTTTGCTGAAGCTGGACGCCGCCCACCTCGATATCGGCATCCTCATAATTGAGACCCAGGTTGAGCGAGAGCCCGCGCGCAAGGTCATAGGAAGCGCCGATCGAGGCCGATTTCTCGCTTTGTCCCTCAGCCTCTCCGTAATGGCCCTCAGCCGAAAGGCGCACAGGTCCCATTTGGGTTTGCGCTCCGGCGGAAAGGAACCAGCGGTCGAGCTCTACAGACGCTGCATCGCTATCGAGCCGTTCATAGCCTGCGCCAAGGTCGAAGATGCTGCTGCCATAGACCAGCTCGCCGACCACGCCAACGCCATCGCTTTGGAATTCGGTGATCCCATCAACGGCGGTGAAAGTGGAAGTGCGGAAGCGGCCCGAAAAGCGGTAGTCTCTCTCGCCGATCGGACGCTGGAACACTGCGCCAAGCTCAAAATCGCCATTCTCGTCTACAACCGCACCAATTCGTGTGGGACCAAAGCGCCCAATATAAGCGCCGCCCCAATTGTCGAGCCCGCCGTAGAAATCATCGAAAGCGAGGAAGCCATTGCCCACGCCGCGCTGCCTGCGGGTAAGCTCGCGCACCTGCCCATTGACGTTGCCGCCGAGGACCGTGCCGAAGCTGGTTCCGATAAAGCCGGCGACATTGTCG
>JBCDKX010000206.1:0-5853 GCA_038746055.1 Pseudomonadota bacterium
AAGACCCCTTGCCCCAAAACCTGTGCAGTTAACGACGGCATCGCCCGGAAGGCCGGCCAGCGCCTCTAGCGAAGCAAGCTCAACACGCTCAATCCGGCCACCCAGAGCGAGGAAATCTTCGGTCAGCTGGCGCGTATATTCAGCAACATTGAAGGTCATGACAAGGCCCCCACGCACTCCTCTCTCCGTTGGAAAAGGGTGCCATGGGCGCGTACCCCAAGGCGGAGCAAGGCCACGCAAATTTCGGCCCAGACCCAGAAATCTCGATGACCCGTCCGGCACGCCTGCAAGCGGTGTCGCGGGTGCATCCGAACGAATATAAAAGCGCGGCGTAAACTCTACGGGATGACCCGCGCGGCCAACATAGAGCAGATGGCGTGCATAAGACCGTCTCGCCAGCGCCTCCCAGCGCGTTGCAAAGTCCGATCCAACTGCGCCTGTCATGCCAATACGGCTTGAGGGTGACCACACACCGGTCGCTTTAGCAGACGCACTTTCCATCGGCATTTCGCGCGCGAAGATCGAAACGCGCGCGCCTGTTTCGGCAATCGCGATTGCGCTGGTGAGCCCCATCACCCCTGCTCCGACAACTGAGACAGTTTGAGGCCGCTCGGCCATCATCATATCGCGTACGGCCTCTGCATAACCCCAGGCAAGCGACCAGCCCGAACCGCCATGGCCGTAATTGTGGATCAGCAATTTCTCACCCGCTCGCGTGGCCTGCAAGCGCGGACCAGCAGGCCGGAATGGACGTAAGCAAACAGTGATTTTGGTAAGGTTAGCAGGGTCCAGATCGAGCGGTTTAAGCGCACCGAAGCCATAAGCGCCGATCGGTTTTGGCACGCCAGGCGTTCCGCTGGCCTGTGGGCCGATACACCCTGCCAAGCTTGCTCCCAAGCTCGTAACAATCACGCTGCGCCTTGTGAGACATGGCCTGCTCACTTCCCCTCCTGTCTGTTCCATCGCAACTGCACTAGAAGGCAATTAGCCAGCAGGTCTACGCTGAGCGTCAGGACGTGCTGTATGAGCGTCAACCCGGCAACCTAGCTCTACCTACACTATTAGCGCCCGACAAAAAAAGTCATTCCACCTCACGCTGCATAGGAAAAATGCCGTATAAATCCAGGTAGTGAAGTCCGACACTGCTAAGCTATCCAAGCCACGCTATCGAAAAACCGCTTTTGCGCCGGGCCTTTGCAAGTTATTCAAGGTCCATGGGCTGCGGGGAATGCCAAAACGAGCGCCAGAAAGGTCATAAGTTCTGCAGCAATTGCGGAACGAAACTGGCTGCCGGAACGGCTGCGCGCGCGATCCCTGAAACCGAACGCCGTCAGATCACAGTGCTGTTCTATGATCTCGTCGGCTCGACCGAGCTCTCTACCAGCGTTGAGCCAGAGGACTTTCGCGAAGCTATCGCCAACTTCCACAATATCGCTGCTTCCGCCGTTCGTCCCTATGATGCCTTTGTCGGTGCGCATGTTGGCGACGGGGGCATCATCTATTTCGGCTTTCCAGTGGCGCGCGAGGATGCGGCCGAATGCGCCATTTTGTCCGGCCTTGCTTTGGTAGAGGCCGTTTCAAAGATAACACTTCCCAACGGCGAGACGGCAAAAGCGCGTGTCGGTATCGCGACGGGCACCAGCATCGTCGGGCGCATTGAAGAAGGCGATACCGGAAACAGCGCCGTTGGCCTTGTGACCAGCCTTGCCGCAAGGCTGCAGTCTTTTGCCAAGGAAAATCAGTGTGTAATTGCCGAACGCACGAGGCGTCTCGTCGGTGAACTGTTCGAACTGGAAGACCTTGGGATTATACAAGCCAAGGGTTTCACCGAAGATGTCCAAGCCTTCCGAGTTGCCGGCCGACGCGAAAATGACCGTTTCCGCGCACTGAGAAGTGGCGGTGGGTCATCATTGATCGGACGGGAGGAACAGACAACCACTCTCAAGCAAAAGTGGGAAGCTACACTCAAAGGTAGAGGCCAAACCTGCATGGTGGTCGGGGAGGCTGGGGTCGGCAAGTCACGGCTGGTTGCTGAGTTCATTAAATCGCTCGACCACTCCAAGATCACCTTCATTCCCTGCTTTTGTGCACCGCACAGCCGCCAAGCAGCGCTCCGCCCATTCATCTCACGATTCAGAACTATCGCGGGAGCAAGCGATCACCAATCCTCGCCCTCGCTCGAAACCCTCAACGCACGTCTTGCTCCAGCGACAACCGGGCTTGATCGGCATCTGATCAGCCGCCTGATCGGGCTGGAATGCAAAGTGCCAGAAGAAGCGCAGGCGATGACCTCGATCCAGCTGCGTACAGCGACTATTCGAGCGCTCGCCAATCAGATCGATTTACTGTCTAAAGATCAACCCGTTGTAGTCTTGATCGAGGATATGCACTGGGCCGATCCCAGTTCGCGCGATCTGATGGAGAAGACGCTCGAACGGGGCGATTTAGGACGCATTCTTGTGATCATGACCGCACGGCCGGAAATTCATGAAACGTGGGACCATTCAGATGCAGTTGATACCGTCGAGCTGCCACCGCTTACCCCAAACGAATCGCGCGCTCTGATCAATCAGGTGTTGGGAGCGCAGGCCTCCACCTCGATGGTGGACGCGATTACCGAACGTGCAGGCGGTATTGCGCTGTTTGTCGAGGAGCTAACCAAGACAATTCTTGAATCCGATGCACACGTCCAAGCAAGTGTGTCCGATGGATACGAGCTGCAATCGACTTTTGCGCTGCCTGAGACGTTGCAAGACTCGCTACTCGCAAGGCTCGATCAGCTGGGCGAGGCGAAGCGCATCGCACAGATAGCCTCGGTGGTCGGACGCGAGTTCACCAAAGGGGATCTGGTCAAGGTTGCTCCTGACCTTTCGCCTTTGATTGAGCGGGGCTGCGATATCCTCCACAAGTCGGGATTGACGGTATCACTTTCCGATGACGCCGATCAGTATCAGTTCCGCCACGTTCTAATTCAGGAGATTGCCTATTCAACCCTCGTGCGTGGGGAGCGACGCGAATACAACGCCCGTTTGCTCGATGCGCTTGAGCAAGATGATAGTGCTGACAATCCGATAGATGCAGAGCGCTGGGCGTATTACGCCTTCGAAGCGGACTTGCCTGCTCGCTCCATTCATTACTGGCTGCTCGCAGGACAAGATGCGCTTCGAGTTTTTGCAATGACAGAGGCTGAGGCGCGCTTAAGGCGCGGCCTAGAGCTTATCAATCAGGTCGGAGATCCGCAGGAGCGCGCGCGGTTGGAGTTGGACCTGCTGCTTACCTTAGGCAAAGTGCTCCTGGGCCATGTTGGTCATGCGAATCCCGAAACTGGTGAGGTGTTTGCAAAGGCCCGCCGGCTGGCAGAGGGATGCGGGGATCGCACCAAACTGCTTGCATCGATGCACGGCCAACAATCCTACGATCTGCAACTGAGCAAGATTCAGGCAACGCAGGAACGCGGCGCAGAAATGCTCACTTTGGGTGAGAAATTCGATGACGATGCTTGGCGCCTCATTGGATATCGCAGCCGCGGGATCGCCAGCTTTCCGCTGGGCAATTACAAACAAAGCGTCGGTGATCTCGTAAGCGGCATCGAACTGCTCGATCGGCTCGGAGACTCTGTCGCCGAGGACATGGTTGCGGATGATTTGTTTGTGGCGATGCAATCCTACGCCGCGATGGCATCGATTTATCTAGCAGAGGATGAGCTGAGCACGCGGCTCTACAAGGCAGCAAGCGAACGCGCTGATCAGATCCGCCAACCCTATTCCAGAGCATTTGCCGCTGTCGCACGCACATATAGTCGTATGTTACGAGGTGATTTTGACGGGCTTGAGCAGGACTATCTGGACCACATCGCGCTTAGTGAAAAACACGATGTTCCCTATTTCTACTTCACTCTTAAAGTCTTCCTCGCTCACTACTACGCTTTAAGAGGCGCGCCGAATGCCGCGCAAACCCTTGCCGACGCGATCGAAGGTTATCGCCTCACCCGCAGCATTGTTTATCAACCTACTTTCAGACATTGGGAGGGGCTTGCCTGGCTTGCCCAAGGAAATCTGGACAAGGCCAGAGAAGCCAATGTCTGGTCGATTAAGACCGCAATTGAGCATGGCATGTATCACATGTTTGGTGAGTATTATGGCCTGAAAGCTGTGTTGGACCATCAGGAAAATAAGCTCGATGAAGCGGGCGAAGCTGTGACATTAGCAAACAAGTGGAACAGTGATCAAAATGCTATCCTTTGTTCAAAATTGAACAGTCAACTATGGGAATATTATAGAATCTCGGATAGACTGCTAGCTTAGAGATTTATTCGTAGCCTCCTGAAGTCGAGGAACGAATCTTGGGGGGATAATATGGGCAACGTGGCCGCGGCTGAGAGAATTGACCTAGAACGCGCTACTTTAGCCGAAGCGACCAGCCAACCCGACAATGGGTTTGACCCTACGCTGCTGCAGTCCAATGGGTTGGTTTCGCGGATGACCGAACGCCTTTTTCGCAATCCGTTCGCCGTCATGGCGTTTCTTCGGCGCTACTGGCCCATCCCCAGCCTCGGCAATTGGACTGCTATAACCCGTTTTGATGACGTGGCCGAGGCCATGCAGAACGACAAGGCTGTTGCAGTTCCCTTTGGCGACAAAATGAAAGAGTTGGCCGCGGGGCCAAATTTCGTGCTCGGCATGGCAGATAGTGACGGATATCAAGCCATGCATGATGAGATCGTGGCTGCCTTCCCACGCCAGGACAATCACGAGATCATCGCCCCATTTGCCTATCAGGAAGCAAGCCGATTGGTGGAAGAGGGGAATGGGAGAATTGACGGTGTCGGAGGACTTTTGACGCTCGTCCCGACGTTGATCTGCGAGGAATACTACGGCCTCAAAATCGAAGATAAGCCGGGCTTTGCACGTTGGACAATCGCCATGAGCAGCTACATGTTTGGCGATCCCACCAATAAACCCGACAACAAAAGGGCGGCTCAAGCAGGTGCTGCGCTGGTTCGCCCAATCGTTGATGAAGCGATCGATAGAGCGCAAGCCGGGGGCGCAAAGGGCACTGTCGTTGCCCGCTTCGTTCAGCGTCAGAAGGAAGATCCAGAAGCCATGCCTGACAATGTCATTCGCGCGATAATGCTTGGGATGATAACAGGTTTTGTACCAACTAATACAATGGCTTCTGGGCATGTTCTTGAACTGCTTCTCAACAAACCTGATTGGCTGCGGCAAGCTCAGGACGCGGCGCAGGCCGGCGATGATAATCTGCTGAAAGGATGCTTGTTTGAAGCGATGCGCTTTTGGCCGATTAACCCCGGCCCATTCCGCGTTGTTGATGAAGACTTTGTAATCGCCGCAGGCACAAGGCGTGAAAAGCTCATCAAAAAGGGTACCAACTTGATTGTGTCAACTCAGTCGGCGATGCACGATCCAAGTCGTGTCGAAAACCCGCGCGAGTTCAATCCCAATCGCAAGCAAACGGAGTCTATGCTCATGGGGTTCGGTCTTCACTGGTGTATTGGTGCACCGCTCGCCTATGCTCAAATTACTCAGACGTTCAAAGCCCTGCTTGAGCGAAATAACTTACGGCGAGCTAAGGGGCCGGACGGGAAGATGACCACCTTTGGCCCCTTCCCAGAAAACCTTTGGGTGCTTTACGACAAGTCTGCTGCTCAACCCAACTGACGGCAACAGCAGCACCAATTAAGTGGGGTCGATTACCCCAATCGCTATCATTCTCAGCGCGGTCATGCTCGGCACAAAGAAATATGCACCGCCCTTGGTCTCCACAAATTGTGGGAGTTTCGAGCAAATATATGGCGCACCTTGGCCCTCAGGATCATTGGGGATCACGAATTTG
>JBCDKX010000207.1:0-5846 GCA_038746055.1 Pseudomonadota bacterium
CGCCGAAGCGATCACCGCCACCGCCGAAGCGGTCTCCACCACGATCATTTCCGAAGTCGCGCGGGGGCGGAAAACCGTCACCACCGCCAAATGGATCGAACCCGTCTTCGCCGAATCCGTCGCGCTTGTCCCGACCGCGTCGACGTCCCCTGTCGTATCCCATAGCTGAGCAATTACCTTCATGAAGCTGCCAAAACTTAAAACGCCAATAACGGGGGCAACTAGCCGCAACAGACGCTGAGCATATGATTGAAGAATCCAATCCCGCTCTTTCCAATTCGCTTCATAGCGCACATACGCTCACTATGCGAATGATTTAAACACTTTGCTGGCGGTGTCGCAGATTTGCGGCAATTTGAATCACCATCGTGCTTTGATCGAGCGTTGAATCGAAGCTCTACCGCGACAAAAGGTGGACAAAAAACACAGAAACCCAAGGGAGCTCAACCAATATGTCCGATTTTAAGCTACTCTCGGAGACCGTGTTCGCAAGCGAGCAAATCGCGCTGGAAGATATCGCTGAGGCAAAGGCAGCTGGTGTTACCACAATAGTAAACAATCGCCCTGATGGAGAAGACTCGAGTGCCCCACAAGGTAATGCCATCGAGGCGAAAGCTTTGGCGCTAGGTATAAGCTATGTCTCTATTCCAATTGGACATTCCGGATTCAGTGAGACCCAAATCGACGCGATGATCGAAGCATTGCAAGACGCCAAAGGCAATGTGCTTGCGTATTGCCGGTCAGGCACTCGCTCAACCTTCTTGTGGGCTCTCTCAAATGCAAAGATGGGACTGGACCCCGATGCGATAACTCGCTCAGCGTTGGCGGCGGGCTATGATGTAAGTCCAATCCGCCCGATGATGGATATGCTCGCTGCACGCTGATTCGTAGGCTGACTTTGGGAAGTTCTTGGCAAATGGACGCCTTCCCCCTCATCGCACAATTTATTGGATCTCTCGCAGCCATTCTTGCTCTTTATGCGCTTGCGACAGCCCTCAAATTGGGAGGGCAACCGATATTGAAGGACGAAGATTCGGTCAGATTCGCTGCAAGCGAAGTCGAGGACGGTTTTTGTGCAGAGAGCATTGCCATCGCGCGAGGAAGCGAGTCAGCACTCACGGCGGACGCTGAAGGTCGGATCATGTTGATCAAACGCCACGGCAATCGCTTTACAGGCCGCATTCTCGACCGCCATGCTCGCGTTCGAGAGGAAGTTGATGCCATTATCGTTGATTGCGGTGACGCTCAGTTTGGCGAGGTAAGGCTCTCGCTTGACCAACCTAGTATTTGGGTCGACGCGATCAACCGGCTATAGTGGTCGCCAGATGCCTGATTTCTCGCCCACTCAATATGCCGTCCCGCTGTTTGTTGTCGCCATCGTGGCGGAAATGCTTTGGGCCCGGCTGCGAGACCCGCATGCTTATGAACCGATGGACACATTGGTCAGCCTTGCTTTCGGGCTTGGATCGACTGTGGCGGGTGCTTTGTTTGGCGGATTTGCAGCTTTTGTCTTTCTGGAGGCATACCAATACCGGCTTTTGGACATGGGACCAGAATGGTGGAGCATTTGGTGGGCTTGGCCGCTTTGCTTCTTACTTGATGATCTCAAATACTATTGGGTTCATCGTGCTGGTCATCGTATTCGCTGGATGTGGGCTGCCCATGTGAATCACCACTCTTCACAGCACTACAACCTTTCAACCGCGTTGCGGCAGAGCTGGACTGGTGCCTTTACCTTTGGGCTCTTATTTGCTTTGCCATTGGTGTTGCTTGGCTTCCACCCTGCAATGATAGCAATCTGCGGCGGGTTTAATCTCATCTATCAGTTCTGGATCCATACAGAGGCGATTGATCGCATGCCGCGCTGGTTTGAGGCGGTGATGAACACGCCAAGTCACCACCGCGTCCACCATGCTACAAATCCGCGTTACCTGGATCGGAATTATGCTGGTGTTTTGATCATCTGGGACAAACTGTTCGGCACTTTTGCGCCTGAGCTGAGATCAGAACAGGGTGCCGAGCCGATCCGGTATGGCATTGTTAAGCAGCTTGGCAGCTTTAACCTGCTTTACGCTGTTTTCCATGAATGGGTCAGCATGGCACGTGATGTCTGGCGCAGTCCTTGGAGGCACAAGCTCGCCTATATATTGCGTGAGCCTGGTTGGACGCATGACGGCAGCCGCGAAACCTCCGATACAATCCGCAAGCGTTGGCATGAGCGGCAGATGTCAGCTTCGAAGCCAGATCCAAACCTAGTGGCTGATCGAAACCTGATTGCAGGAAGCGGGGAAGCTGCTAACTCTTCTGTCTAAAGGAGAGGACATGGAGAGTTTTGACTATATCGTCATCGGTGGTGGCAGCGGTGGGAGTGCGGTTGCTGGTCGTTTGGGCGTAGATGGCACGAGACGCGTTTGCCTGCTTGAAGCAGGCGGGCGTAACAACAATCTGCTGATCAAGACGCCAGGCTTCATGCCTTTCATCCGCAATTCGTCAAACTACAAGTTCGATACAGTCCCGCAAAAAGGCCTGAATGGCCGGATCGGCTATCAACCGCGCGGCAAGGGGCTGGGTGGATCTTCCGCAATCAACGCCATGGTTTATATTCGCGGCAACCGCTGGGATTATGACAATTGGGTCGAAATAGGCTGTGACGGCTGGGGCTATGACGACGTGCTGCCCTATTTCCGCAAGTCCGAGAGCAATGAGCGCGGCGCGGATGAGTATCATGGGGGCGGCGGGCCGCTGTTCGTCTCCAACCAGCGCGGGACCAATCCGGTCAGCCATGCTTTTGTCGAAGCCACCAGCGAACTCCAGCTCAAGCGCAATGATGATTTTAACGGTGAGAGCCAGGACGGCTTTGGCCTCTATCAAGTCACCCAACGCGATGGTGAGCGCTGGTCAGCCGCGCGCGCTTATGTTGAGCCCATCCGCGAGCAGGGCAATGTCGATATCCGCACCAACACACTGGTCGAAAAGCTGATCGTCGAAGAGGGCCGGGTGACCGGCGTGCAGATCAGGCGCGGCAAGAAATCTGAGACACTGTATGCGCGCAAAGGCGTGGTTCTGTCAGCAGGCGCCTTTAACTCCCCGCAAATTTTGATGCTGTCAGGCATTGGTCCAGCTGAGCACTTGAAGTCCCACGGGATCGAGGTGATGCTCGACAAGCCAGCGGTGGGCGAAAACCTGCAAGACCATATTGATTATGTGTCAGCTTGGGAAACCGAGAGCCAGGTTCCGATTGGCGGGACGCTCAAAGGATCGCTGCAAATGGCAGCCGCCTTGATCGAACACCGACGCAAGCGCACAGGGCCGATGACCACGCCTTATGCCGAAGGCGGCGGTTTCTGGACGGTTTCGGAAGATGCACCCGCACCCGATGTGCAATGGCACTTTGTCCCTGCCGTGCTCGAAGATCATGGCCGCACGCAAGTACGCGCTTATGGCTTTTCGCTCCACGCCTGCGTGCTGCGCCCGGAAAGCCGCGGCACTGTAAAGCTTGGCTCAGGCGATGCGGCGGCAGCTCCAGTGATTGATCCCAATTTCCTTGATGATGACCGCGACATTGCGGTGATGCGCGGCGGCGTGCGACTGTCGCACCGGATTGCCGATGCGCCCGCGCTGCAAGCTTTTGGCCCGACCGATCGCCATCCGGTCGATTTGGATAATGATGAAGAGCTCGACCATCTGATCCGCGAACGCTCGGATACGGTCTATCACCCGGTCGGCACCTGCCGGATGGGCGCTGACAACGAGGCGGTGGTTGATCCCACGCTGAAAATGCGCGGTCTCGACGGACTGTGGATCGCCGATGCCAGCATCATGCCCAAGCTGGTGAGCGGTAACACAAACGCTCCGAGCATTATGATCGGTGAGCGCTGCGCTGATTTCATCAAAGCGTCAGAAGCCGCGTAGCCAACCCTGCCAAGTTATAAAAAAGAGGCCGGAGCGGTTATGCCGCTCCGGCCTTCGTAAGTCTGTTCGTTCGCAGGAGGAACGTCGGTTGGTGGGGGAAGAGGGGAGAGGAGAGATTCCTCCCCCACCAAACTGTTTGCGCTCTTATCGAGCGAATTCGGGATAGGCTTCGACACCGATCTCGGCTTTATCGAGCCCATTCATCTCTTCTTCTTCGGAAGGACGGACACCGATGGTGTACTTAAGTGTGAGCCAGACGACTGCTGAGGCAGCAGAGACCCAGGCAGCAGTTAGAAGAACACCCACCAGCTGGCCGACGAAGGTCGCATCGCCCGTCCAGGCGACGATCAATGTGCCCCAGATACCCGCAATAAGGTGAACCGGGATCGCGCCGACGACATCGTCGATTTTGAACTTGTCGAGCAATGGAACGGTGAAGACCACAATCGCGCCGCCAATTCCGCCAATAAGGATCGATTGACCCACGGTCGGAGCAAGCGGCTCAGCTGTGATCGAAACAAGGCCTGCTAGCGCACCATTAAGGGCCATAGTAACATCAGCCTTCTTGTATAGGACCTGTGTCAGGATGATCGCAACCACTACACCACCAGCGGCAGCCATGTTGGTGTTAACGAAGATCTTCGACACGTCGGAGACATCGCCCACGGTGCCCATTGCGAGCTGGGATGCGCCGTTAAAACCAAACCAGCCAAGCCACAGAATGAACGTGCCCAGCGTTGCGAGCGGAATGTTCGCACCCGGGAACACATTCACTTTGCCATCCGCTCCATAGCGACCTGCACGAGCGCCGATGACAAGAGCACCGATAAGAGCAGCCCAGCCTCCGGTCGAGTGCACAAGTGTCGATCCAGCGAAGTCGCTGAAGCCCCATGCGCTGTCGAGGTAACCGCCGCCCCACTCCCAGCTGACCACAACCGGATAGATGATACCGGTGAGCACAGTCACGAAGATGAAGAAGGGAACGATTTTCACGCGCTCAGCCACCGTGCCAGAGACAATTGAGGCAGTGGTCGCGCAGAACACCATCTGGAAGAACCAGTCAGATGCGACCGAGTAGCCAGTACCGGTGTCTGCCTCGCCCACGCCTTGCATGGCGTATGGGAAGCCAGCCACGCCGAACAGGCCCATCGAACCTTCGGCAAAACCCGGATAAGCAATTGAATAGCCAATCACCCAGAACATTAAGCCAGCAATTGAATAGAGACCAATGTTCTTAAGGCACTGCGTCGATGTGTTCTTGGCGCGGACCAGCCCTGCCTCAAGCATCGCAAATCCGGCAGCCATCCACATGACGAGAAAGCCACCGATCAGGAACAATAGTGTATTGAAGATATAAGCGGTACCGGCCGAAACGACCTCCGCATCAGGAACAGCAGCCAATGCCGGCTGCGCGATAAGCGCTGAGAGCCCCAGAAGAGCCGCGCCTTTTAGGAGAGGTTTTTTCATATGCCTGTTCTCCGAGGACTTAAAGTGCGGTTTCGCCAGCTTCGCCGGTGCGGATGCGCGTGGCCGAAGCGAGGTCGAGTACGAAGATCTTGCCATCACCGATCGCTTCGGTGTTGGCAGTTTGTTGGATGGTTTCGACCACTTGTGCGGCGATCTCATCGCTCACCGCAATCTCAAGCTTCACCTTGGGAAGCATATTGGTAGAGTACTCAGCTCCACGATAAATTTCAGTCTGGCCTTTTTGCCGGCCAAAGCCTTTCACCTCGGAAACGGTCATTCCAGCGACCCCGATGGCGCCCAGAGCTTCGCGCACCTCATCGAGCTTAAATGGTTTTATGATGGCGATGATGAATTTCATCTGTGCCCCCTTATGGTTTCAGCCGGCCATTCCGGCTTGACCATCATTTGAGCAAGGAGCGTGCCATTTTCTCGTGAAGCAGGTGACGCTGGGGAAACCGAGCGAGTCC
>JBCDKX010000208.1:0-5825 GCA_038746055.1 Pseudomonadota bacterium
AGGCGCTTTGACCTTCCCGGCATCGACAGTTTGCGCGCTGAATTGGAGGTGGAACAGCGCGGGGTCGCAATCCGCGCGACCGGAACACTAAACGCTGCTATTCGTCAGTCCTGCGCGATCTCAGGCGAGGATTTCCCCGCTGAGATCGAAGAGGCGCTAGACCTTCGCTTCGTGGAGGAAGGCACGCTCAATCCCACGGTTGACGAAGATTCCGATGTCGAAATCGAACTCGAGGCGGAAGACTGCGACCAGATCGAATATTCCGGCGATGCGTTTGATCTCGGCGAAGCGGTGGCGCAAACTCTGGGATTGGCGATTGACCCTTATGCCGAAGGTCCCGCTGCAGACGCAGCACGCGTCAAAGCTGGGATTGCCAAAGAAGGCGAGGCCGAAGGTCCGCTGGCCGACATGCTCAGGGATTTGACCAAGGGCTAGTCTTGATCGCCGCGCCAAGGATTGAAGAACAGCTCTTCAACCGGCACATCGAAGTGTGCCGCAAGCTGATAGGCAATCGGGAGCGAAGGATCATATTTGTCCGCCTCAACCCCGATAATCGTCTGACGTGAAACCCCCAGAGCATCGGCCAAATCCGCCTGATTCAAGCCCTGTGCCTTGCGAAGCTCACGTAGGCGATTCTTCACTCTACCTTACCCCCGGAAAGCAAACTCCCACGCCATTTCCACCAGAGATACATCAGGAAACCAGCTGCGACTTGGGTAAAGAACATGTGCATCGCGCCTTCGCCATAGTCCGATTTGTGCATCTTGTTTGCGACCATCCAAAGCATGAAGGCGAAGGCCCCAAAAAAGCCCGCATGATACCAGCTGCTCATAAGGCCTTGCTGATGCACAGCATCAAGACTGCGCCACCAAAGAAAGTTGATAGACCACACGACACCTCCCAAGGCTAGGAGGACTCCAAAAGCCAGCCATACATTATCGCCAAACAGGTTAGTGCGCAGCGCATATCCAGCAAACAATCCGAACGGGACCATCAAAGCGGCACATAGTGCAACATAGCCGATCTGACGCCGATCATATTTTGAGATACGCATGAATAACTCCTCGCAAAATGTAAAAAGATATATACATTTTATGAGGACGTAATGTCAAAAGTTTTTTACTTCTTGCGTCTGCATGCAAAAAAGGTCTTACGCAAACCCGCAAGGCCTTTTGTGAGTTCATCAACTTCTCAGAGCATCAAAACGGGATGTCATCATCCAGATCGTCATAGCCACCGGAACCTCCACCGGGACCACCCTGACCGCCGCCAGAGCCGCCGCCTGAACCACCTTGGTTGCCACCGCCATAGCCGCCGCCTTGGCCACCGCCATCACCGCGTCCGTCGAGCATGGTCAGAGTACCATTATAACCGCGCAGCACGACCTCAGTGGAATAGCGATCCTGGCCGTTTTGATCTTGCCATTTGCGGGTTTGCAGCTGCCCTTCAATGAAGACCTTGGAGCCCTTCTTGAGATAGTTCTCGCAAACATTGACCAGACCCTCAGAGAAGATCGCAACAGTGTGCCACTCTGTGCGCTCTTGGCGTTCACCCGTGTTGCGATCTTTCCATTGTTCGCTCGTCGCAATGCGCAGATTGGCAACACGCCCACCGTTCTGGAACGAACGCACTTCCGGGTCTGCCCCCAGATTGCCGATCAGCATTACCTTATTGAGCGAGCCCGCCATGCGCATTCCTTCCCTGAATTTTGGTCAAGCAGCCTGAAAGACCGCGATTCTTAACCGCGTAATAGAGCAGCAAGCCGAGTGAGGCGAGCCGAGCACCAAGTTTTAATCTCGGAAATGGTGGAAACTACCTAGACGGGTAGCGCAGACGTCCCAAAAATCGCGATAGGCTCGGGAGCTCAATATCGTGGTTCACGAACTGCGCCTTGATTTTCTCAAACTTCATCACCCCATCGATCCGGCGGTCGAGAAACTCGTAAGTCCTGGTTTTGCCTTCGCTGTCATCGTTCACAAACACCGCCAGCGTCGCAGAGTAAATCCCCGCGAGAATGCCGCGCTTGGTGTAATGATTGTAGTCAGTTGCCGTGTCACCCGCGAGCCGCCACATGATGTCTGCCGAGCGCCACCCCAACTGCAACGCGCGCGGTGCATTGTGCGGCATCGCCATGACTGACAGAGCCCTTCGCAGGGCCTCATCCACATGCGCCACTGCCTCAAGCCGAAACGCGACAAGCGTACGAATACGCTCACGGATTTTGAGCTCGGCCAGACGCTCCTTCGGCCACTCTGTCTCCATGGCCTCGTCAACATTGGCGATCCACGCCTCGATCATATCCATCGGCTGCGACGTACCGCTTGGAAAAGCGAGTTTAGCCACATCAACATCCGCGCCAGCCATCTCTGCTGCAGCGACAAGCGCTGTCTCGTTCCAGCCGTCAAACACCGCCGATGCGGCAATTTCAGGTGCAAGCGCCACACGCAGTTCATCCAATGTCATGTCAGCATAATCGGGAGAGGAGGTCATCGGCTGCGCGTCCTTGAGTGAGAGCTTTAGAAAGAAGGGCCGTATTGTTTGGCTGCTGGCTTGCCGCCACGCTTTTCATCAGCTTCGGCAAATTCACGGGCGAGGAGCGTGTTGGAGCTTAGTCGCGCCATATGATCGCGCGCCGAGCGGCCGGTGTTGTCATTGATGTCCGGATCAGCACCATCGGCCAGCAATTGGCGCACCAGTGGAACATTGCGTTGATGCACCGCTGTCATCAGCGGAGTTTCGCCCTGACTGTCAGCAATATCGACCTGCGCTCCGCCCTTGATTAGTGCCTCTACCCCTTCAACATGATTGAGCCGCACAGCGATCTGAAGCGGTGTTATCCCGTTGCGATCCCGTATATTGGGATTGCAACCTTTCTGCAAAAGAAAGCGGATCCACAAGGTATCGCGGCGCTGAGTCACAATGTGCAAGCCGTTCTCACCAGTGGTGATATCGCGCGTGTTGACGACTTGCGTACCCGGTTCGCTCAGCATCTCTGTAGCGGTATCACCGTCGCGGTCTTTAATCGCCTTGAGGAATTGATAGCCTTCGGATTGGCCTTGCGCAGCCAGTGGTTGGATTGCACTCACCGCAACGGAGCTGGCCAGCACCACCCCTAGAGCTGCTATAGCAATCCGCAATTTAGATCCTAACTTGCGCCTACTTACCAATCCCACGCTTTCAACCTTCCGCTTTTCCTGTCAGACTTCGAATATAGGACATCTTGCTGCCCTTTTCACGCTTCCTATTTTTGATCAGCAATTAGCAGACCATGAACATTCACGCCAATTCCTACCGTTTCCTGTTGGCCCTAACTGCCGGAGCCGCTCTTGCACTGTCCGCTTGCGATGGACCAGGCGCGACGCCAGTAGGCGAACCGCCGCTGTCAGGTGCGGATATCGGCGGCGATTTTGCCCTGACCGACAAGAACGGCGAGACTGTGAAGTGGAGCGATTTTGCCGGACAATACCGCATCGTCTATTTCGGCTTTGCTTACTGCCCCGATATCTGCCCCACCGATATGCAGCGCACAGTTCAGGGTCTTGCCACATTTGCCAAGGACGCACCCGCATTGGCATCAAAAGTACAACCGATCTTTATCACCATCGATCCGGAACGTGATACACCCGAAGTGGTGGGCGAGTTCGCCAGCGCCTTTTCCGATGACTTGATCGGTCTCACCGGGACGCCGGAAGAGATTGCCGCTGCCGCCGGCGCGTTTCGCGTCTTTTATGCCAAGGGCGAAGTCAGCGCTTCAGGCGGCTATCTGATGGACCATTCGCGCATCGTCTATCTGTTCGGTCCCCAAGGCGAACCGCTCGCCACTTTGCCTGCCGATAGCGGCGCCGATGCAGTCGCTCAGGAACTGGCAAAATGGGTGACCTGAAACCCACAGCGCCTTTACGCGATAAATTCTGGGAGCTGCCGTTGGCAGAGCTTAGCCGCTCAGAGTGGGAAGCTTTATGCGATGGCTGCGGCCGGTGCTGCCTGCACAAGATCGAGGATGTGGATACCGGCGAGATCGAAGACACAAATGTGGCGTGCAAACTGCTTGATTGCTCCAGCGGCCAGTGTAGTGACTATCGCAATCGCCGCGCATTCGTGCCCGATTGCCTGCGCCTGACTCTGAAGATCGTTGAGGATGTGCCATGGCTCCCCTCGACCTGCGCCTATCGCCGGCGCGCCGAGGGGCGAAAGCTTCCCGATTGGCACTACCTTGTCACAGGCGACCGCAAAGATGTGGTGCATGCGGGGGTCTCGGTTGCCGGGCGTGTGATCAGCGAAGCCGAGGCAGGCCCGCTTGAGCACCATATTGTCGACTGGGGACCGCCCAAAATGGTCGGGCAGGACCAACGCAGCGCGGGCTTCATCATTGGCGCCGCCGAGGGTAAGGCCAAGCGAGCATGATCGATTGGCTCAAGCGTGCGCCTATTGAACCCGAGCTTGCGCTCAATGGCGTGGTCGTGCCGATTGTGCTCAAACGCCACCGAACCGCCAAGCGCCTAACCATGCGACTTGCACCGGACGGCAGCGAAGTGCGCATCACTCTGCCGCAGTGGGCGCGCTCCGGCGAAGCGATCGCCTTTGCTCATGCGCGTGCGGAATGGCTTGCCGAGCAGCACGCCAAAGTGCCTGAGCGCCACGTGCCTGGCCCGGGTAGTACCGTGCATTTTCGCGGGCGTGAGCTGCGTGTGGATTGGCACAAGTCCCGCCCAAGGACGCCGGTGATCGAAGGCGATGCGCTCAGCCTTGGTGGGCCCGCAGAGGGGATCGAGACGCGCCTCAAGCGCTGGCTTGAGAAAGAGGCGCTGGCTTTGTTTGAGTGCGATATTGCACACTATACCACAGCCGCTGCGCTTGATCCGGTGCCTGTGGGACTGTCGCGCGCGCAAAGGCGCTGGGGCAGCTGCTCGGATGGCGGGGTCTCTGGCACCAAACGCATCCGCATCAACTGGCGACTGGTCCAGGCACCCGATCATGTGCGCCGCTCGGTGGCCGCGCATGAAGTCGCCCATCTCATCCATTTCGACCACAGCCCGGCATTTCATGCGCTGCTCGATGATATCTACGAAGGTGATATCAAGGCGGCAGATCGCTGGCTCAAAGCCAATGGCCGCAGCCTCTATGCCACCTTTGGCTAGGCAGCGTAGACCCATCGTCTTGGAGCATGGCACCAGTGGTTGAGATAAGGTAGCGCGGACCCTGTGACTGCCACGTAGGTTTTCATTAACCTTGTAAACTTAGAATGCGGTCATGTTTAGAGAAGTCGCCAATAGGTCCTTGCGATTTGGTACCAGCCTGGGCGCGGCGCTGCTTGGTTTGGCAGGCGCGCCCGCCCCTTTGCTGGTGGCACCGGCTATGGCGCAAGGGGCTTGTTCTGACTGCGATATCCCCCCGCATTGTCGCGAAGAAACAGACGCGGATTCGCCATTCGCGCACCTCGCTCAGCAAAACTGCCAAAAACTGGAAATCACAATCGAAAGCGATATGGATTTTGGTCGTGTGGTGCTGCTTGGCGAAGGGGAAGGCCGCGTCATGCTGGATCCGATAACCGGCAAGAAAACCCTGATCGGCAGTGTCGATGACCTGGGCGGCATGCCCTTCGCAGGTCGCGCTGTGATCACCGGCGCACCATTTCAGGCGGTGCTGGTAAACCTGCCCAATGAGGTTTCCATGCGCGATGTCAATGGCGGCAATGCCCGCATTCGTGACTTTGTCACTGATCTTGAAGGCTTTCCCACACTCGACAGCAATGGCCGTTTGGAGTTCAGCTTTTCCGCAACTCTGGTGCTTGGACAGAACCAGGAAGCGGCAGGCAGATTGCGTGG
>JBCDKX010000209.1:0-5751 GCA_038746055.1 Pseudomonadota bacterium
GCGCAGGAGTATCGGACTCAATTTGCAAGGTAAATTGAAGAGGCGTCGATATAGTCTGCCCCGCTTTTGGGGGCAGCAAACTTCCCACCACTACTTCGGCTTCCACCCCCAAGAGCTGACTAACAGGAGGTTAGCTCAACGGCGCATATGCGGACCCTCGGCTTAAGAGGGATTATCGCTCAAAGCTGACTGTCCGCTCACGACCCAATTTCGGTCGTTCCACCACTTGCCAGCCACTACTAGTGCAGGCACTTCTATGGGCATGTCCATAGACGTTGCATCCGGACGCTTCGCAAAGCGATAACTCAGGTGTTTCCCTCTTTCAATTGCTTGATCACCTGATTGGTGAGCACGGCAACACCGACAATAATCAGCCATTGTAGGAGGGCAGCTTGTTGCGCCTCATCGGAATTCGCAACCACTTGGCCAGAGACGATCACTACAACGAACAGCGCAAAGCCCTTTTCGAGCGAGCCGAGCCTCTGCGAAAATCGCGGAATCAGCGTTGCGAAGAAAACTGCGCCGAGAATGAGGGACATGATCGAAAACCAGTAGCCGTCTATCAGGCCATCAATCCCGATGACTATGAACACGGTCCCGCCCATAACAGCATGGAAGACCCACAGCACTTTGCAGAACCCCAAGAAGGTTCTTACTCCAACATCCATCACAAACTTCGGAATTGCTGCGATCATCACGCTCTCTTTAGTTGCCCGCTTCAACGCTCGGGTTTGTAGTCGCCAAAGATGGGGCCTGAAGTCTCAGCGCTTTCCTTGGTTTCTGACGGTTTTGCAGGAGCACTCTTTAGCGCAATACAAGGCACATAGCGCGCTGGCTTGGTTGCCAGTGCTTCCAGTTCGGCACGGCCCATTTTCCCTTCCTCAGTCGCAAAACCAGGGTCAGACAACAACCGGATTGCAAGCTTAGCTTCCACGTCCTTGTGGAGCTGGGCCTTCAAGGTCTGCTGGATTGCAGCCAGCCCTTCGGATCCAAACAAGTCAAACGCTATACGCACGACCGTCCGGCGAGTTCTTGCATAGTCCATCAGCGCATCGTCACCGCCATTCAAAGCTGTGCGCGCTGCAAGTGTCAGTTCTGGCGCATACTTGCTGAAGTCTACCCCGCCGCCGCGATCTGTCGTCGAGAATTCGGCCTTTGAATTCTTGCCATGGATTAGATGCTCATCAAAACAGCCAACTTGCTGAAGCTCCGCGTAGATGTGCACGGTAGGTACCCCAGGTCCAACTCTACTGGTTCTCTCGAAGAACAATCGCCCATCGCGGCCCATCATCGCTTGATAATCGCGCATCAAACCGCTTTGACCGGTGTAGTCGCGCATCATTACGCTTTCTTCGGCAATTTCGTTCTCGCGCCAAGAATGCTCCTCGGCTTGCCGCGCTTCTTTGCGATCCGTCAAAAAGCCCAGCAAAGTACCCTGTTGATCGCCAAACTGGCTAAAATTTCTTGGATACGCCTCGAAGCAAGCATTAGCTTCTCGTTCAAACAAGCAATGCACCGTGTCCGTCCCAAGATAATGCCCGAACTGGCGCACATCCATTTTGTCCAGCACTGCAGAAGGGTTCAAAAGGCTCGTCCCCTGCCAAACAAGGGAGAAGGCCAAGGCGCCCAGAAGAATCCATTTTGCAACGGCGGTGAGACCAAAGATGTTTTCACCTGTGACGGCTCCAATACGAGCAAATACGCTTTGGCGCTGGCCTTTTTCCGAGCCGCCAGCGGCTTCTCGCCTAAAGCGCTCGCGGCGCGAACTCTCGTGTGCACCGGGCGCATTGAACACCATCGATCCCGTTGTTTGGGCGAGCGCGCTTACACGTTCATCGATCTGCGGGTGAGACGCGGTCGGGCCTTCGCTGTCTCCTGCGATCATCATCGCCTCGTCTTCATCGCGCGCGCCGTTGATGCGATACCGATCTTGCACCTTGTACAAGGCGGAGGCGAGAGATGCAGGATTATGGGTGATCCGCGCGGCCTCGGCATCCGCCACAAACTCTCGCGACGCGCTGATAATGAGACGCGAGCCATAGGCGCCCCTAATAGCCAGCTGACTGATTAGCCCACCAAGGATCATAAGCGGGAAGAACACCGGAAAGCCAACGCAAATGACGCCATGGATGGCATTGCGAAAGTGCAGGGGGTTCCACTTATGCATCCACCTAAGATTAGCGACGCAGATATTGGCGGCGGCCATCAACCGGATATCATTGTTTTTGATGTGCGTAAGCTCATGGGCGAGCACCGCTTCAAGCTCTGCATCATTCAACCCATCAAGCAGGCCGCGGGTCACAACAAGAATCGATTTCGTCTGGGAGACGCCGCAGGCATAAGCATTCATCGCTGGAGACTCTAGAACTGCGACAAAGGGGGCAGGCATGCCGATTTGAGCCAGTAGATGCTCGGTAACTGAGCAAAGCCGCGGTTCATCACTGGCATCGACAAAGATGAAGCCCGCCTGTTTTTGCGCGTTGCTGGTGTAAAGCAGCATCTGCATAGCGAACATCGCGAGTGTGCCGATGAGTATGATAGGGACATAGACCGATAGATAGCCGAGCGGGCCATAAAGCGGCGAAAAGGCTTCATTGAACAAAGCCAGCGGCACAAACAAGACAGTCGCAGCCAGTATCTGTGCAGCGGTCGCGAAGGCCAGGAAGTAGCTTGCAGAGCGAAAATTATTGCTCTGAACCCATCCAAAAAGACCCGTTGGTCGATGGGGTGTCAGCTCCATATTTGCTGCTCCGGGCTTAGCGGTTTAGCTTGTGACTAAAGACCCAGTGGAGCGGGCTCATCCATGACTACCCGATCAAAGCCTAGGTCAAATGGCTGGCGTTTTGAAAGACTGCGCTTGGCGGCGATTGAACGCGTCGGCCATTGGCCCAGCGCCATATTATATTCCTCAATCGCAAGGTTGTAGAACCGGCGCGCGGCGGTGATACGGTTATCGCAGCCGGTGATTTCTTCGCGCAGATTGCGGTAGTCAGGAAGCGAGCGCAATTCTGGGTTTTTCTCCAGATTGGAGATCAGATTGACCACCTGCGCACTCAGCTTCTTTTCAGCCTCAAGCCGAATTGAGTTGCTGGTCGCGCGCAATGCTTCGGTGCGCGCATTGGCAACTGAAAGCACCATGTCCTTTTCATAACCGGTCTGATTACGAAGAAGCTCAACCAGACGTGGAATCAGATCATGGCGATGCTTCAGGTGTACGTCGATGTCCGCAAAAGCGGTATCGCAGCGCGCATCAAGAGCGGCGATGAGATTGTTCGAGGAGATCCATTTCCAGTACACAAACCCAGCCACACCAGCCCCAAGCAGGACAAAGGCAACGATGAATCCAACGACTACACCTAGCATGTATTCCTCCTAGTTAATGGAGGCGGCATTACGGCTGAAAGGCTAACAAACAGTTTTAGCCTTCAAGAGAATGCAGCGTTTCTATACTTTTATTTAAGAGGGTTATTGTAAACGTTATGGTGAATTAAGGAGGGTTTTTATGGCCGAGAGTATTTTTGCACGCGTTCGCCGAGTGGTTTCTGGTCGTCTTGAAGATCAAGTTGACGCCATGGAGCGCGCAAACAACGACAGTGTTATGCGCGAAGCAATTCGTGAAGTTGACCGCGCTGTCGATATTGTGCGTCGCGACCAGCAAGATGCGATGACACGGCGTCTTCAAGCTGCACGTCAGCAGCAGAAGATCGCGGAGCGCGCTGAGGCAATGACCACTAAGGCTGAGTTTGCGCTTAATGAAGGTCGTGAGGATCTGGCTGAAGGGGCTCTGACGCGTCAAGTCGACCTCGAAGAGCAGATCCAGAAACTGCAGTCTGTTCAAGACCTCGCAAAGGTCGAAGAAGACAAGCTAGAAGAAAGCCTCGCCGCTCTGAATGCTCGTAAGCGTGAGATGGAAGAGGCATTGGCAGCCTTCCAGGTCGCCCGCACCGAAGTAAACGCAGGCGGCATTGACGGCGTTTCTGCCTCCGTTGAGATCGAGCGCAAGATGGAAAAAGCCGAAGCGGCTTTTGACCGCGCCATGTCAAGCGAAGGCGGCGTTGGTTTCTCCCGCAGCGATGTGGAAGCAATCAATCAGGTTGCCGAGATCGACACCATGTCGCGCCGCAGCGAAGTCTCAGACCGGCTTGCCGCGCTAAAAGCAAAGAACTCCAAGGCCGCCTAACGTTGGCAGCCCTTTTTAAAGGCGCCTGAACGCTGTGCTCAATCATTTCAATTGAGGCGCAGCGTTCGGGCGAGGGCTTTTTACCAAGATTCTGGCTTCAAAAGGTAAGGCAGCGTGGCTACTATCCGCAAACCAAATCAGTCTGAATTCGATCAAAAACCGGCTGCGAAAGCGGCTCGCAAGGCCGCGAGCGAAGCTGGCGAGATCGGGTCTGCGATTAGCGGTGGTATCGCAGACACGCTGATCACTCTAGTGCTTTTCCCAGCTGTATTCATCGGCCTTTGGCATGGACCCTTTATCCTGCTTGGCGGGGATATAGCCGGGGGTATAGTCCGCATCATCATCGGCGGTGTTGCGCTCTACGTCTTGGCCAACCGGTTCAAACGTAAGCGTGAAGCGGGACGCGAAAAGCAGCTCGGCCGAGCCATGGCTAAGAAACCCGCCCCCGCCAACGCCCAGATGCCATCGGCAACCCAGCTGCCGCGAGAGGACCTCTCAGGTCAAAGCCACTGTGCTCCCAGCTATGCGCTTGCCCCCAGCACCGTCCGCTACTCTCGAGAAGCTTTGATGCCAAAATTAATTTGGTGCAGCTTAGCAGCCTTTTGTTTTGGCTACCTTTCTTTTTCCGAGTTCGGGTTCATGTTTGTGCTCGCTCTCTTCTTCGCGTTTCGGGCAGTGGTCCTTCTCTTGAACGTAGTAAGCCCGAGCGTGTGCCTCAAGCTGAGCGAGACCGACTTGGAATCGACCGATCTTGTTGGCATTAACACGAAGATGCGCTGGCATGATGTGGCATCAATAAGTCACAGCGAGGAGCACTTTCTCAAGCAGCACTTCTCATTGCGGTATGGTTCGCGCAAATTTGTGCAACTGCTCGGTTTCGATGCGGAGGGTCAAGAGCGTATTCTGCGGGTTCCTTACAAGGCTCTCTCGCTTGAGGCGGACGATATCATGACGTTGATTGAGAAAGCGCAGAACAACGAACTGGCAGGAGGCAGGCCGCGCGCGTCAGCGACGACGCCGCAAACGCCTACGCAAAGCGCCAAAGGCTTGCCAGTTTCCGACCTGCCAGAAGTCAGAGCCAGTGTTCAAGCTGGTTTTGGAAGGAAAGGCCTCTGATCGTTCAGTGGGACGTTGGCTCCGCCTTCACCTCAGATTCCAGATGTAAGCGTGCTACTCAAACCACCTCAAAGCGGTCGCATTCTGAGAATTGAAAGATCCTTCAGTTTGGCTTGCCGATCGTGCGTTGCTTGCGCACATTGATCGTAGTCGCATCAAGATTGTTTTTGAGATGCACAGCATAGTGTTTTTCAATCACCTCGACACTGGTTCGGCAGTTCTTAGCGATCTGGTAGATGTCTGCGCCTTCAAGCAATCGAAACGACATGTAGCTATGTCGTAGCGAGTAGAGCGTGCGACGGTTTCCTTCTCGGTCAAACTTCAAGCCCAAGCCCATTCAATATACGATTGAACATCTTCTTCTGATCGGTCGGAAAGAGACGGTCTGTCGGTTCCGGCTGATTACGTTCCACCATTCGCTCAAAGGGTCGAACAGCACTGGCAGTGCTTTTGCA
>JBCDKX010000210.1:0-5716 GCA_038746055.1 Pseudomonadota bacterium
ATGGTGTTTCTCCACTCTGCAGGCAAAGACCAATCCCTCGCCCTGTACTGAGCGGAGCCCGGAAATCCCGGGCACATGCGACACGGACACTACCGCTCTGGAGCGCCAAGAAGTCCAGTCGAATATCGATACTATGGGCGGGAAGCGGACTTTCTCTGCGGATGCAAACGGGCAAAGCCTTGACCTCGAAAGCGGACCTTCGACGCGAAGTTGTGATGTGGCCTCACTGCGAAGTTTCGATTTGTGCAACCTGCGGCGGATTACTGAAACGTGGCAGGTCAAACAGCGAGCTCATTTGAAGTGCTGCTGCGCGACGATCCCCAAGTTCAATCAAGTGATCGAGAATTTCTAAAAACTGCACGTGGACATCAGGCTGCAATGGCGCGTCTCGTTCGGCAAAAGTCTGAAGCAGACCGGCAAGCTGTGCAGTTCTCCCCCCGGACCAAAACCCCCTAGACTGCCATACGGCAGGCGCGATGCCTCCCAACCTAGAAGCAAGGAAATCGCTTCTGCGATGATCGAAGGATCTTTCAACATGGAGCAAGAATGCTTGCATGACCTGAGGCAGGTGCCCAAATCGTTGGAGCATCCAATCGATCAGTGGGTCCAGTAGCTTTGCATCAGACCAATCATTGTTAGCGAAGCGGGCCGCACCCATTGCTGGCCGATCCCAATTTGCCCCCATTGCGATACGAACCAATTTGTGAAGTTGATCAGGAAGACCATAGTCCTCCCGCCACTCCGGACGCTTCCAATCAGGATCATCTGCGACTGCATCAAAGATGTCGAGGAAAACGCCAGCAATGCCTGCTGGAACTTTCGGTGCATCGAGAAGTCTCATGCAGGAGTACGCATTTGCGAAAGTCGAGAGAACTTCGCTCCTCGGCTCATGGGGCAACTGAGACAACAATGGTACGATTGCACTACGAACATTTTCAATGGGCAAATTCTCGCAAAGCGTTGCCACGTCCCAAATGCAACTAGAAAATTCCAGACTTAGCCTTGAGCCTGAACGGTGCTCGGCTTCGTCAGCTGCACCAATTGCCGCAGTAAGCTTTTCAACGAAGCTATGCAGAAGCGCTGTTAGGTCGTCACGAAAAACATCATCTTCGTTAAACCTGTCTTTGGGGATGATCGACAACATCGCCGCGAAGTCCTTGACCCGCCATTGATCTAAGTGTTCTGGATCGATTTCGGCATACGTCTCAGACAGCCCTTTCCCTTCGCCAGAAGCTAGAGCTCGTATAGTTGCCTCAAGCAGCCGTTGTTTTTCGGACGCCAGACTGTTTTCTCTCTCATCGCGTCGTCGGTACCAATCAGGTGAACCACGATCCAATTCGAGAGTCGTCAGCTTGAATGCGAGTGCCGTGCACTTGTCAGCGAAGCCTTTGTGTTCTCGCCAACATGAAGCGGCATTTGACAACGCAGCCAACTGCACGCCGGTGTAGGGATGAAAGCACAACCGAACCAGTTCTTCCTGTGCTGAACGTGCTAATGGTCCGCCATTTTTGACTATCGCCCCCAATCCCTTTGATGCAAATTTTTCGGGTCTGTCGTCGGCAGGAGCATCAGCGTGAAAAAACTCATCGTTTGCCGGAACAGTGCTGGCGGCGCGAAATGCAACGCTTTCGGCCCATTTCACTTGATCATGTGGAAGATCGGGCTTCAAACTCAGGATCGCTGCTGACACGGCTGCGACTCCGCCAGCGCGGCGGCTGCCGGGGTCTCCGGCATCGAAGCCAGATTTGAATAGGTCTTCGTTATCGACCTCGCGTGCGAGCGCCACAATCTCATCTCGCGACTGCTCATCAATCACGCCGCTTTCGAACCAAGCCTCAGCTCGTTTCAGCAACTGAAAGCCTTCGTTCCAATGGGCTAAGCGCTCACCTGCTTCTTCCGCTTGTTGAACTCGTTCGTCCGATGGTTGCAATGCGACGCCAACTCTCCCATCTTCGGTCTCTACCTGCGCATAGTTCGAAAGGTCAGCAATTGCCGCCCATTCCTCCGCTTGCTTCCGATAGTACTTAATCAAATTGTCATCTTGGTCTTGACCTTCGTGGGTGAAGGGCAACTCCGCGGGAAAGTCAGAGAGCTGTTCGACTATTTTTTCGCGCTGGTCGTTCGCCGTGAGGACAAATACCTTCGCCAGCCACTCGATGTTCTTTTTCCGGGAAGGCCGCGAATTGAGGCGTTTTAGTGCTTCAAGATGGGTTCTATCGATAGACAAGCCGAAGCTGGCTCCGATTTCATTTGAGTGAAGGCCTTGGACATCGTGTTGCCAGCGGTACTCGTCCATGGCCCAGATGTGCTGGCAGCCTACGAGAGCGGCTGCCGCAGGCGACAACGCGTCCTTGTCCAACAAGACTCCCAATGCGATGCCCAGCGTGGCCACGCTTTCGTGTCCTGTAACAAGCTCCCGTACGATCTCATCAACGTTCCGTCCGGCTTCAAGCTCGGAGAACGCCCAGTTTTCCAGCGCCATAAGTGCCGACTGGAGGATGTCGCAAGAAAACAGGCCTCGATACCAACCATAAATCCTGCGGTCGCCCCAGAACGTTTGAGTTCCCCAGGGGAAATCCACGCTGAATGGGATTGGAATTTCGCGGTTGCGATAGTCGTATTGGGGTAACTCTCTCCACGCGACAACGGTCCGGCTAAGCAGCCTGCGAACTAAACGAAGACCTTCCTGAGGTGCGTGCTCGAAAAGGGCTGCGAATGGTTGTTGAATAGGAGAAGCTGGATGGCAGTGGCGCGAATAGTTGCTAATGCCCGGAGAATTCCAATCATTCATATGGGGCGACCAACCGATCATCTGCCCCAGCGACCTCTCGGCTGACTCTGATGGTAGCGGGTCGATGAACGCCTGGAAGGAAAAGTCAGCTAGGGCTTCAGGGACAACACTGGCAAGACGCACGCTCCATTCAAAGACTCTGGATTGGACCTTGTCGTCAATCCGTTCGCTCGTCCACACTTGAAGCCTCCGACTTAGTAGGTCCGTGTTGGTGAGCGAGGACCTTAGGAAAGCCTGTCGAAGTTTGCCGCCGAAACCGTCCTTATGAAACCCCAACGGTCTGGTCTTTTTGGTCCGGTCCCAATAGTCATAATCATCCCACTCAGTCAGAATTTGATCGGTTCTTTGAGCAAAACGATCTTTGATCCTGTCGGGATAATCTTGGAACAGGTTAAGCCAGACATCGAACGTGTCGACTATGTCCTCGATTGTTTCCTCATTCCAATCTAGAGAAAGTAGCCAGATTAGAAGCCGCCTCCAGTTTCGAACGGGACGGGGCCATGACAAAAAATCAGCTATTCTGAATTCTTCGAATTTAGTTTTCTCGCCGAGTTCGAACGCGCCATGGACGACTAGAAGGTTTTCGATAGTCTTATGTGCTCGGAAAGAAGAAAGGAGCCGGATGAGACGGTGGTCTTCGCTCAAAAAAGCCGAAATCGCATCTTTGCGATCAAAGAACGCTGGCGAGGCAAATGGGGCAAGGAGCCAAACCCTGCTCCAATGACGCCATGCTTCCTGTTGCTCCAGTGCCAATTGCGTTTCAGTCCAGGTGTCTTCGGACTCGAATTCAAACTGTGATAGTAGCTCTACCACCCGGATCAGTCCGGGCCTGTCGCCAGCAGCCGCGAGGGTGCCCGGCCAATCCGGACCATTTTGGCGACACAATCCGAACATTGCCCATTCAAGAAAAATGTCGTGGGTAAAGGAATATCGTCCGCTACCCGCAACTTCAGCTATCGCTCGTTCTTGTACAAGTACCGTTAGAGTCTGAGCGGAAATGCCTTCTACTGCGCCGCTTCTATTCGTTGATTGAGCACATCTCGCGGCTAGCCCACCCATCGCTCGGCGGCGTTCAATCGAAGAGGCTTTATCATGTAGACCCTGCGGTCCTTCTAGCCAAACCTGCGCTAGTGAAATCTCGGAAAACTTGCCCGGTGCTCCATCAGTGCTCACTGAACGCTGAGCCAACACCTGAGCAAAGAAAGGGCGCCTTGCAAATTCCTTCTCTTGACCCTCGGCGAACAGAACTTCGTGCATCGCTGGAAACCGCTCGGCAAGGATGCCAGCCTCAATATCATCAAATCCATCGATCTCAACGATATGTGCTTGGCTCTCCTCAATGAGTCGAGGAGGAAGCCATATCCTCAAGTCTTCGAGGTGTGACGACCGGGTAGATGCCACAACGCGCCAGTCCGCGAGCCTCGGGTCGTCAAGAAGAGTAGTCACGATGTCTGTAATTGTCTGACGGGCCTCGTTGCCTAAGCGATCTATCCCGTCGATGAAGAGAGTTGGCTTTCCTTGCGTGGCTAGCTCAAAAAGTAGATCAGCAAGCCGCTCCGTTTCTAGGCGCAGGTGCGTGGCGAGTGAGGGCCAGCCGGGGCCGACGAGACGCTTATCGGTCAGAACAAGAGCGAAACCATGCCGGGTGTGCTCTTCGGCCAGCGCACGTAACACTGCCGACTTTCCCGAACCGGCCTCGCCCGCCAATTGGATAAATCGCTTGCCATCAGCAATGTCGTTAATCTTACCGAGAATACTGTTCCGCGGGATGATCAGCCCAGAGATATCCATTCGGATACCTTGAAGAGCGTGTCTTGTTTCTTCTGCTACCTTAACGAGATCGCTGCGCATGCTTGGAAGAGAAGAGAGATCAAACACTCCCGAAAGCTGTTCAACCAATGATGCCCTTGAAAAGCTACCTGCTGCGCCCGACGCTTGCCGTGATATCTGGGAAAGTCGTACCCAAAGCTCTTCGGCACGATGACGCTCTCCAGTTGGTAGCGCATTCCGCAGACGTTCAATTGCCTCGAATGAACCTGACGCTCCTTCTGAAAGCGTGTCAAAGACGAGGATGACAAAATGTCTTAGAAACTGCCACGAATTGTCCTCACCTTGCGCCTCTGCTGGGAGCAGAGCTTGGACATCGCTCACGAACCTTCTTTGTGCGTCGCTTGCGAAATTCTCGGTTTCTAGCCGCCTAAAAAAGTCGTCTGCCGACTTGGATGTACGAGCCCATTCAAGCGTAGATCGGGCTGCCCGGAGTGTGGACTGTGCGATGTTAGCAGCAGCTAAGCCAACACGGTCCCGCCCCATCCTGAAGCCGTCTTTCTTGAATTCTCGCCAGGTAGCCGAAACGACGTCTCGAAAGTCGGCATTAGTTTCAGCAGAACTCAGCGTTGGGCTTTGCTTCACTTGCAGAGCCAATTTGGCAGGTTGGCCGTATCGATCCGACGCCTCCACAATTATATCGTCTAGTGGCTCACCAAGCGCCGCGCGCTGGAGAAAGACGCCGTCAGTAATCGCTTCAGAGATTCCCCGCGCACCACCTTCAACAAGGAGGCTGGTCAAATATGACGCCACTACTGAATCTTCAAAGGTGTAGCCGACGCCGCCTGTTGCCTCGGGGCTCGCGGGCATTCACTTATCCACTTTCTTTGCTCGAGTGGCTCTATGTTACTCGGACTCGCGTGGAACAAAACCATGAAATCGTGAGATAGATCCCTGCATTGCGAACCCAATGTCCAGAAAGAAGGGCTGCATTGCAGCATTTCGATCATCAAGTGGAGGTCTGCTTTGGGCCGAAACGTGACAAAAAGGCTGACATTCATAACAGTGCTATCCAACGACAAGTCCCGCTACGGCCAGTCTTCAGGTGGTCGACAGTGCTCGAGCCTCATCACCGAAGAGTCCAACCGGTTGAATTAC
>JBCDKX010000211.1:0-5685 GCA_038746055.1 Pseudomonadota bacterium
CCACAGGCGACCTTCAGCATCCCAGTCCATCCCGAGGATATTGCGGTGACCATAGGACCATATTTCAGCAGTCACTCCGCCTTGATCGGCAAAGGGATTGCCTTCGGCCGGTGTGCCATCAAGGTTGAGACGTACGATTGTGCCGAGCGTATTGGTGTTGTCTTGTGAAGGGGTCAGCTTCTGGCGGTCCCCGCTCGCAATATACATGTGGCTCTCGTCAGGCGAGAAAGCGATGCGGTGCGAATAGTGCCCGCGGCCCGTTACTTTAGGCGCTTGTCTCCAGATAACTTCGAGGCCTTCGAGCGCGCATGCTTGCATGGTCGGGCAAGCGAGGGTGCCTTTGCCAACAACAGCTCCACGTGTTTCGTCATCCTCGCCCATTTCGGCCCAGCTCAGATAAATCGTACGGCCATCGATACTGCTTGATGTTTCGCTGGGCAAAAATGCGATATCGCCAAAGCCCCCCTGACCACCAAAGGCGACTTCTGGCGTGCCCGAAACCGTGGCAGCGGTGCCTGCGGCGGTATCCATTACTTTGAGAACGCCTTCTTTCTCCGTGACGAACAGCATATCGGTTCCCGGCGCGAACTCGATCGCCCAAGGCCGTTCAAATTCGCCCATTTCGGTGATGGTCAGGCCAGCCGCAGCGGCTTCGGCTGCTGAACTTTCCCCACTTTCAGCATTGGCGCAGCTTGCGAGAGCAAGCGCAGAAAGGGAGGATGCAATTGTCAGCTTGGAAAGAGTATTCATGTCTCAGGCAACTCCTGATTTGCAAATAAATGCCAGCCCCATAGTGATCGGGGTGGATGAGGCAGGTCGGGGACCGTTAGCAGGGCCGGTCGTGGCCGCAGCGGTTGTTCTGGGACAGCAGATACCGGCAGGTGTCGCGGATTCCAAGAAATTATCGGCCAAACGCCGCGCTCGGCTCGACGAGGAGCTGCGCGCTGCATGCCTCTGGGCGGTTGCCGTGGTGGAACCCGAAGAAATCGATAGGCTCAATATTTTTGGTGCAACGATGGAGGCGATGACCCGCTGTGTGGGTGATTTGGTGGCGCAGCTGGACGAGCCACCACAGATAGTCCTCATCGACGGCAATCAAACGCCGGAGCGCCGTTGCGGCAAGTGGCGCTGGCCCGCCCGCGCGATTGTCAAAGGGGATGCAAAAGAGACGGTGATCGGTGCAGCTTCGATAATCGCGAAGGAGTGGCGCGACCGAATCATTGTCAAGGCAGCTCGCGCATATCCGCAGTATGGCTGGGAGCGCAATAAGGGTTATCCGACGCGCGAACATCTGGAAGCTCTGGGTGTGCACGGCCCGACGCCGCTTCATCGCCAGAGTTTTGCACCGGTCGCTCAAGCGCGCTTGCTTTAGCGATTTAAGGCTTTAGGCGCGTAGCCCATGTTGCAAGCGATACTTTTAAGTCTGGCGGGCCTTGCGGGTCTGGCGATTGGTGGCGAACTCCTTGTGCGCGGCGCTGTCGGGATCGCACAAAAGCTGGGAGTCTCAACCCTATTCACTGGTCTTGTTATTGTTGGCTTTGCAACGAGCATGCCGGAAATGGTCGCCAGCGTTCAGGCCAGCCTGGCGGGATCACCTGAGATCGCCTGGGGCAACATCGTCGGGTCCAACCTGGCCAACACCTTGCTTATTCTGGGTGTTTCGGCCTTGGTCGCACCGATTGTGATCACCGGCAGCGGGCGCCGGGACGCAGTGATTGCTTTAGTCGCGACAGTACTTTTGTGGGGGCTTGCCTTGTCTGGTTATGGCGCGCGCTGGATCGGCTTTGCGCTGTTGCTGGGTATCCTCGTCTACATCGTCTGGCGGTATCGCAATCCGGGCGCATCGCCTGAGGGAGAGGGTGAGGACGGCCCACAGAACGGACTGCTTGCAGGGGTTCTCTTCGCCGCTGGGCTAGGCATATTAGTGCTGGGTGGGGATGCGCTTGTGACCGGAGCCATTTCGCTTGCTACTATCTTTAACGTGCCTGAGACGGTCATTGGGCTCACAGTGGTTGCGGTGGGCACCTCGCTTCCTGAACTTGCCGCCTCAATCGCAGCGGCGCTGCGCGGGAAGTCAGCGCTGGCCCTCGGCAATGTGGTGGGCTCGAATATCTACAACATTCTTCTGATCGGTGGTACCACTATGAGCATTGCCCCGGTGGCGCTCCCTGCGGAGTTGGCCGGCTTGCAAATGGCTCTCCTGACCGGCAGCGCAATGGCGCTGCTGGCGCTCTTGTGGTTTGCGAGGAGCATTGGCCGCACGCTCGGCGCAGTTCTGTTGGCGGCGTTTGTGGCGAACGTTGTCCTGGTGTTTGCCTGAGTTTACAATTGAGCAGAGCTGCGCAAAGAATCTGGGCAATCGCGCGTTTTTGATCGTTGCCTTTTGGCGTTAGTTATATGTCTGAGCGCGGTGGTGGTGTTCGGGTGGCATAACCAGCAAAGATGCAAGGATCTGAGTAGCCGAATTGCCTGTATCCATTTGCAAGAGCCCGATCTGCTGATTGGGAATCCGCGCAAAATCATTTTGCTGCCAAAGAGCGATACCGTTTGGTGAATTTGTCAATTCGGGAGATATCTTGATTGCAATCGAGTCCTCAGCGCAACACCCCCAGTATCTGGAGTCCTGTCTTTAGGCGCGGACTCAACATGTAGTAGGGCCCGGTTTTGTTCCGTGCCTCACTTAGGGTCGTTTACTAAGCGTTAACCATAAAGCCTCAGAAACTAAGCGCTTGACGCGGACTCCAAGAGGACTCATCCCCTGTGGATAAGTATGGTAATAATGACTTTCGGGGCAGATTATGGGCGTGATGGAAACAACCGAGCAACGAACCAAGCGCGGCACTAAAACCGCTGCGCAAGACGTGCGCGCGCTCCTGCCGCTCGGCCAAATCCTTGATGGCGATTGCATCGAAGCCATGCGCTCTTTGCCCGATAATTCGATTGACTGCGTCTTCGCTGATCCTCCCTACAATTTGCAATTGGGTGGCGATCTCAATCGCCCCGATGGCTCTGAAGTTGATGCGGTCACCGATCATTGGGACCAGTTCGATAGCTTCCGCGCTTATGACGAATTTACAAAGTCTTGGTTGCAAGAAGCGAGGCGTATTCTCAAGCCGGATGGTTCTTTGTGGGTAATCGGCAGCTACCACAATATCTACCGCGTTGGCGCGACTTTGCAGGATATTGGCTTCTGGATCCTCAACGATATCGTCTGGCGCAAGACCAATCCGATGCCCAATTTCAAAGGCACCCGCTTTACCAATGCGCATGAGACGCTGATCTGGGCGAGCCAAGGCGAAAAGGCGCGCTATCACTTTAATTATCGCGCGATGAAGACACTCAATGACGAGCTACAAATGCGCTCCGATTGGGTGCTGCCGATTTGTTCAGGCAATGAACGCCTTAAAGAAAACGGCTCCAAGGTTCACCCAACGCAGAAACCGGAGAGTCTGCTTTACCGTGTGCTGCTGGCAACGACCGAGCGCGGCGATGTGGTGCTTGATCCGTTCTTTGGTACCGGCACGACCGGTGCTGTTGCCAAGCGTTTGGGCCGCGAATGGATTGGGTGCGAGCGCGAGAGCAATTATCGCAAGGCCGCGCTCAAACGGATCGAAAAAGAGCTGCCGCTTGATGAAAGCGCACTGACCACCATGCAGTCTAAGAAAGCTGCTCCGCGTGTCGCTTTTGGGGCTGTGGTGGAAAGCGGGCTGATCCCGCCTGGTTCGCAAGTGTTTGATAAAAAACGCCGTTGGTTCGCGACTGTGCGTGCAGACGGCTCGCTCGACTGCAATGGTCAGATGGGCTCGATCCATGGCCTTGGCAAGGAACTGCAAGGCGCACCCAGCTGCAATGGCTGGACCTTCTGGTACTATGAAAATGGCGGCGAAATGAAGCCAGTGGATGCCGCGCGCGAGCTTTATCGGCTGGCGAATGAAGACTGACGTCCTTTCCCAAAGGCAGTTCGTCGAAAACTGAGATCCATAGTCGCTTGCCTTGCACGGCTTGCCGATCCTGTTGGCATCTGTTCAGGCAACCTCTTCGTAGATGCGCGCGACCCGCTCGCATCCCCTAGTTTTTCGCGCGCGGGCATTAAAGAAGAGGTACTCATGAAATACCATTCAAAACTCACCTTCGCGCCGGCCCTATTGGCCGTTCTCATCGCTGTCCCCGCAGCGGCGCAAGACGATAGCAAGGCTGGCCCCTATATCGGGCTAAGCGGCGGTGTTGCACTGCCGGGTGATAGCTCCAATTCCGGGGCATTTGATACCGCTGTCCCCGAAACTGACGATTTTGGATCGATCCCGGCCGATACCACGGTGGGCTGGGAAACTGACTTTGACACTGGCTACACCATCAGCGGTCAGGCCGGGTATGCTTTTGAAAACGGCTTCCGCCTGGAACTGGAAGCGGCGTACACAGAATATGACGTGGACAGTCACAGCGAGCTACTGGTTGGCGGCGCTAACATTGATGGCGTTGATTCAGCGGTGCTGACCCGCGGCGCTGCCAGTGCGGCCAACCCAACTGTTGGTGATGTCCTTGCCGATGGGCAGGGTGATGTCACCAATTTTGGCCTGTTCGGTAATGTCTATTATGATATCCAGACTGGCAGCGCGTTCAGCCCCTACATTGGCGGTGGCATTGGCTATCAGTGGGTCGATGTCGATTATCAACCCTCTGGCGTTGTCGTGGGTGATGACGACGATGGCGTCTTTGCCTATCAGTTGATGGCTGGCGCGAGCTACGCAGTCACGGACACGGTGGAGCTGTTTGGTCAGTACACTTACCGTGATACGACCGAAGATGCTGACATCCCGCTCACCCTGCTGCCCGCAACCTTGGGCGTTGAAAGCCAGCAATCGCTGATCACTGCCGGGGTGCGCGTGCGCTTTGGCGGATAGAAGTTGATCTCTTCTAACAAGGACAGGGCCGTGCAGCGATGTGCGGCCCTGTTTTGATCGTGGGTAGGGGGTAACGCAGGCTCGCGACTGTCCTACAGCGCATCTCCTTGCTAGTATCTTTGGCGATGCACCAAATGAACCGCACAACAGACGCTCCGTGTAGGTGCTTTTAAGGGCCCGAAGACTTTTTGCTCCTAGACAGTGTGTCATGTGTGTCAAACAGGACGAAATCTGACTTTTTATGACCGCTAGCATTTATCTTCAGCCCGTCGGTCTTGCTTTGGGCCCGCAGTTTGAATCCACCAGTGGAGGCCCTGGCGCAATCCGGCTTGCGGGAACGATGGTCTATGCCAGTCGATTTGCGCTTATGGTGCGCGAAGAGGGGCTGGATGGCAGCAAGGTCACCCATCGCCGGGTCTTTGGCGTGGCTGAAGCGGAAGAAGCTCTGTCAGAAGTCGACGGCATGCTCGAACGCGAAGCGCAGATACAATGGACCAACCTGCAAAAGGTCCATGCGCCGTTGCAACTGGGTGAGCGCACCATTCGGCTGGATCAGCCACAGGTTATGGGCGTGCTCAATGTAACGCCTGACAGCTTTAGCGACGGCGGAGAATGGTTGGAAAAGCCCGATGCAGGCCGTGCCCATGCTGCTGCGATGTTGGAAGCGGGTGCGTCGATCATCGACATTGGCGGAGAAAGCACACGTCCCGGGAGTGTCGCGACATTTGAAGGCGACGAGATCGAGCGCGTGGTCCCGGCAATCGAATATTGTGCAGCTATGGGC
>JBCDKX010000212.1:0-5655 GCA_038746055.1 Pseudomonadota bacterium
CTCGATATCCTCAAGGCTCATTTCGTGGAGCGCTGAGGGCTTGGCACCGGGGACGGGCTCCAGCTCTTTATCCATCGGCACAAACCATTGCGGCGTGCAGCGGTAGATCACCTTGGCTTTGGAGCGCCATGAGTGCGGGTAGGAGTGCGCGTAGTCGGCGCTAGCGCTGAGCAGTGCGCCCACTTCGCGCAGGTCTGAACAGATCGGACCTTCGGGCGAGTTGAAGGGCTTGTTGATGACGCTGCGGCGGCGCTCTTTGCCCTCGTCGTCCTTGTCATCAGCGCCCAGCCACAGCCAATCGTCGCGATAACGGCCATCGTCCATCACCGCGAATTGCGGGTTGAGGCCATTGGCTTTGCACAGGTCAAAGTCGTCCTCACCATGGTCAGGCGCCATATGGACGAGGCCGGTCCCGCTCTCGGTGGTGACGAAATCGCCTTCTAGGAACGGGCGTGGTGTGGCGTAAAACCCACCGAGATGGTGCATCGGGTGGCGGGCTTTTGTGCCTGCCAGAGCTGAACCCGGCAGCTTACCAGCCACAGCACAAATCAAACCTGTGCGTTCGACAAAAGCGGGCACAAGGTCAGCAGCCACCAATAAGTTGACCGAGGCAGCCTGTCGCTCCTCAACAGACATATCTTCTAGTGAAAGATCGTTCGGTGCAGCTGTGAGCAGATAGTATTCAACATCAGCCCCATAGGCCAAAGCTTGGTTCACCGGGATCGTCCAAGGCGTCGTCGTCCAGATCACCGCATGTGCGCCGACGAGCTCCTCAATCGGGCTTTCCGTGATCTCAAACGCCACATCGATCTGCGGGCTATCGGTTAGGTCCTCATACTCGACCTCAGCCTCAGCCAGAGCGGTCTTCTCAACCGGCGACCACATCACCGGCTTTGACCCGCGATAGAGGTTGCCAGCCTCGGCAAACTTGCAAAGCTCGGCAACAATTGTCGCCTCGGCCTGAAAGTCCATGGTGAGGTAGGGATTGTCCCAATCACCCATAATGCCAAGGCGCTTGAGCTGCTCGCGCTGGGTATCGACCCATTTTTGCGCATAGGCGCGGCATTCGGCGCGAAATTCCTTTGCGGGAACCTCGTCCTTGTTCTTCTTTTTCTTGCGATATTGCTCTTCGACCTTCCACTCAATCGGCAGGCCGTGGCAATCCCAGCCGGGCACATAAGGCGCATCTTTGCCCATCAGGTTCTGCGTGCGGCAAACCATGTCTTTGAGGATATGGTTCAGCGCATGGCCGATATGCATATCGCCATTGGCGTATGGGGGGCCATCGTGGAGGATGAACTTTTCGCGGCCGCGCCTTGCCTCGCGTAGTTTTTCATAAAGCCCAATCTCGCGCCAGCGCGCCGCAATGCCCGGCTCCTTCTGCGGCAGGCCGGCTTTCATCGGGAAGTGCGTCTTCGGCAGGAAGACGGTGTCTTTATAATCCCTAGTTTCTTTGGCGCGTTTGGCGTTGTCGGTGCTCATTATGCGAGGGCGCTTAGAAGCCTTCGCGCTTCCTCGCAATCCTTCTCCATCTGCACCTGCAATTCTTCGAGTGCCTTAAACTTAGCCTCATCGCGCAGGAAGTGATGAAAAGCGACTTCGATTTCCTGTCCGTAGAGGTCGCCGGAGAAGTCGAAAAAGTGCGGTTCGAGTAGCTCTTTGGGCGGGTCGAAATTCGGCCTTATGCCGAGATTGGCTGCGCCTTTAAGCTGCTCGCCGGTCGAAAGGATCGTGCCTGTCACTGCATAAACACCATATTTGGGGCGCAGATATTTATCGATAGCGAGATTGGCGGTGGGGTAGCCCAGCTGGCGGCCATTCTTATCGCCATGCTCGACAATGCCCCGGATCGCGAAGGGCCGGGTGAGGAGCTGCACGGCGGTCTGCGGATCGCCCGTACGCAGAGCCTCGCGCACGCGGCTGGAGGAAATCACGCCATCCTCTTCGACCGCCTCCACTACGCGCGAATGGAGGCCATGCTGGCCGCCAAAGCTACGCAGCAGTTCCACATTGCCGAGCGCCCGCTTGCCAAAGCTGAAGTCGCCTCCGGTCACCACGCCATGCGCACCAAAGCGCTTGATTAGGATTTCTGTGATGAAGTCTTCGGCGCTGGTGCTCGAAAGCTCAGCATCAAAGTGAAACACCAACATCGCAGTGGCGCCTGCTGCGAGATAAAGCTCCTGGCGCTGCTCCAGAGTGGTCAGGCGAAAGGGCGGCGTATCGGGCTTGAAAAAGCGCACCGGATGCGGATCAAAGGTGGCGATGATCGATGGGCGACCCTCGTCATGCGCCCATTGGATTGCCTCGCCAGCGACCGCTTGGTGCCCACGATGGAATCCATCGAAATTGCCGAGAGCAATAATCGCGCCACGTAACGCATCTGTTACCGGCTCGCGGTGATCGAGCCAGCGCACTAACCTGCTGCCTCGACGCGCTTATAGGTGATGAAGGAGAAGGCGGGCCTCTCACCCTCGGCCGCATGGTCTTCGCGCGCCGCCTCGGTCCATTCAGGTCCGAGCGGTTTCATAAAAACATCGCCTCGATATTCGGCGTGGATTTCGGTCACCTCAATGCGGTCAGCAAGTGGACGGAAGACGTCGTAAATGGCCGAGCCGCCGACCACCGCGATTTCCCTCGTCTCATTGCCATCGCGCGCCAGGTCGAGCGCTTCTTCAACCCCATGCACAACCTCCGCACCTTCGCTGGTCCATTCGTCATGGCGGGTAAGCACGATATGCCGGCGACCGGGAAGCAAGCCGGGCAGACTCTCGAAGGTTTTACGCCCCATAATCATTGGCTTGCCCATAGTCATGGCTTTGAAGCGCTTGAAATCCCTTGGGAGGTGCCATGGCAAGCGGTTTTCAAAGCCGATCGTGCCATTGGCCGCGCGTGCATAGATAAGAAAGATCTCATGAGATATCATGAAGGTCACGCAACCTTGTGCGAGACGCGAGTGACATGCCCCATCTTGCGTCCGTCACGCGCCTCGCGTTTGCCGTACAGGTGAAGATGCGGCTCTCCTTCTTCGGCAAGGATGTGATGCGCGGTTAGGGCATCCTCCCCAACAATATTGCGCATCTCAATCTCTGCAAAGCGCGTCTCAGTCCCGCCTAAAGGCAGACCGCAAATTGCACGGATGTGATTTTCGAACTGGCTGGTCGCGGCACCCTCAATCGTCCAGTGCCCGGAGTTGTGGACCCTTGGTGCCATTTCATTGAACACCGGGCCTTGCCGGGTTGCAAAGAACTCGAGCGTTAACACGCCAACATAGCCAAGCGCGTTGGCAGTTTTCCGCGCAATCTCGCGGGCCTCTTCGACTTGCGCTTCGACTAAAGCTCCAGCTGGCAGAGCAGATCGCACCAGCATGCCTCCCTGATGAGTGTTGGCGCTTGAATCCCAAAATCGGATTGTGCCATCTTGTCCGCGGACAAGAATGATCGAGAACTCTTTTTCGAAATCCACCAAACCCTCATAAATACAGGTCCGGCCTGGAAAGCGCACGCCTTCTGCTTCATGGGCTGATGCGATGCGCCATTGGCCCTTCCCGTCATAGCCATCGCGCGCGGTCTTGAGGATACCAGGTGCACCCACAGAATTGGCCGCGCGGGTCAAGTCGTCTTCGCTGTTGACCCTTACGTAAGGAGCGCATTGGCCGCTTAGCTGTTCAACGAAGTTCTTTTCATTGAGACGATCTTGCGCAATTTCCAAGGCGCGCTTGCCTGGTATTACGCGTTCTTGGGGGATCGCCTCTACCGCTGAGACCGGGACATTTTCGAACTCCCAAGTGATCACGTCGCACTGGGATGCAAACGCAGCGAGCGCCGCCTTGTCACCCCAGCCATTCTCGAAGAAATCAACGCAAACATCGGCGGCCACATTGTCACCCGGAGGTGCAAAGCCAATCGTGCGATAGCCAAGTTGAGAGGCGGCTTGCGCCAGCATACGCCCCAACTGGCCACCGCCGAGAATACCAATTGTCGAGCCTGGTTTGAGAGCCAATGTGTCCTACCCCGTTTGCCCCCGTGCCTGCTGGAGGACTGTTTGCCTTGTGGTTCGAACCAATATGGAAAGCATTAGGCTTCCACAAGCTTATCCCTGTGGAGCCTCAGCAACATCTCCGGTGCGCGCTGCGCGCCAGTCTTGCAGGCGCTCCGATAGTTCTTTGTCACCAAGAGCCAGGATTGCCGCCGCCATTAAAGCCGCATTCCTCGCCCCCGCTTCGCCGATCGCAAGTGTTCCAACAGGAACTCCCGCAGGCATTTGGACGATTGAAAGCAGGCTATCCATTCCCGACAGCGCCTTGGACTGCACCGGCACGCCCAGGACCGGCAAATGCGTCATTGCCGCAATCATACCGGGCAAATGTGCTGAACCGCCTGCGCCTGCGATAATCACGTCAAAGCCTTCACCCTCGGCGCCTTTGGCAAAAGCGCTCATGCGATCAGGGGTACGGTGGGCAGAGACGATGCGCGCCTCATGCTCGACTTCGAGTTCATCCAGCACTTCGCTGGCAAGCTTCATGGTGGGCCAGTCGGATTGACTTCCCATGACGATAGCAACTTTACCCATCTAGGCGTCCTTCAGATAATAGCGCTCACCCGGCACCATATTCTCATCGAAATCATAGATAATCGGCTGGCCGGTGGGGATCTCGAGCCCAGTGATATCGTCATCCGAGATCTGCGAGAGGTGTTTGACCAGCGCGCGCAAGCTGTTGCCATGCGCCGAAATAATAACTGTCTCTCCGCTTGTAAGCACGGGAAGAATATCGCTCTGCCAATAGGGCAGTACCCGCGCAATGGTGAGCTTGAGGCTCTCAGTGTAGGGAACGTTGATCCCGTCATAGCGAGGGTCAGCCCCCGGATCATATTCGCTGCCGGGCTCCATTGGTGGGGGCGGGGTGTCAAAACTACGGCGCCAGATATGCACCTGCTCGTCTCCGTGCCTATCGCGGGTTTCCTGTTTGTTGAGCCCAGTGAGCCCGCCGTAGTGGCGCTCATTGAGCCGCCAATCCTTTGTAACTGGGAGCCACAGGCGTCCAGCCTCTTCCAGTGCTAGATTGAGCGTCTTGATCGCTCTAGTCTGGAACGAGGTAAAGCAGGTGGTGGGCAACACGCCCTTTTCCTTCATCAACGTGCCAGCGGCTTTAGCTTCAGCAACGCCCTTCTCAGTGAGATCCACGTCCCACCAGCCGGTAAAACGGTTTTCGAGGTTCCATTGGCTCTGACCGTGGCGCACAAGGATGAGTTTGGGCATGATTTCTCCGACGTACCTGGTGACCAGGCCCCTGCTTTAAGAAACGCGCGGATTAGCTTGGCTCCCCCTCTTTGGGAAGGTCTGGCGCCTCAGAATCGCGCATTTCCCGGCTCTGTGTTTTTCTCCTGCGCAGATTTTCCCGCAACTTGGTCGCCAATCGCTCTTCGCGCGACAACTTAGTGTGTTTCTCTTCACTCATGATTAGTGCTCTGCCGCTAGAGCACACATACCTCAAGAGGCTAGTCGCGTTGACGCAAAGAAATGCGCTATACTCTGCTTGACATTCGCAGCGTGT
This sequence comes from Pseudomonadota bacterium, assembly GCA_038746055.1. GTDB lineage: Bacteria > Pseudomonadota > Alphaproteobacteria > Sphingomonadales > Sphingomonadaceae > Erythrobacter. The sequence continues at coordinate 5,552 of JBCDKX010000212.1, forward strand.
GTTACGATAGGCGCGCGTCGGTTGGCTGCTGTAGCTCAGTGGTAGAGCGCACCCTTGGTAAGGGTGAGGCCGAGAGTTCAATTCTCTCCAGCAGCACCATTCCC
>JBCDKX010000213.1:0-5636 GCA_038746055.1 Pseudomonadota bacterium
ATGCCACCGCCGATTTTCGGACCTTCGCGAAGCTTTCCCCGCCTTTGCGTAGCGAAGCTGATCGGCAAGCAGCGATCAGTGCGATCGGCGATGGTACAGTGGACGTTATCTCAAGTGGACATGATCCGCGCGGACCGGAAGGTAAACGATTGCCTTTCGCTGATGCAGAACCTGGTATGGCTGGCGCAGAAACGCTACTCGCGATGGTGCTGTCTCTGGTGCGTGAAAATGTGATTGACCTACCTCGGGCGTTCGCTTTGCTAGCGGCCAAGCCGGCAGATATGCTTGGGGTGCCGGCTGGCGTGCTCAAAGCAGGACTGGAGGCTGATGTTGCGATAATTGATGCTGACGCTCCTTGGGTGGTAGACCGCAGCAAAATGGCGGCCACCGCCGATAATACACCCTTTGACATGCAAGCGGTTCAAGGGCGAGTACGCACCCTCGTCAAAGGCGGCGTAGTCCTTGGGAGTTAGCGCTGGGATGCACACCGCAAATTCTGACGTCAAAAAAATGCCCTCGAAGAGCAGAAGCTCTCGAGGGCAGTCTTGCTGAAGCCGGGAATAGGCTAAAGTTGGAAGGAACTCTTACCGAGTGCGCGCCGCGACGCGGACACTGCGTTTTACAGCACCTGCAGGCGGACTGGACTTCGCATAAGCAAAACAGCCGCCGCCTGTCGCTTTCACCGCACCGCACATGGAACGCGCAGAACGTTCGCCAAAGCCTGCAGCAGCGACACGGAAGAAGGTCCGGCCGTTTACCTGAGCTTCAGTGATCACCACATCGCGGCCCTTCAGGCTGGGATAGCGGCGTTGAAACTCGCGCCATTTTTGTTCCGCCACTTCGCGACTGTTGAATGCGCCAAGCTGAACGCGATGCGTGTCAGCTGAGCCTGCGGCACGGGCATTGCGCGGAGCAGAGCCGGTTTGCTTGGTCTGAGAGCGAGCCGCAACACTTGGCGCAGGCGTAGAAGTTTCAATTTTCTGTACCACGGCATTTGAGACAAATCGCGGTGCGGGTCTCACAACAGGCGCTGGTTGGGGGTCAGCCACTGCTACCACAGAAGCGGGTACTGATTGTGCCACTGGTGCAGGCTCAGAAGAGCCATTGGTTGCGCTGTTGACCGAACCCTGGCCAAAGGCCAATACCTCGCTCTCACGCGGCTCAGCTGGGCTTGGTTGCGCGGTTGGCACCGGCTCAGCCTTCGCCATTTGCGCCGCTTCAGCCACCATTTCAGGCTGGCTTGGGAAATTGGCAAGTGCGAGGTGCTGCGGCTGACCGCCATCGCTCGCAGGGGCAAGGCCCAGCAGATTGGAAACACGCAGCAAATTGTCTTCTGGACGAGCGCTTGCTGCCCAAGCAGACAGACGCGCATCCAGTTGATCTGCCGGAACATCTTCAGAAGCCATCACGCGTGCGGCGCGCCAGTTACCAGCCAAGGCATATGCATAGGCAAGGTTTTGTCGTGCTTTGGGTGTCGCGTTACCGTTACGAATGGCCTCGACCAAAATCTCAACACCCCGGTCCGCTTCGCCAGCGAGCGCCAGCGCAAGGCCCAAATCGGCGCGAGGCACGCTGTTTTGACGCGCTTGCAATGCGCTGACCGCTGCGCGGTCGTCGCCCGTTGCCACCTTGGTCAGCGCATAGCTCAATACTGTGCGGCCTCGGTTGTCGCCGAGCTCAATAGCATCGCCAAAGGCGGTCGCAGCAGATTCATAGCGCCCAGCTTCAAGATAAGCTGCGCCTAGTGTGGCGCGATATTCCGGGTCACGCGGAGAAGCGAGCACTGCAGCCTCAGCGAAAGTGATCGCTTTGCTGATTTTGCCGCTTTCAAGCGCGCTTTGTGCTTTGTTAAACGACACCTGCGCAGGCGGCGCAGATGCAGCACAGCTTGCAAGTGCCAGACTAGCGATGGCCGAACCCAGAATAAGGCGAGCTTTGCGGCTGCTTGTGCGTGCAGCAAATGCACCTTGGATACTGCGAGCCATGTTCGTTTCCCCTAATTTAATCATAATCTTGTGCAACTTATTCGCACAAAGAGTTAATATTCAGTTTCGTTGCATGCGGCTGGCGAGGGCATCGAGGTCTTCGATCTCACCGAACATTGTATCCAGCGCCTCTGTCACTAGCGCCTGTGCGCTCATGCCGTGCATGGTGGCAGCGAGACGCAGCTTGAGGTGACGATCCGCATCAAGCCGGAGCGTAAATGCGGCCCGACGGGCCGGCTTGCCTGCCCCTTTGTCAGCGGCTTTGTCAGCGGCTTTCTTCGCAGCTTTGGGTTTCTTTGGAGCAGCGGCCTTCTTGGGCTTTGCAGGAACCGGAGCGTCATCCGTATCGCCCATGTCGTTCCAGCCCAGGTCCTCGAGCTTCTCATCTGCGACCGATGCGACATCAGGAAGAGGAGCAAGTTGCGGGCGCATGGCAGGCTTTGCTCCGCCCTTCCGGGCGAGCAAGGTCGGTCCAAGTGAGGCGAAGCTGGCTTCGGACATGATGGGCAAAGTCCCGTTTAGTGGGCCACGCGGCGGCCGAAGCCACCTGCCGGGCGCTGCACGCCATTGGGTTGCACCTGATTGCCCGCGCCGGGTGATGCAAACACAGTGCGACGGAAGTTCTTCTCAAGCCGGTCGGAGATGTATTTCCACAAGGCGCTAATCTCAGCAGCGCTGCGACCTTCCGGCTCTACTTCCATAACGGTGCGACCATCGATCATCGAAGCCGCAAAATCAGTACGATGGTGCAGGGTAATCGGAGCCACGGTGCCGTGCTGTGACAATGCGACAGCGGCCTCTGATGTGATCTTTGCCTTTGGCGTTGCCGCATTAACCACGAACACCAACGGCTTGCCGGCACGCTCACACAGATCAACTGTCGCGCCAACTGCGCGCAAATCATGCGGGCTTGGACGAGTGGGCACAACGATTAGCTCGGCGACCGAGATGACCGATTGGATCGCCATAGTGATTGCTGGAGGTGTGTCGATCACGGCAAGCTTGAAGCCTTGCTGGCGTAGTACGGCCAGATCATTGGCAAGACGCGAGACAGTGGTTTGCGCAAAGGCTGGATATTCCGCCTCACGCTCATTCCACCAATCGGCGAGCGAGCCCTGCGGATCGATATCGATCAGCACGACCGGGCCAGCGCCAGCGCGCTGTGCCTGGACGGCCAGATGCCCGGACAAGGTAGTCTTGCCTGATCCGCCTTTCTGCGATGCCAAAGCTAATACACGCAAAATCGGTCCCCCTGAAATGTGACCAAATAAATACACCGCCCAAATGCGGCCTGTGGATCACGTGGATCGCAGACTACCCCTAATTTAGAGTTAACAGCCGCTAGTCTAACCGCGCTGAGCTCGAGAATTTTTGGCGGATTCGGCACGTTTACCGGGAATGAGCTGAACCAGATTGCGTTAATCAGCCGGCCCACGCCGCTGCGACGTCAACCAATTACTAACCATTACGACGCTAGAAAAACTGCGCTGCGTTCTGCGACAATTTGTGTTCTGCAGATCCGCAAGACAACAGAGGAACTTAGGCGTTATGGCACAAGGTATTGACATCAAACCGAGCTTCTTGCGCTTTGTTGCTGGCATGGGCGTTGCGGTCGTGGCCCTTGCGTCAATGCCCTTGTCCGCAGACGTCAAGCAAGGAGTCGATGCGTGGAGCGCCGGCGATTATACGACTGCAGTTGCTCAGTGGCAGCTGCCTGCCAGTAATGGCGATGCCGATGCCTTATTCAATCTGGCGCAGGCTTATCGACTTGGGCGCGGAGTGCCTGCTGACATTAACCGTGCACGTGAACTCTATGCTGAAGCAGCGCAAAAAGGCCATGTTAAGGCCGCGGACAATTATGGTCTGTTGTTGTTTCAGCAGGGCGAGCAATCAAATGCTATGCCGCTTATCAAGGACGCTGCAGAACGCGGCGATCCACGTGCGCAATATGTTCTTGGCCTGTCCCACTTCAACGCGGACTACGCTCAGAAAGACTGGGTCCGGGCCTATGCTCTTTTGACGCTGGCCAATGGTGCTGGTTTGCCGCAAGCGGGAAATGCGCTCCAGCAAATGGATCAATATGTGCCGATCGAACAACGCCAAATGGCACAGTCGCTCGCTCGCGAATTGGAAGCGAATGCCGCGCAGCGCCGCAGCGCGGAACTTGCAGCGCTCGATCTTGGGACGCCCCAATCTAACAATCCGGTGCCGACCACGACGCCCATGGCAAAGCCAATCCCAGCCTTCGTTGAGCGGGCTCCGCGCAAAGCACAGCCATCATCAGCGGCCCCTGCTATTATCACCAACCCAGCTCCGGCCCCTGCACGCGCTGCACAAGCTGCAACACGCACCGGGGATTGGCGTGTGCAACTTGGCGCTTTCGGAGTGCGCGGCAATGCGGAGCGTTTGTGGTCGAAACTGCAATCGAGCCCTGCTTTGTCTGGCACTCGAAAAGCACTTGTTTCTGGTGGTAGCGTCACGCGTCTGCATGCGGTCGGCTTTTACAGTCGCGCGGAAGCACAACGCGCGTGCGACAGTTTGAAACGGCAAGGTCAGGGCTGTCTGGTCAAACAGCCATAACCCACTTTCAGTTCTCTCCCTCTTCCCCTGAGCTGCAGCGCTGCTAGTCTTCGTTGCATATTACGCTCAGGGGAAGCACTATGAATACTCCGGCTGGCGCGGACCAGGCTGACGGCCTTGTCGTCGAAACTGCAAAGGCAAATCCGGACGGATTGACACAAAATTCCGCAGTGCCTGTCAGAACCAAAGATCGGATCGAAACGCTCGACTTTATTCGCGGCATTGCGGTGATGGGGATTCTCGCTGCCAATATAGTCGTCTTTGGCCAGCCGTTTAACGCCTATACCTATCCTGGCGCTTGGATTGGTGAAACAGGCGACCCCGACGGCTGGCTGTGGATCGCCCAATTTGTGATGATTGACGGCAAGATGCGCGGGCTTTTCACACTCCTGTTTGGAGCCGGGATGTACCTATTCATGGAGCGTGCCTGGGCTCGCGGTGCAACCGCTAAGCTCCAGGCGTGGCGACTCCTGATGCTATTTTTGTTTGGCTATACCCATTTTGTATTTCTGTGGATGGGAGATATCCTCGCAATGTATGCGCTGATTGGCCTGCTTGCGCTCACCTGCATAGGCTGGAAGGCGAAGACCCAGCTGACCGTGGGACTCGTTGGTTATGGTTTGGGCGCGATGGTCTACGCCCTTTTCTCCTTCCCCTATTTCGTGACCAACACTGCCCTCGGTGAAGCTGATGGCATGGATGAAATGCGAGTTGAGTTGGCAAAAGCCATCGAAGAAGCGCTTGCCGATGACAAGGTGATCTCAGCTTTTAAGGTATCGGGTGATTACTGGGGGCTTGTCCAGCACCGGTTGAGCGAAGATTGGTATTTCCCGCTTCTCAATTCGAGCATATTCTTCCTGGAAACATTGCCGCTCATGCTGCTGGGAATGGCGCTGTACAGGCTCGGCTTTTTTGGCGGTATGCTTAAGCGCAGCAAGATGGTCCTTTGGGGTTGGATTGGTGTGATCGGCGGTGCGGCAGCAACTCTGTGGATTGGCCTTATCGCTAAGGCTTCAGGGTTTGAATATTGGGCCAGCAATTCGGCATTTCTATCGTGGAGCCCGCTTCCGC
>JBCDKX010000214.1:0-5626 GCA_038746055.1 Pseudomonadota bacterium
GAGCACTGCGGCTGAACCTTCGGAGCGACTTCCCTTCACCTGACCAGCGCGATATCCATTTGTTGCGCTTTCTGTTCGTATTCAAAGCTGTGATCAGACTTCAGATTGGGTGCAGTGCGCTGACTATCGCAAAAGCAAGAAGTTAGGCGGCTTCAGCTGGTTTTTTTGGCCATTGCTTCATCATCGCTGGCGGCGGTGATGGCTTCATCTCGGTCTCCTCCAGCGCTGCAACCGCACGTTCACGATCAGTATCAGAAAATGACCCAGTGGTAAGGCAGAACTCCACCATATTGCCGTTGGGATCGCGGGTGTAGACCGAGTGACACCAATTGTGATCAAGCTCCAGCACGTCGAGCCCGGCCGCATTCCAGCGCTCACGCCATTGATCAAGCTCTTCCTTGGTCTGCACATCAAAGCTGATGTGATTGGTGCCCATCGGCATATTGCCGGACTCGTTCAAGTCAAACTTGAGCTCATTCTGTTTCGGCACATCATGCAATTCCCAGAAGGCGATGAACTTGCTGTCATCACCGTCCATGCGATAGAAGAAGTGCTTGCCCCAACCGCCTTCCATGATCGGTGCGACTTCAACCTTGACCAGCTCAAAGCCCATTACACCTTCGTAGAAAGCGTGGATTTCCTTCATGTCTTTCGCGGCCAGTGCGAGATGGTGATATCCCATGGTTCTCTCTCCAGTTTTACTCAGCTTTTGTTGCGATTGTCGACCATGCCCATAACGTCGGCACTGGTCCCATCGGGCGCGGGCACTTCAACTACCCGTTCCGCCACGTCATCATATTCAAGCCGCAAGGCCCGGCTCATCACAGCATGCATCATATAGGTACAGGTGATATAGGTCAGCTCAATGATCTCGACCTCGGATAGATGCAATTTAAGCTCATCAAATAGAGTGTCTGAAACGCGCCCATACTGAAGCACAAGCCCATCCGTGTAGGCGAGCACAGCGCGTTCCTTTGCGTCAAAGCAAGTCGCTACATTCCAGTCGGCAATTGCTTGGACTTGCTCCTCCGTGAGGCCCGAAAAGCGAGCGGCTTTCATGTGCTGCGAATAAACGAACTGCGAACCCACAACATAGCCTGCACGGGTCTGACCGAGCTCGCGCAGCTGATCGCTCAACTCGCGCCTGGACGAACGATAAAAGCCAAAGCCCTCGGTGGTGTGTTTGAAGGCGTCAGGAACTTGCGCAAACACCGTCCACCAATTGCCTGACGTGCCGGTGGCGGTGCCAGGCTCGGCAACCGGATCACGCTCACCGAACAGCATGGTGTAGAGCCCCTTGAGATAGTCGTCTTGCAATTCGTCACGGGGGATCTCGCGCAGGCGTGGCATCGTTTAGCCCTCCTTGGGTGCGGCAATCAGGCCGCTAAAAATGACATCAAGATAAAGTTTTCTAAATGCAGCAACGTTGTCCGGTTCGCGCACGTCCTCTGCGAACATGTTCGCCACTAGCGGGGCGACATTGAACTGAGTGACAGCAGCGCCGTGCAACAGCATGACGATGTGGTGAGGGCGATAGGGCTTGATCAATCCGTCTGCGATGCAGCGATTGATCAGTTCGAGATACTCAGCGTAAAACTCCCCAAACACTTCGTTCATTAGCCACTCGAGTCGCTCGCTGGATACTTGCCCTTCTGCAAGAATAATACGCCCAAACTCAGGTGACCGCGCAGCCGTTTCCAGGATACCGAGTGTCGCCAGCTTTAATTGTGCAAGAGGGTCAAGGAGCGAGTTAGCGCAGCGCAGAGTTTCGCGGTCTCGTTCCAGAGTTTGGCCAAGATACAGCATCGCAGCGCGCCACAGATCAAGCTTGGTCTTGAAGTGATAATGTATGTTGGGCTGGGAAACCTCGGCATCAGCAGCAATACTCACAAGATTGGCACCGTCAAAACCCTTGGTCGCAAACTCCGCTAGCCCTGCACGGCAGATACGTGTGCGAGCGTCAATTTTTCGGTCTTTTCGCTGCGCCACACCCATCAGAGGTCCTACTCAAACATATCTATTTCCTGATACATATATCAGGTATTCTGATCAAGAAATATAGCTTGTCATGCAACCTGGTGGCCTTGCAAGGCAGCTTTTTGCCAATGATGTCAGCGTGTAGAACGACCAACCTTCTCTACAAGGAAGTCAATAAGTAGACGAACCTTAGCGGTGAGCACATTCGATCGCGGGTAGACGAGCCATATGGCTCGTTCGCTAACCACCTCAAAGTCTGGCAAGATGCGAATCAGATCGCCGGATACGATCTGCTTGTGGACATTCCATTCAGCGTTCAAAGAGATCCCAAGACCGGCTTCGGTGGCGATGCGTTGACTGGCGCCATCGTCGAAGGAGGCCCGGCAATTTTCACCGTCCAGCCTTATAGTGTGTCGCTCGCTGCCCTTTCTCAGAGTGATGGATCCATCGATCTGTCGAAAGGCAATCAGCTGATGGTGTTTCAGTTCTTCGGGCAAGCGCGGCATGCCATGCTCGAGCAAATAGTCGGGTGATGCGCAAAGGATCTCCGCTACATCCACGAGCTTGCGTGCCTTCAAACTGCTGTCCTCAAGCACGCTATTTCGCAGCGCGAGATCAAAGCTGCCTTCAAGCAAATCAAACTGCGAGTCCGAAAAACGTAGATCGAGCTTGATGCCTGGATTGAGAGATAGAAACTCTGGCAAAACTGGCGCAACAAACAGCTGCGCAAAACTGCTCGAAGCGGCAAAGCGAATAGTCCCTTCAACGCGCGACTTTCCTTTTCCGAGCGCGGCCATAGCCGCATCTCGTTGGGAAAGTATCTCACGGGCGAACGGCAAAAACTCTTGTCCCTCAAGCGAGATCGAGACCTTGCGCGTTGAACGATGGAGCAGTTCTGCACTCATTTCGCGCTCAAGCCTCGCCAGCCTGGCGCTTGCCACTGCGGGAGCCAATCCAAGTTCGCGACCCGCAGCACTTATGTTCAGCTTTTCTGCAGCTCGCACGAACAGATGAAGATCATCAATTTCCATCGATTATATTGAATATCCGATTACTGTACTCTCAAATATCTCATTTATACGACTGAATAGGAGAAATATACCTCTCATGTAATTCAATCGTCATCTCATGGCGGTGAAGGGAGATGCAGGGTGTTTGAGCATATTGGCTGGATTGTAGAGGCTAAGATCAAAGGCGATCGCCACGATGAGTTCGCTCAGATTGTACAAGAGATCGTTGCTGAAACCCGCAAAGAAGGGGGCACAGTCACATACAAATATTTCGTTTCTGACGATGGGGACGTCCTGGTGCTCGAACAGTTTGCCGACATCGAGTCTGCCCACAAGCACATCGACAGTTGGGACGTCTTTGCCGCGCGATGGTTGGATGCAGCACCTGTCAATCGGATGGTCCATCTGGGCGATCTCCCCGACGAATTGCGACAGCGCCACGCGGCACTCGCTCCGAAACACTTAAAGCCACTAGGCGGCTTTGCACGCTGACCCGCCTTCACCCCTGAACAAAATAAAGCCCAAAAGGAACATCCATGTCGTACTATTCAGTTCTTGCCGTTACCCCGACCAGCGAAGAATGGATTCCCGACTACATTGGCCCTGCCAACGCATTGGTCGCCAAACACGGCGGGAAGTACCTCGCGCGGACATCTTCCCATGAGCAGATTGAAGGTTCCGATAGTCCGGCCGCCCTTCGCATCATCATTGAATGGCCATCGAAAGAGGCGGCGATGGCGTTTATGGAAGACCCCGGCTATGTCCCTCATCTGAAAGCACGCCACGCTGGCTCGACGAGCTTTCATTACCTGATCGAAGCCAAAGACGATCTGGCTTGAGCTAAGGCCATGAGCAAGACTATTCTCATTACTGGCGCCACGGACGGCATCGGGCTTGAGGCTGCCAAACTGCTGCGAACAGGAGGGCATGACTTGCTCCTCCATGGCCGCAATGAAGAGAAGTTAAAGGCAATCAGCACACGGCTGCGTGCCTTTGACGGATCAGGCAGGATCACAACCTACAGAGCCGATTTATCAACTATTGCTGAAACCAGAGAGCTGGCGCGCACCATTCTTATGAATGAGCCGCGACTCGATGTCCTAATAAACAATGCCGGAGTGTTCAGCACAGGCGCCCCACGGACAATCGATGGCCTAGATGCGCGTTTTGCCGTGAACACAATCGCACCGTACATCCTCGCTCGCGCTTTTGCTCCACTTCTTGGCAAAGATGGTCGTGTCATCAACCTCTCTTCTGCTGCCCAGTCGCCCGTTGAAGCTGGCGCGCTGGAGGGTCAGCTAACGCTGTCAGACAATGGCGCTTACTCTCAGAGCAAGCTCGCTCTCACCATGTGGAACAACCTGCTCGCTGCAGCAGCCGGTGATGAGGGACCATCTTTTGTGGCAGTGAATCCAGGCTCATTTCTTGCCAGCAAAATGGTCAAAGAAGCCTATGGGATGCAAGGAAATGATCTGTCGATTGGAGCTGAGATACTTGCTCGGGCCGCTGTCGATGCCGAATTCGGACACCCGGCAAATGGACGCTATTTCGACAATGATCGCGGCGCATTTGGTAACCCGCATCCCGATGCTCTTGACCCCGATAAAAATGCACTGATCGTGAAAAGGATCGAAGCAATTCTTGCTGGATCAGCCAAAGTAATCGCAGGGTCAAGCTGAGATGACTCGCCGCGCATGCGTCAACTACCACGTCCATAAACCGTATCGTCAGAGCTTTGAAATTGATGCCGGAGGCATCCCAGGCAAGCTTGTTTCACCAGATCTGGCGCGAACCGAGATCGAGATTCATGATATTAGACTGGGCGAAGCAGCGGTCTCATTCGAGCGCGACGGTGTAGAGTTCAAGCTTGCGCCAAGCAGGGTACGCGTCACACAAAAGCACTCACACTGGCATCATGAGTATGAAGCCGAACTGGCAGCGCTCCTTACCCAGGAGCTCCGAGTGCAAGAGATTGAAATCTTCGATCATACGGTGCGCATTGACGACCCAAATTCCGATCGGCGGCCTGCCCGCAATGTTCATAGCGACTACAGTAATGACGGCGCGCATCAACGCCTTATCGACCTGCTCGGCCAGGAGCGAGCTTCCGAGTGGAGCGATGGGCACTTTGCATTCATCAACATCTGGCGACCAGTCGAACACACGGTGATGACGGCGCCATTGGCGTTTGCGAAACCGTCGAGCGTCGAGGATAAAGACTGGATCCTGCTCGACCTGATCTATCCGGACCGGCGCGGTCAGATCATGGGCCTAGCAGCCAATCCCGCGCATCAGTGGATTTACCACTCGAAAATGACACCGGATCACGCAGTGTTCTTTAACATCTTTGACAATTGTGGACGCCCTTCGGTGGGACATAGCGCGGTCGATCTTGTCGAAGACCAAGCGTTCGACGCTGTACGAACAAGCGTTGAAAGCCGCACTCTTGTCAGGTTTTAACCGGCCTAGGGAAATGCACTGAGATAGAAGAAGACCCGTGATCACCGATCGATATCTCGGCATCGTGAAGCGCAGCAATACGGCCTACCAATGAAAGCCCTAGACCGTATCCAGGGACATTTTGCTTACCTGGCCCGCGAGAGAAAGGTTCGAAGAGTTTTTCGCAGTCTTTCAAGGGA
>JBCDKX010000215.1:0-5622 GCA_038746055.1 Pseudomonadota bacterium
ATGGAAGGTCACAGATGAGGTCAATATGAACCGCTGGGTGGGTCCGCGCTTTGGCCCCAATATGGCGGTGCGGCGCGAGGAAGAAGCGGCAGATGCCGAGCCGGTCGATGAGAACAATCTCGGCGGTTGAGGGGAGGCTCTGCTGCTAGGGTTGGCGTTCGGCGAACAGACCCCGCATCATCGGCTTGATATGTTCCTCAAACCGAGCAAGCGTCTGCCATTGACCCACTGGCTGGAAGTGCGAGACGAAACTCCCGTCGCGCCAGATATGCAGCGAGTAAAACGGCGGCTCTGCGTCAACAATCGGGCGATTGTCCGCCACATCTACGTCGAGCGGGCGCAGGTCGAGCGACACAGCCGGTGCGACCGCAGGCGTTACGCTTAGCGGAATACCCTCAACCATGGCATGTAGTGGGCGATGCAAGTGTCCTGCTTGAATTGAGACGATCTGCTTGCGGCCCCGCACTGTTTCATGGAAGCGCTGCATCCACGGCTCATGCGGTTTGGGGTCCATCCACTCAATCCCGGCAACCACCGGGGGGTGATGCACGAAGAGCACCGTTGGTGTGTCCGGATGCTTGTCGAGTTCCTTAGTGAGCCAGTTCGCGCGCACTTCACAAAAGGCGCCGCCATGTCGGCCAGGTTCGAAAGAATCAAGGCACAGCACTCGCAACTTGTCTGCGCCTTGCCCAAGCTCAAGCGCAAATTGCGCAAAGCCATCGGCGGTAGGACACTCTGGAAAAATCTCCAGCATGACCGCGCGGCTGTCATGGTTGCCAGGAACAATCTCAATTGGGATCGGGCAGTCGCTGATCAGCTCGCGGATACGGCGGTAGCAATCGGGATCTCCATTGTCGGTGAGATCGCCAGAGAGAATGAGCAGGTCGGGCTCAACCGGCTGGCTCAACAAATGGCCAAGCACATTACGAAAGCGTACGAAGTTAAATTCGTTCTCGCCCGCTTCGGGCTCGAACCCGACATGCGTGTCAGTGATTTGCGCGATCAGCACACCGGGTCTGGCGCGATTGGTGCCGTTATCCGGTTTGTTCATCTGCATGTCTAACGCCTTAGACCGCTTAAGATTGCCGCCACATTATCAGGACGGCCGTTGCCTGGGAAATCAGGATGGCCCTCGGGCGTGTCGCCTGGATGCCAAGGTATGGCAGGTGTGTGATAGCCATGACACATTGCGCAGCTTGAGGGGACGATCTCCTCGGTCTTCACCGCGCTTTCGCCCTGATGGCAATCGCGGCAGCTTTCGAGATCAGGGATAAGAAGGTCGGTCGCGTTGCTCGATGTGCCAGTTGCGTGACAATCGCTGCATTCGGCAACATCATCGCCATGTGCTGCATGCGGAAAAAAGCCGCCATGGATATACTTATCAGGTATGTTGACCGGGATGAGGTCTGGCCGGCCATTGGTTGAGGTGCGCAGATGGCAATCCCCGCACGTGCCGCCTTGCTCCAGTGCGCGGTTGATGGCGATATAGGCGCTCATCGGGCGACCGAAATTGGCATAGTAGCGCCCGCCTGAGCCATATTGACCCGGACGCCCACGCCCTGCGACTACTGCGCGGCGGGAACCCAAATTCACTTTAGCAAGGTCTTCCATCAAATCGGTTACATCGCCGTGGCGCAAGTTTGTAAAGCCGTTCCCGCCTTTGCCTGAGACAAGGCTGTGACAGGCTTCGCAGGAGTCTTCCATCACCACCGGTTCAAAGCCGCCGGGCGCTGTCTTGCTTTCCTGATGGCAATCGCCGCATTCGAGGGGTGCGCCATATTGCGAGAGGCTCACGGCCATGCGAGCAGCGCCTCCGGTCTTGGAAACGTGAATATCGTGCGGAAAGACCAGGCCGCTTTTCTCAACTGGCTTCTGGTCGAGTGAGACTCGCTTTGCTTTCTTGTCGAAATGTGCCGTGTAGAACTTAGGACGGAATTGCGGATGTTTGTCGCCAAAGTCACCGGCATTGGCAAAAGCAACATCGGTCAGGCGCACGTCCATATCATTGTGGCAGTCCGCGCAGAACTTCTCATCTGAGGCTTCCAGCTTGGTAGGACCTTCGTGCTCGGTATGACATGAGACACAACCAAGTGGCCCCTCTTTGCCCAGCGTTTCTGCGATGGTCCATTGAAGCGCATCCCCAGTGCTCAAGGCCGGCATACCAGTAAGCTGGCGTGGCATTTTGGCGTGATCAGCGATTTCTTCATGGCAGGTGATGCAGGTTTCATCCTGCACAGAGACAAAGGCGGTCTGGTGACAGGCCTCGCAATTATCCTCAAGCGATTGGTGCGCTAGGCTGAGATGACCGGTGCTCCAGCTTGCGTCCATCAAGACCGCACCGCGATCAAGGTCTTCTGGATCGTTCTCAACTTCGGTGCGGAATTGGTGCGAAATGATGGGAACCGACAGCAGCAGCACAAAGATCACGCCAAAGAACGTCCATGCCATCGCGCGTTTACTCGGCATGGTGCTCGCCATAAGAAAGCCCGCTTCCGGCTCGCTAGCAGCTTTGAGTCTGGGCGCCGGCTTGATGATGATCTGAACAGGCGCATCAGAGCCGGTGGCCACCTCGCGCGAAATTTCCAGCAAAGCAGGGCCAACCGCAATCTCCGCCACCGCATCGGCGTTTATCGTCGCTTGCGTGATGCTTTGCCCATCAAGATCAAATGGCAGCTCACCCAGCGAGTTTGCATCGATTGAACCTGAGCCAGAATTGACAAGCTGCAAATGCTGCAATTCGACTTTAAGATCGGGCAGGTGGATATCGCAGTCTTGCGAACGCCCGACCTTCAGCTCGTCCTTTTCGACAGTCCGATCGCGCACAATCTCGCGGCCAGATTTGGCAACGGCGATTGTGCGGATGAGGAAAGCCATGCCTCCCGCCTCACCAATAATAGAACACGCTGATTACGTGTGCGAGCAGCGCGGCGAGCAGGGCAATGGTCGCCGGGATATGGATAAAGAGCCACACTTCGAGCATTGACTTGATACGGAGGTGACGGCGAATTTGCGCCAGTTGTTCGGCGCGGTTGGAGAGGAGTTCATGGACTCGCGCTTCGGCTTCACTGCCTGATGCAGGAATGCCGGAGAGAGCGCTGTTGGTCGCACAGCCGGGATAGGCTCCAGTGAGCCGTGCGAAAGCCCCGCCGTAAAACACATCTTGTCCAAGCGCCGCGATGACCAGATCGGACCCGCGGCGATCCAAGGGCTGGGCGGCGCCATCGAGCTTGCGGTCAATATCGGCAATCTTGTCCAACATCTCACCCCCAGTGCTGTCGCCGCGATTGGCCGAGAGCGCTTTGGGCAGCGCGGCATAGGCGTAGACCCCATAAATGCCGCTGAAAATTACGATCAGCATCAGGACATAGGCGAGCGTATGGACGTTCCAGCCGATCTGGAAACCGGTGTGGAGCGTGCCGATCACCGTCAGCGCCAGGCCCAGGTAGACATGCGCGCTGGTCCATGCCTTGAGGCTCCATGCGCCGTCGGAAATTTTGCGCTTGCGGATCCCAAGCAGAGAGAGCCAGACGATTAAAATCAGACCGACTGTGCCAAGCGTATAGCCATACCAGCTACCGCCATTCGGGCGCGGTTCCTGATCAATCAGTGCATAACCAATGATGCTGACGCCGCAAAGTAGCAGCGCGATCCAAAGCCAACGAAAGCGCCGGTGCTTGAGGAAGCTGACGTGGTCAGCGTCACGCCGTTTTTCGTCCTCGCGGAACCGCTGATTGGCAACGCTAGCCATCAGGTCTCGACGTCCTCTGTCATCTTGTCAAAGGTCAGGAATTTATCAGGCGATACTCGAATGGCAGCACCGGTCGGGCAGGCGCGTACGCAGGAAGGCCCACCCTCAATGCCCGCACACATGTCGCATTTGACGGCCTTTTTGGCGGTGTTCGGATTGCCATTTTCTTTGCGCCAGGAATAGGATGCTTCTCCAGGGCCCGGTCCGCTGCCAAACATAAGCCAGCTGAGAAAGCTCGGCTTTTCGGGTGGCACAGGCTCCATATTGATGACGCCGTAAGGGCAATTGCTCTTACAATTGCCGCAGCCGATGCAGGTTTCCTTGTTTATATTGACCTCGCCATCCTCCCCGCGCTGAATCGCATTGGGGGGACAGTCCTGCATGCAGTGCGGATGCTCGCAGTGCCGGCAGCTGATCGGCACATGGAGATAGGCGAAGGTCTTGCCGGTTTCCCGGTCAAGGCGTGAAAGGCCATCATGGCTGTCCGCACAGGCCTTTTCACAATTGTCGCAGCCAATACACAATCGCTCGTCGATAAGCAGCGCATCGGTTGCCTCTCCCATGCCTTCATCGAAAAGGAAGGAGGCAAGACCTGAGAAATCGTTGAGCTTGCCATCATCTGCACTGCCTTTGCTCTCGATCTCTTCATTTGAACGCCTACGATCTTCCATGATTTGCAGTGCACGCTCGCGCAGCTCGGGCTTCTTTTCGAGCAGCTCGAGGAAACCCTCGCCGGGCAGGCGGATGACTTCCGATTTTACTGATGCCTTGACGCTCGACATGCGCGGAAGGCCATCGATGACACCCATTTCACCAAAGAAGTTACCTGCTGGAATAAGACTCAGGAAGACCGCTTTGCCATCGATCTCCTTCTCCACTTGCATCGAACCAAAGCGCACGATGAACAGATCTTTATCGTCGTTGCCCTCTTCGATAACGGTTGTGCCCGCGCTGATTCCTTCCGTCACCGCGCTGTCGACTAAGGCTTTGATGTCCTCTTTTGTTAGGCCGGAGCCGAAGAGTTGCAGGATTTGCCGCTCGATAGAAATGCGTTTCACGGCTTCCGCCGCCTCAGGCGATGAACCGATGAGCTTCAACGCTGCTTTGCGCGAAAGTTCCACCACCACTACATCTTCAGCGGCACGAACAGTTGAGCCCCTGCGGCGGCCAGAGACCAGGCCAACCTCACCAAAAATGGTCCCTTGTTCGAGCGGCACGGTGATCGATGGATCATTGGGATTGACCTCCACAGCCACGCTTCCTTGCGCAACGGCAAAGAGTGAGGAGCCCGGTTCATCGCGGCGGAAGATCGCTTCTCCCGGCGCAAAGGCAGTGCAGATCGAGTCGAGCATCAATTCGCGCATCTGCAAGGTCGAGAGGCCACCGAAAATGTTGACTTGTGTGCGGTAGAGCTCAAGCCAGTGGTCGACACTCTTGCTGCCGGGCAGATTTTCGAAAACCTTTTCCAACAGCGGCTCATCGGCTGGTTTTACCGCCTCGCCGGTGGCGAGATATTCGATAACATCATAACCCTGGTTCATGCAGTGCTTGATCAGCGGATAGCCGGCGAGCGCACCGATGACGAAAATGCCGGGTTTGGTCGTTTCAAACTCAGCGGATAGCTTCGGAAAGGCACTGCGGTCCTCGCTCGTGAATTCGATCCCCATGCTTTCGATGAATTTGCGCGGAGGCTGTGATCCGATCCGGGCAATGATCATTTCGCATGGGATAACCTCCGACCCGGTTTCGGTCTCCACCACCATCTCACCATCGCGCACTTCAGCAGGGGATGTGCGATAGGCAATCCTTAGTTGACCCTCTTCACCCGCATTGGTCAGATCGGTGGCGTTCTTGATCTTTGCCTTCGCAAAATC
>JBCDKX010000216.1:0-5593 GCA_038746055.1 Pseudomonadota bacterium
CGATTGCCCGAAGCACGGGGTGAGGGCGACTTTTTGCAGACTTTAGAGCCGTGGTTGGGGTATCACTGGCCCCTGCGTAGAAATTGATATTGGTCTTTAATCCATGACAGCGCCCTCATCCCTTTCCCGCAATCGAGAGAGGGGAGTGCACCAAGCAAACCCCTTTTCTGGAGGTACGAGCGGGAGATGGGCCCTCGGATCAAGTCCAAGGGCACTGCCCCACGGTCAGCGCAAGCGCTGCCGTGGAGAGCGTGATGGGTAGAATGGGCTTTTGGGGTGATCGGGTTTGTAGGAATTTGGGGAGAGACGGCGTCGAGCGCCCCCTGCCCTAATCGACGCCGGGTCGGGGGCTACCGGAATTGCCTGTGCTTTCGCCCTCCAGGCGTTCCGGTGTCACACCTTGATTCTTGATCAAGATCTCGAGGTCACCTGCGACGCTTTCCAAACGGCTCTCATCGGTACCGCGCGCCACGAGCGCGACACCGTGATCGGAAATACTGCGAAACCACGGATAGGAGCCAAGATTGATGTCGTCATATTTCTCAACGAGTGCGCCGAGATCAGCGGCCAGGCTGCCTTCTCTCAGTCCATGTCCACGCACAGTCACGCTTTTTACCACAGCCCCGGTTTCAAGCCGATGGCCAATATCGCCGAGCATGCTTTCAACGATTTTCGGCACCCCTGCGAGCGTGAAGACATTGCCGGTCTGGAAGCCGGGCGCCCCACTGACGCCATTGTCGATCAAGCTCGCACCTTCTGGCGTTCGCGACATACGCCGTCTGGCCCCTGTGAATTCGGTATTCATCAGAGCGTAGCGTTCTTCGAGGAGTTTGACCGCGTCTGGATGCTCACCAATCGGAACATTGAAAGCGGCCGCAATGGCATCGGCTGTGATGTCGTCATGGGTCGGGCCGATGCCGCCTGTTGTAAAGACGTAAGTGTAGGCCGCGCGCAGCTCATTCACCGCTTTAACAATGTCGGCCTGTTCGTCGCTGACGATACGCACCTCTTTGACCGGAATGCCGTAGGGCGCGAGAAAGTTTGCAATGGTCTGCAGATTCATATCGCGCGTGCGCCCGGAGAGAAGCTCGTCGCCAATCAGGCAGATTGCGGCTGTCGGTTGGTTGCTCATGCTTCCCAATACGCCTGATGCGTCTTGAGTTCAATCGGAGGTCCCACCTTATCGTAATTCCGTCAACGCCTTAGAGCACACGCCCCGCAATCGCATCGAGTTTTGCCAAGAGCGCGGGGTCGCGGGCCTCTGGCACGGTGATGAGCGCATGATCGAGGCAGGTTTCAATACCAAGAGGGGAGAGCGTGCGCGGGGTGTCTTGCAGGCTCGCGGCGAGGCATCGCAGCGTTTGCTTGGCTTTGGCCGTATTCGACGCCATGACCTCCAGCACATTGGTGACGGTGACGCCCTCTTCATCCTCACGCCAGCAATCATAATCGGTGACCATGGCGATTGTGGCGTAGGGGAGTTCCGCCTCGCGGGCGAGCTTGGCTTCCGGAGCATTGGTCATGCCGATGACGTTGCAGCCCCATTGACGGTAGAGGTGGCTCTCGGCGCGAGACGAGAATTGCGGGCCTTCCATGGTCAAATAGGTCCCGCCGTGGTGGACTTTGGCTCCGGCGGCTTCAGCCGCCTCGCCCGCAAGTGCGGACAGGCGCGGGCAAATTGGGTCTGCCATTGAGACATGCGCGACCATGCCGGGGCCAAAAAACGATGTCTCACGCGCAAATGTGCGATCAATGAACTGATCCACCATAACGAAGTCACCTGGCGCGTAGGTGTCTTTCAGCGAGCCGCAGGCCGAGATCGATAGGACATCTGTGCAGCCTAAGCGCTTCAGAGCGTCAATATTAGCGCGGTAAGGCACAGTGCTTGGCGTGAGGCGATGCCCTTTGCCGTGGCGGGGCAGGAAGATGAACGTCACGTCGCCGATCTGGCCCTTGACCAGCGTGTCTGAAGGTGGCCCCCATGGTGTATCGACGTTGACTGTTTGCGCGTCATCTAGGCCATCTATTTCATACAGGCCTGAGCCGCCAATTACACCGATGGTCCACTGGGTCATGTCACGCTCCTAATCTGAAAACCCCGCCCTTGAAGCGCTCAAGGACGGGGTCGTCAATCAGGTCGTGTGACTGAAAGCGCTTAGTGGTCAACTTTGCGCCAGATGCGCTGATAGGAGAACCAGAGCAGGATGGCGAGCAGAAGCAGGTAGATCATCGTTGGCAGGCCAAGGGAGCGACGCTGTTCTTGTTTCGGATCACCCGCCCAGTGCAGGAATTGGGCGACGTCATACGCCATTTGATCAACGGAGGGATAGGTGCCGTCCTGATAAATCACTTTCGCGGTACACTGGCTGTAGAAGTCCTCTTCGAGGATCGCCATTTTCGCACCGCCACTTAAAGCACTGCCTTCAGCTTCGAGGCGGGCCTGTTCATCTTTGACACGCTTCATCGCGTCCTTGTGAAGCGCCTTACAGTCGACGCCTTCATCGCCTGCCGGATTGGTCAGCTGAGGCGCCATGGCGAGAAAGCCGCCATACGGCACGTGACGCGGGTCGCCTTCCCATTGGGCCGAGGAGTCCCCCGGCATGTAAGGATTATAGTATTGACCCGCAGGCTGGGTCAGCTCGCCAATCGTCTCGTCTTTGTCGAAGACGATATAGGTTTCAGGTATACCTTCAGCATTTGTCCGGCGCTTGATTTTAGCGGGGTCAGGATAGCCTTTGATCAGGCGATAAACATAAGTCGCGCCATCGCCTTCATTGCCCTTACCGCGAGCCTTTGTAATGACCGAAAAGTCTGGTGGGTAGGCTCCGCCATTCGCGGCGCGAGCGGTCTGCTCATCTGGATAAGGGGAGACAAAGCGGTCCGACGGGCGTGCAGGGCGGAAACCGTCATCATCGGCATCACTGGCATATTGATCAAACACACGAGCTTCGGCCGCAATCGCTTTGATCAGAGGATTGTCATTCGGGTTTGAATAGGTCGAGTCGTAGAAGGGCGCGCCGGGTTCGGCGAGGTTCCGGTAGGATAAAAGCTCCATGCTGTGACAGGAGGCACAGACCTCTTTGTAGACCTGATAGCCGCGCTGAGCGCTATCCATGTCAAGCTCGCCAAGCGGGCCTTGGAAGGGCCAGCCGCCATCGGGCTCTTTCGGCTTCTTCGCACCGCCAGCCGCAGAGGCCGTCAGAGCGAGAGAGGCGGCTCCGAGCCCCACAATGAGTGTACGCAACAAGGTCATCGTTAGCGAAATCCTCTATTCGGCGGGCACGGCGACAGGTTCAACCACAGGGGCGGGCTCTGTTTCGCTCTTTTGCTTTTTCGCTTTTGGCTTTTTGTGCGAGCTGTCGAGAACAGACTTATGGATCGATTCCGGCTCGCCTTTGGGCGCTTCTCGCAGTCCGAGGACCGGGAGAATGATTAAAAAGTAGGCGAAATAATAGGCTGTCAAAAGCTGACCAAGATGCAGGAAAGTGATCGCATTGGCTTTCTGAATGCTCATAGACGCTGTCGCGCCTGCAGCAACTTGCTCGGACCGGAAGGCGGATGCCTGAGTATACTCCTCAAATGTTGCTGAGCCTTCTGCGCCTGTCGCATCCGTGTAAGTCACAACCAATTTGTCTGATCCAAACGGAATGATCGGATTGTCCGGATTGGTTGCGCCACACCAGCCGAGCAATAGGCATGCGACGACAAAACCAAAGAAAAAGTTCTTAGCGACTGGACGATAGCGCATGGACTTCACTTTGGATGTATCCAGCCACGGCAAGACAAACAACACGGCGATCGCGCCAAACATGGCAATGACACCGAGAAGCTTTGCGTCAATCGGGCCAATATCAAACGTGATGGCACGCAGGATCGCATAGAACGGTAGGAGATACCATTCGGGAACAATGTGGGCCGGCGTCACAAGCGGATTGGCTTTGATGTAGTTATCCGCATGGCCGAGCACATTCGGGAGGTAGAACACAAACATCGCAAAAATCAGCAGGAAGACAATGATCGCGAAGGCGTCTTTAACGGTGTAATACGGGTGGAACGGGACGGTGTCTTTGTTGACGTCCTGAACCTCCACGCCCGTCGGGTTGTTATTCCCAGGAACGTGTAGCGCCCAGATGTGCAGGATAACGACACCGGCAATCATGAAGGGCAATAGGTAGTGCAATGAGAAGAAACGCTGTAGCGTTTGGTTCCCGACAGATGGCCCCCCCATCAGCCAGGATTGGATGGCCTCACCGACAAGCGGAATTGCGCCAAACAGACCGATGATCACGTTTGCACCGTGAAGTGACATCTGGCCCCAAGGCAGCATGTAGCCAAGGAAGGCAGTCGCCATCATCAGAAGGAAGATGATACAGCCCAAAATCCACAACACCTCGCGCGGCGCTTTGTACGACCCATAGTAAAGCCCACGGAAAATGTGGACGTAGACAGCGAGGAAGAACATCGACGCGCCGACCATATGGATGTTGCGAATGAGCCAACCATAAGGGACATCGCGCATGATCCGCTCAACAGATGCAAATGCATCGTCGACCGTTGCGGTGTAGTGCATCGCCAGAACGACACCTGTTATGATCTGAATGACCAGACAAATGGCGAGAATAGCCCCAAATGTATACCAATAATTCAGGTTCTTGGGTGTCGGGAAATCAACGAAGCTATCATAGGCCAGTCGAATGATGGGCAGACGGGAATCCATCCACTTTTCGAAGCCGGTTTGCGGGTTATAGGTGGACTTGTGTCCGCTCATGGGTCTGTCGTCCTTCCGTCTAAAGTGATATTTTTACGACTGTATCGGTTACGTATTCGTAATCGGGCACAGTCAGGTTGGTTGGAGCCGGACCCTTACGAATTCGACCAGATGTATCATAATGAGAGCCGTGGCATGGACAATACCAGCCACCATAATCGCCGAGATTACCGCCGCCGGGACCGACCGGGACGCAGCCCAGATGTGTACAGCTGCCAGAGGTCACAATAATTGACGGATTTAGCTCTCCACTCGGAAGCGGCATCAAGCGGTCTTCGTCCGTCTCAGGATCAGGCAGCTTGCTTAGCGGAACACTGTTTGCCACCGCAATCTCTTCTGGACTTCGGCGACGCAGGAAAAAAGGCTTACCCCCAATCAGAACGCGGATCTCACCGCCAACGGGTATCGCAGCGGTATCAACTTCAAGACTTGAAGCCGCTTTCGTATCGCTGGCGGCATTCATCTGATCGACAAAGACATATGCAACGAGTCCAGCACCAACGGCAGCCGTTGCTGCCGTTGCGATATGGATAAAGTCCCGACGCTCTTCGTCGATGTCTTCGATCTCTGCGGGTGGTGTATCGCTCACGCAAATGTTCCTTCGACCTAAGTCTTACGCCTTATTTATACGGTGACGCGCGTAATTTCATTGCGGCGGGACGACGCAATATCCTCCATTCATTGTTGTCGCCCTATCGCGGCTCGGCAGGCAATTCAACTGCGGCAGATGTGCATATAACAGTGGCTTTGTGGCTTGTAGGGGTCAGGCATTCCATGACAGGATTTCAAGTCTGAGGAGTAAACCCATGAACCAGCCATCGGTGA
>JBCDKX010000217.1:0-5578 GCA_038746055.1 Pseudomonadota bacterium
CGGGCCTTGGCGTGGGCGCAGAAACATTGCACATAGGCTGTAAGAAATGAGGGAAGGCGCTGCTACACAGCGCCCATAAAGGGACATACCACCACATGGCAGCAGTAGGTTCGGGTGCAAGAGCCGGTCACGAGAACTGGTCATCGCGCAGTGCATTTATTCTGGCAGCTGTTGGCTCGGCGGTAGGCCTGGGCAACATGTGGCGCTTTCCCGCCGAAGCGGGCGAGAATGGGGGCGGCGCCTTTGTGCTGTTCTACATCTTTTGTGTGCTGCTGATCGGCTTACCGGTGCTTTTGTCAGAGGTGCTGATTGGGCGTCACGGGCAGGCGAATGCGCCAGAGAGTGTGCGGCGTGTGGCCCGCGACTCTAATGCGCCGGAGGGCTGGAGCGTGCTGGCGTCAATGGGCGTGTTTGCTGCCTTTCTGATCCTCAGCTTTTACTGTGTCGTTGGTGGCTGGGTGGTCTATTATATTGGCGTTTTCGCCAATGATCTGGTGCAGACTGGTCTCAGTGGAGGCGCATTCGAAGGGCGTGCGGCTGAGGATATCGAAGGCCTGCTCCCGGGTCTGTTTGGTAACGGACCTCTGATGATTGGCCTCAATCTCGGCTTTCTTGCGGTGACGATGTTCTTTGTCGCCCGCGGGGTTTCAAGCGGTATTGAATGGGTGGCAGTTTATCTTATGCCCATGTTTTTCCTGCTTTTCCTCGGGATCACTATTTACGGTGCGTTTACCGGTAATTTTGGTGATGCGGTGGCCTATCTCTTCACCTTCGACTTTTCCAAGCTGACCGGTGAAGTCATGCTAGCGGCAGTCGGGCAGGCGTTCTTCTCGCTCTCTTTGGGCGTGGCGGGCATGATGACCTATGGTGCCTATGCCAATCGTGACACCAATCTGGGCGAAACTTCGGGTATCATCGCTAGCGCAGATACGGCGGTGGCTTTGTTGGCCGGTCTGGCGATCTTTCCGATTGTGTTTGCAGCGGGCCTTTCGGCCAGTGTTGGGCCGGGCCTGATGTTCCAATCGCTGCCGATTGCGTTTCAGGCGATGCCGTTTGGCTCACTGATCGGATTGGCCTTTTTCATCATGGTGTTTTTTGCAGCGCTCACCAGTTCGGTCTCGCTACTCGAGGCACCAACCGCATGGACATTTGAGAAGTTCAAGATTGCGCGGCCGGTGGCGACAATCATTGTCGGGGTAGGTGCAGCAGTGCTGGGTGTCCTTTCTTCGCTTTCCTTCAATGATTTGTCGGAGCTTTACCCACTTGGCTTTATACCGTTGTTTGCAGAGACCAATTTCTTTGACACGCTTGATGGGGTGACGGCCAAGCTGTTTATGCCGATTGGTGCAATTCTGACCTGTATCTTCGTTGGTTGGATCGCTGATGCTCGGCTGATCGATAAAGAGAATGGCCTGGACGGCGCATTACATCTGATCTGGCGCGCTTTGGTGCGGTTTGTTTGCCCGATCGTGCTTACGGTGATCCTGATCATGGGGCTATTGGCTTAAGCGAAAAAGTAAGCAGAAGCGCGCACTTGCGTACCTGCTTCATATGTGGAACATAATAGGAACAAAGTGACTCGCTATGAGTCTCTGTATGTTCTTATGACGCAATCTGCCTCTCTTTCCCGGCCTAATATGCCGTTGCTTCCGCGCCTCTCCGCGAATGATATTGCCGCGCTCTCCAGACAACGTGTGGCGCGCTGGCGACCGGGTCTTGCAGAACAACCTCTGCACAGTGAAATTTTTGCCAGTGGTCATGATGGAAGCGGTGCGGGGTTGGCGCTGGCTTTGGCCAGCAATGCTTTGGCAGTTGCGGGAGAACAGGATCAGGACGTTCTGAGTGAGGTCGAGGACCGGAGGCAGCTCCTCTGGGTACAAGACAAGCGTGCAGTGGAGCTGAACGGCAGGCCTTATCTTCATGCGCTGCCTGAGGAATGGCGCGAGCGAGTGATCTGTGTTGAAGCAGGCAAACCCGAAGACACTCTGTTTGCGCTGGAAGAGGGATTGAAATGCCGCGAGCTTGCCTGCGTGATCGGAGAGATCGCTGGCAATCCACGTTCGCTTGATTTCACTGCTTCGCGCAGGCTCAGCCTGACGGCTGAGAAGTATGGTATCGCTTTATGGCTGGTGCGGTTGGAGGCGGAGGCGGATTTGTCCTCGGCACGTATGCGGTGGAGAGCGCGACCAGCGGTTTCCTCTGCGCCTTATTGGAATGCAAGGGGGCCGGGGGAGCCTGCTTGGCAGGCAGAGCTGTTCCGAGCGCGCAGACATGCTCCTGGCGAGTGGAAGCTTGCCAATGACGATGGGCGATTGCGAGCCCAGAAACCTTCCAGGCAACCCAAACGTCCCCTTGAGCACTCTCCAAATGTCCCACTCTCACTCCTCAATCGCCCACCCTCCAAACGAACGTCGCATTCTGGCAATCTGGTGCGCGCAACTTTCGGTCGATCGCTGGCGGCTGTCGCACGCAGATAGTTTAAGCGGGGAGCGGGAGGAGGAACCCCCAACCGTCCTCATTACCGAAACCGCCCATGGGCCGCGTATTGATGCAGCGAATGAAGCTGGTCACGAGGTAGGCGCGCGCTGCGGTATGATGCTGGCTGATGCACGGGCACTCTATCCAGGTCTCAAAACAGCATCTTCAGACCCGGCAGGTGACCTGGCTTTTCTTGAGAAGCTTGCTGTTTGGGCACAGCGCTGGGGCCCTTGGAGCGCGCTTGATCCGCCTGATGGTGTACTGGTCGATGTGACAGCGGTCGCGCATCTGTTTGGTGGGGAGAGACGGTTACTGGCCGATGTGGAACAGGCCTTTGCAAAGCGCCATTTGGCGGTGCGTGCGAGCATTGCTCCCACAGCAGGAGCAGCCTGGGCGCTTGCTCACTATGGACCGCGTGGGAGCATCCTGAACGCCTCTTCCATCAAAGAGACCATGATACGCCAACTGGCTGATCTGCCCAGCGCAGCACTGCGCCTCGACACCGACGTACTCACCGTCCTGAGACGCCTTGGTCTCAAGCGTTTGGGTGATCTTGCCGATATCACCGCTAGCGCTATCAATCGGACGGAAGCCGCAGCGCGTGATGCACTCCACCGTCGGTTTCGTGGGAGGAAATCGCCATCCGCCAACCCGCTGATCCGGCTCGATCAATTGCTGGGCCTCGTGCCTGAACCGCTCTTGCCTGTCGTCCCTCTGCATATCCCGTTGGTTCAGCGCCGCCTGCTTGAGCCATTGCGCCACCGCTCGCTGCTCGACCAGGTGCTTGAGGACCTCGCTCAAGACATGGCGCGCGAGTTGGAGGCACAGGGGCAGGGGGCGAGAAGGCTTGAGCTGGGGATGTGGCGGGTGGATGGTGAGGTGATTGTGCGCCGTCTCGAACTTGCCGCTGCCACCAGAGATCCAGCCCATATCACCCGTTTGTTCGCAGAAAAGCTTGATGGGATTGAGGCAGGTTTCGGGATCGAAACTGTGCGCCTGCGCGCAAGCTGGGCGGAACCCTTGGCCGTCTCTCAAGGCGATGTCGAAGAAGCAGCAGCACGCCATGGCACTTCACTTTCCGCCTGCATCGACCGGTTGAGTGTCAGACTTGGCCCTCATGCGGTGCGCCGCCCGGTCCCTTATGCCAGCCACTTGCCGGAACGTGCGCAAAGCTGGCAGCCGCCGCTTGCGCCTATACGCGTTGCAGATGTTCCTAAAGTCTTGTGCAAGAGGCCGCTTAAATTGCTTGATAGGCCAGAGAAAATCGCCGTGCTTTATGCCTCCCCCGATGGTTATCCTCAACGCTTTCGCTGGCGTAGCGCGGTGCATGAGGTCGCCCGGGTCGAGGGTCCTGAACGCATAGCTCCTGAATGGTGGCGCGAGCGTTCAATCACGCGCTTGCGCGATTATTACCGTATCGAAGATGAACGCGGCGCGCGGTACTGGATTTACCGTTCAGGAATTGTCGACGATGGTCGGGGCGGCACGCCCGATTGGTTCCTGCATGGTATTGATGTGTAAGCAAAAGAAAACATTCAGGCTTTGGTGAGGATTTCTTTACCCAATCCTGTCAGGATAACCTAATGGGTATGCTTAAAGCCTCTCGCGAAGCCGACCGACGGCCCTTGCACATCATGGTAAGGGGGCGCGTGAAGTCGCGCGCTATCTACGCCGATCTTATCGATATATCGGAAGGTGGC
Organism: Pseudomonadota bacterium; assembly: GCA_038746055.1. GTDB lineage: Bacteria > Pseudomonadota > Alphaproteobacteria > Sphingomonadales > Sphingomonadaceae > Erythrobacter. The sequence continues at coordinate 4,179 of JBCDKX010000217.1, forward strand.
TGCAAATTGCGGGCAAGTTTAGGCTTCGCAGATATTGGCGACCGGGTGACGATCCGTCTGAACGGTATCAATGCGCCACTGGGAAAGGTCGTCTGGATCGATAATAAGGTAGCAGGGGTGGCGTTCGAAAGCCCCATGCATATCGCTATGCTGGACTATCTATGTAAGACTGTGAATGACGCTAGCTTTGACCAACAGCAGCGTATGCACCAAATCTGATTGTGTTGGTTTCCCGATTGCTCTGGCAATTGCTAGAGATGACACGAAAAAAGGGGCCGGGAGGAACGTCCGGCCCCTTTTCGTCAGCAATCCCAGAGTATGTCTAGGGTGTTGCCGATCAGCTCGCGGAATAGGGAAGTGAGCTGTGGTGCAGGACGATCTTGAGATCACCATTCTCGTCCTTTTCGTAGGCGAATGAATACTCAACCTTGGTCACGCCGCCATCAATATCAGTGAACATGTAATTGCCCATGGCCACTGCCATGTCACCGCTTTCTGAGATCACGGTGCCATTGTTCTCCCAAGCCACATTCGTATATGGCCTGATTGCAAAGCCACCGTCTTCGGTACCTTCGGTGCCCACGAAGTAGCTCAGCGCCTCTTCAGTGCTTTCACGGAACTGATCTTCTGCAGCGAGTGTCGGCTTGAATAGGATGGTCGCCCCCTCACCATAGGCATAATGAGTGGCGATGTGCTCGGCTGCACGCGCGCTGTAATCGCCCTCTTCCGTGAAAACGGAGCCAATAGCGACAATGCCTTCACCCCACGCTTGTTGAGCAGCTTCAACATCTGCAGCGGTAATTGGGTTTGCGGTTTGGGCGGTCGTGGCTTCATCACCGCCGCATGCTGCAAGAGCAAGCGAAGCCGCACCGACAACACCAATAGTTCCAAGCTTCTTCATTACGTTCTCCTTGAGGACTCACAAACTGAATAGATCCAGAGTTGCGGGGGCAATACGGGTACATAAGCGAGTAGAAAATTCCCCGGCAGGCTTAGGTCAGCGGGTGTAGGCCGGACGGCCTATGCCAGTTTTCGTTCGTTGAGTGCGCGTGTGAGTGGTTCCTAGAAGCGCTTTTGGGCTAGTTGCACAGTTTGCATTTGTAGGATTGTATATGAGAACATATAATGAACAAATGCGACAGCAGAGCTTACAAACAAGACTGGAAATCCTCGCCGATGCAGCAAAATATGATGCCTCTTGTGCGTCTTCAGGGACGGCGAAAAAGAACTCGCTCGGTGGCAAAGGTGTGGGTTCGACTGAGGGGATGGGCATTTGCCATGCTTATGCGCCTGATGGGCGGTGTATCTCGCTGCTGAAGATCCTGCTGACCAATCACTGCATTTTCGATTGCCACTATTGTATCAACCGAAAAAGCTCGAACACACCGCGTGCACGCTTC
>JBCDKX010000218.1:0-5513 GCA_038746055.1 Pseudomonadota bacterium
CCAGCTGTTGCATTTTCCAGCACAGCATCAGTCAGCTCACTGGGCGCTGCAGGAAGCTCTGGCAATGCTTCTTCGTCGGCACTGTATGGCTGTGGCAGGGAGGGATCAATGACCAGCGATTCGCCGCCGGTGGTGGGGTCAATCGCGCGGATTTCATCCTCGGCTTCCATGGCAATGCGCAAGGCTGCATCACCGGCCTCTTCCACAGAAGTCTGCCCGGCAACCAGAGTCGCACCGTCGGTCAGCGCTGCCAATCCAATCACTGTTGCGAGACGAAATTTGCCAAAAGCCATAACCAAGAATCCCTTCATCACCGACGCATTATGCCGGTTTTGAGAGTTAATCGCCAGTGACTAACGAAACGGCGTCCCTTGTGGGGACGCATCTAGGAAGCAAAAGTTAACGCGGACGACTGCAGAGCTCTGTAATTATGTGTGTTTATCACTGGCTCACGCTTGGCGAATAGCCAACCATATCAGGTCATTTAACCGTGCGCACCGAACTGGTTAGCTATCGCCACACTGAGCCGCAGCATCAAACCGTAGGCGCGCCCAATTGGGTCGATGTAATCGCGCGTGATCGCCCCGTAACCCTCATTGTCGGCATCTGGGTAATCGGCTGGCGCATCCATGGCAAAATCGCTGGTTGAGGGGAAGGCGACCGGGAAGGCTCGGCGCAATTGCGCCAAAGCGTCATCAATCCGCAAGCTGAAGACCATTTCGAGCACGTCTTCGCGGCTGATGTCATTCGCGCGGCTGAAGACCGGCACGGACACTGCGCGCAGGAAGATATGCTGCATCAGCGCCAAACGCAGCGCTTGCGCCGCTCCGATCATCCGGCGAGTATCCTGATCAAATCCAAGCCGTTCGTCTCGCGGTAGTTGGTCAAGCAGGCGGTGGAACTTCAGCGCATCCACGCGCAGGCGCGAGGCCAGGCGTCGGTAAACACCAGTGCGATCATCCTTGGTAAGATACTCAGCCAACCCCTCACATGCAGCCGATAGATGCGGTTCGGTCCCGCGATACGGACGGCTCGCCCAATAGGCGGAATTGAACAGTTCGCCATAGGCCGCAACCGTCTTGATGCTCGCCAGCGTATTGGATGTCTGCGCAAGGCGCAGCAGCTGCCGTCCACGATCACTGGTGAGCAGAAGCGCGGCCAATTCCTCAAAATTGCCATCCGCCGCGCTGCCGATCCCGGCAATGACATTTACCGGATAGCCCAGCTGTTGCAGGATCGAATTGTGCGGGATCGCGCGGATCTGCCGCAGGTTCATATCGCGATCTGCGCTGAGATCACTTTGGCGGCGCGATACCCGGCTGCCGGTGGAGTTGAGCAGGCCCAGCCCGAACGCCGTTACTGCGCGGCTGTAGGTCTGGCTGCGCAGGTGTTGGCGCTGATGGGTGCGGATCGCACGGTAGAAATCGAGGCTTAGGTCTGTGCGCTGGTACAGCGGATCATCGCATACTTCTGACGGAGCCGGACTATCCGCAATAATGCGGGTTAGCGTCGCGCGGGCCAAAGTCTCATTGGCAAAATGCAAGTAGCCATCGCCGCCCTGGAAACTGACTTCGGGCTCAAGCTTGATCCCATTGCGATGAAAACGACTGCGTGCCCAGGGGCTTAGTGGCCATGTCAGACGGTCGTTAAATGACGAGGGGTGAGCGCCGCGACCCATGCTCTCGCCATGGGTGTTGAAGATCAGTGCCGCGACATTTGTTAGCTTGTTCCGCTCCATGGCTTGGGCAAGGCGCCCTTGGAGGCGCTCAATTGCGAGGCTTGCTGGGATTTGGCCGACGAAGCGACCAGCGTCAGAAAAGCCGGTTTGGATGCACACCCGACCACGGGTGCGGGCATATTCCTGATAGGATCTTTCCGCGCACAAAGCCTCAAGGAAGCGCCCGCCATGCTCCAGCGCCTCTTCGGTTTCAAACAATGGCGACACATCGACCTTGTCTTCGATCCCGAATAGCCTCGCCAGATAGAGCGCCGCCAGCACAGTGGACGGCTGCTCACATTCAGCCACCAGCATTCGGATCGGCGTGTCGGCATCGATGTGTTTAAGGATCTGAGCCATGGCGAGGAATTGCCGCGTCGCGGTCGAGCTTTCGATTGCAAGCGACGCGAAATTCGTACGTTTGGGGCTTACATCGGCCAGCATCCGCCGCAAGGTTGCCATTGCGCCTTTGCTGGCGAGGTCCAATTGCGGGCTTTCATGCAGATGCACCCGGATGGCGTTGTGAAGTTGCTTGGCGTTCACCCGGAAGTGGATGTGTGCCATGCCCAGACCATCGGCACGCATAGCGGCGGCGAGGGTAAGAAGGCTTGCCGCCTTGCCTCTGTCAGTCTCGCTCTGCGCTTGCTCCTCGAGTTGGGCGATCAGCGGTGCAAGGCTGGTCAGCTTGGCCGGCTCATCGGCGGTAAGGCGGTTTGCAGCGTCGGACAGAGCTTGGGGCTCTGAGAGGTCGCCGGCAAAGTCATCCGCGCTGGCCGCTGCGTGGTCGCTTGCCGCTTTGAGCGTAGCAACCATCTCATGTGCTGCATCAATTTTGGCCAGCTCCTGCGCATAGCGCGACAGCCGCTCAGCTTTCTCGGTCAACCGAAACCGGATCGAGGTGTACCATTGAATGTCGGTACGCCCGTCCATGTCATAGCCGACCCAGGTAGCGAAGCGAAACGGCAGGGGCCGCAGCGCCTTCCAGTCTTTGGGCCAAGACTCCGCCGCATGCTCCAACACCTCGCGGACAATTGCGCTGCGGGCGCTTTGCGCATGAGCAATCGCGGCCATGGCCTCACCATGCTCATGTTCAAGCGTTATCTCAGGACGGCTCGCACCGCTAAGTTCCGCACCGCAGGCGATGGTTGTTCCATCACTTGTCGCCTGAGCAACGGCCTGAGTTTGTGCAGGCGTCAACAAGAAGGTTGGGTGCGCGGTAAACACAGCATGCAGATGGGGTGTCTCCCAGCGCTTCTGGAATGCCTCGAATGTCTCATCCGCTTCAGAGGAGACTGCCATTGCGCTCCCGGAGCTCGACGGTTTGATCAATGCGCGAAGCCGCTCGCTGCGGGCATTGAGGCTGGCGCATTCGAGCTCCTCGACCAACGTTTCGAGACCATCGAGGTTGAGCGCTTCACCTTCAAGGCTGCGCGACAGGTCTAGACCCAATTGGAAGACCGGGTTGAACAAAGGTGTCTCGCGCGTGCGGGCATGAAGCTCCTGCAGCCGCTGGGAGAGATGTTCGATCGTGTTGAGCGGGAGTGTCATACTGTCGAGATTTCTCACACGTCCTGAGCGAAGAAGGCGGTTGCCGCGCCCAAGAGGCCAGGCTGCGGATGGGTGATGAGTTTGATCGGCATTGCTTCCATCATTGCCCGATAGCGGCCTTTGGCAACGAAATGCGCGTGGAACGCATCGGCTTTGAGATGCTGATGAAGCCGCAGGCCCACACCGCCTGCCATAACCACGCCGCTTGCGCCATGAGCAAGGGCATAGTCACCGGCAATTCTTCCCAAAGTCTTCACGAAATGAGCAACTGCGCGCTGGCACAGCGGGTCTTTGTCATCCATTCCAGCTTGCCAGATATTGAGCGCGCTTCGGTCCCCGCTTTGCTCCCCTGCAAGCTCGCAAATGCTGGCATGGATATGGACGATGCCTTCACCGGACAGCACGCGTTCAAGCGAGACCCGCTTATACACTTTCCGCAGATTGGTGAGCGCACGATCATCAATCTCATCGACAGGGGCAAAGTCGATGTGCGAACCTTCGGTCGCCTGGATCAGAGCCTTGCCATCATGATGCCGGAAATGCGCAATACCAAGCCCTGTGCCAGGGCCGATTACAGTAATGGTTCCATCCTGAGGCAGGGGAATTGCTGGTCCGGCCAGATGATCGAGATGAGCCTCATCACCAAGACCCGCGATGGCATGGGAGATAGCCTCGAAATCGTTGAGGCATATGACATCGGAAAGGCCCAGCTCCCTGGGCAGCTGCGCTGAATCAAAAGACCAATTGGCGTTGGTGAGCTTGAAGGTGCCGCGATTGGCCGGGCCTGCGAGGGCTAGCGCTGCACCGAGGGGTGAAAACTCCGCTTGGCTATCCAGAAATGCCTGCCAACTGTCTGTGAATCTCACAAATTTACCTGTGCCAAGCAGGGTTGGCTCGCTGAGTGAGATCGCGCCATTTGCATCGCGGCGCGCGCGGGCAAACCGGGCGTTGGTCCCGCCAATATCGGCAACCGCAATCTCGTTCATAGTCCCGCGCTCACTAGCATGGCCGAGGCGCCTTTTTCGGCCTCATCGGCAGTTGCCTGCATAATGCGAAAAAGCTCGCGGCCAACCCCCCATTCCTGATGTGGATTGGGAGCAGGGTGGCGACTGTCCAGGTCTGCGGTAGTATGGAGCGTTCCGGTTGCAGCGCAAACTGTAACTTTATCGCCGTCGCGCAACAGGCTGAGTGGCCCTCCGCCCATGGCTTCTGGCGAACAATGGATCGCTGCTGGGACCTTGCCTGAAGCGCCCGACATGCGGCCATCGGTGACCAGCGCGATGCGATGACCCTTATCTTGCAGCACGCCCAGGGACGGGGTGAGCCCATGCAATTCCGGCATCCCATTCGAGCGCGGACCTTGGAAACGGACCACAACCACCACATCGCGGTCGAGTTCACCCGCTTGAAAAGCCTCTTTAACCGCCTCTTGGGTCTGGAACACCCGGCATGGTGCGGTGATTGTCCAGCGTTCCTTGGCCACCGCGCTTGATTTAAAGCAGGCACGGCCAAGGTTGCCGGTCAGCAAGCGCATTCCGCCATCGGGTTGAAACGGAGTAGCGGCTGGAAGCAGCATGCTCTCATCGCGTGATCCTTCCACGCGGCTCCATGCAAGATCGTCGTCCTCCCACACCGGCTCAGAACGATAAGCGTCAAAGCCCTGCTCCCAGACGGTCAGGATATCGCCATGTGCAAGACCTGCATCAAGCAGCTCGCCGATGACATAGCCCATACCGCCAGCTGCGTGGAACTGGTTCACATCACCCGAGCCATTCGGATAGACACGCGCCAGCAGCGGTACAACGCTGGAGAGTTCGGATATATCGGTCCAGTCGATGATGATCCCGGCCGCCCGCGCCATCGCCGGAATATGGATTGCGTGATTGGTCGAGCCACCCGTGGCGAGCAGCCCAATGACGGCGTTTACAATCGCCTTTTCATCGACGACTTGGGCAAGGGTTCGCTCGGTCGTTCCAGACAGTTCAGCGAGGCGATGGATTGCGGCCCGGTCAAGCGCTTGGCGCAGCTTGGTGCCTGGTAGAACAAAAGCCGAATTGGGTACGTGTAGGCCCATCATCTCCATCATCATCTGATTGGAATTGGCCGTGCCGTAAAAGGTGCAAGTACCCGGCGAATGATAGGAAGCCAGCTCGCTTTCTAGTAACGCCTCGCGGCTCACTTCGCCGCTCGCATATTTTTGTCGGGTTTCCTGTTTCTGCTTGTTCGAGATGCCGCTCGGCATTGGTCC
>JBCDKX010000219.1:0-5502 GCA_038746055.1 Pseudomonadota bacterium
CACCGTCAGCTCTGCGGACGATCCGCGCTACATGTGGGCGTCGGAAGCCAAGGTCCAATGCGCGATTGCACTTGGTTATCTCAAGTCGAATACCCGCGATGAAACCAGCATTGGCAAATGCGGTTACGCCTTTGACCGTATGTCAGTGGTGCCCAGCCCTGTGGTCAGAGCGCCCGTCGTTGCACCGCCACCGCCGCCACCCCCAGCTGTGTGCCAAACCAGAGAGCCTACTCTGGTGTTCTTTGAGTGGGATTCGTCCACGGTAAGTCCGGAAGCCTCCGATACCATCAGAGCCACCGCAGACACTGCGCGCGAATGTGGCTGGAGCTCATTCAGCGTAGTTGGTCACACAGACCGGTCGGGAAGCAATTCGTACAATGATGCACTGTCATTCCGCCGCGCCGAAGCTATTGCCAATGAGATGGTGGGTCTGGGCATTGGTCGCGGTCAGATGAACATCGGTGCCGAAGGTGAGAATAACCCCAGGGTGCCGACTGAAGATGGTGTCCGCAGCCCACAAAATCGCCGGGTTGAGATAACTGTTTCCCAGTGAGGATCGAGAGGGATTACAATGAATAAGCATATTCTTCCAGCAGCAGTGGCTGCGCTCCTCATCGGGGCTTCGCCGCAAGTTATGGCACAGACTTCCACGGACACGGTTACGATGGCCGAAGCAATCGACGTTGCGGTTCGGTCCAACCCACAAGTTCAGGAAGCGCAATTCAACAAGGAAGGCATCGAGTTCGAGCGCAAGCAGGCTCAAGGACTGTTCGGTCCGCGGTTTGATCTCGAAGCATCGGCGGGTATCCGTCGGCTCGAAAACAACACGCGACGCAACCTTGATATTGCGGATGACGAGCTCTTCCCGCTTGAAGCTGGGATTACGGGCGAATGGACTGTTCTCGACTTTGGACGTCGTCGCGGCGAACTGCTACGCCAGGCTGCGCGAGTGGACGGTGCTTCACTTCGCGTTGTCGAACGGTCTGAATTCGTCGCATTACAGGTTTCGCGGCAATATCTTGATGTCCTGCTGCAACAACGAGTTGCTGCAGCTGCATCCGATAACACCCGTTTCCACCAGTTGTTGTTGCAAGACCTCTCGCAGGGCGTGGCTCAAGGTTCCATCAGCATTGCCGACCAGCAACAGGCTGAAGAACGACTGCAAGCCGCGATTGTCCGCGAGGAAGAAGCCAACCGCGCCCTCACCGATGCGCAAATCACCCTTCGAACGCTGACTGGTCTCGACATACGCAACGGAGTACTCCCCCCTGACCTTCTGAACGCGGTGCCGCCTTCGATCGACCAGGCAATTGGTGAAGCGCGCCTGCGCAATCCGCTGGTGCGTGAAGCACAGGCCGATGTCGATGCAGCAAATGGTCGCGTAACGGCTGCGGAAGGCGAGCTTTACCCAACCGTTGGCTTGGAAGTCCGTGGCCGTATTGGCGACGATATTGACGGCTTTTCGGGTGAGACAAATGACTTGCAAGGACGCGTCGTCTTGCGCTGGAATATCTTCGACAGCGGTATCAATCGTGCCCGCGTCCAAGAGATGGTGCGCCGCTCTTCTCAGGCCCGTTATGCGTTGCATCAACGCCAGCGCGAAGCCGAGCAAGACGTGCGTGCCGCATGGAATGCCCGCGATACGCAGGGCCGGATCGTGAGCGCGCTTGATCGTCAGGCAAGCGTCTCAGACGATCTGCTGCTGTCTTATCGCAGTCAGTTCAATATTGGCCGTCGTTCGCTACTTGATGTTCTGGATGCTCAAAACACTAGGTTTAACACCCAGGTTCGTCTCGAAACGGCACGCTTCTCGGAAATATTCGCGCGCTATCAGATTCTGGCGGCCACGAACAACTTTCTGGATGCTTTGAGTGTTGCGCCCGGCGCCGGATCAGGCGCAAATGAGCGTGAGCGGTTCGAATACGGTCCGCCGGTTGAAGCGGAAGAACAGCGCCGCGTCTATCCGAAGTGATCGGACGTGCTTGTTGACATGAAGGCGAGGCGAAGAGGTGACTTTTCTGGAGGAAGGTTTGGCGGGTACTGACGTCGACAGCTTGTCGCTGTGTATCGCAGAGCTTGCCAGTCGCTATTCCTCCAGCCTTTCTCCCGCTGCATTATCGCAGCTGCCAAAGAATGTGGATGGCCGTTTGCCCTGGCATCAGGCCGACGCGGCGCTTGATTTGGCTGGTGTCAATTTCGATGTCGTCAAGCGGCGAAAGCTGCCGACGGGGGAAACGCACTTCCCCGCACTGGTCGAACTGGCGGATGAACGTTTCGTCATTGTTTCCAGAGCGAATGAAGGCGAGTTGTTGGTCTGGGAACCGAGCAAAGCCACCGAAGAGTGGTTGCCATACTCCGAGCTATCAAAACAATTCAGCGGCAGACTTTATTCGGTCTATAGCAATCCTGATCTACAGCGCGAGGAAGAAGCGCCTTGGCATGCTAAGGCACGAGGCCATTGGTTCTGGGGTGAGCTGCGCAAGGAGCGGCGCTCATTTCGGCCGGTCTTGCTGGCATCGTTTCTGATTAACCTACTCGCGGTGGCGCTGCCGCTATTTACAATGAACGTTTATGATCGCGTGATTCCTAATCGCGCGGCGGAAACACTTTGGGTGCTCGGCCTGGGGGTAGTCCTCGTTTTTGCGCTTGAGTTTGCTCTGCGGCGTGGACGCACTGCCGTGCTCGATCAGATTTCGCGACGGCTTGATCTGAAGCTCTCGCAAAAGATCTTCGGACGCTTGCTCGCCACGCCGCTCAACGAACGTCAGGGACACACAGGAGCGCTCGCGGCGCGCGTGTCGGAATATGCGATTGTGCGCGACTTTTTCGCCTCGACAACAGTCGTGCTGATCATCGATGTTGTGTTCCTGTTCGTGTTCGTCGGGGTTATTGCGATCATTGGCGGGTGGCTCGCGCTCATCCCGCTGACGATCATTATCCTGATGATGATCGCGGGCTTCGTTCTGCAACGCAAGGTCACCGAAGCCGCGCAGGACGCTCAGGCAGATTATGGTTTGCAGCAGACGCTCCTGGTGGAGTCGCTTGCGGGAATGGAAACGCTCAAGAGTATGGGCGGCGAAGGCGGTACATTGGGCCGGTGGTACCGACTTGCCGAGACCGGCGTTCATTCGCAAGAGCGGCTGCGCAACGTCAACTCAATCGCCGTAGGTCTTGCGCAGACTTTCCAGCAGATATCGACGGTCTCTCTGATTATCGGCGGCTACTACTTATTCGCAGCTGGTCAGATTTCCATGGGGGCGATTATTGCGATTGTGATGCTGGCGTCGCGCTCTCTTGCGCCGGCCGGGCAGATTGCATTCGTTCTCACGCGCGGGCGACAGGCGATTGAGATGTTGGGCAGCATTGAACGACTGTTCGATGCGAGCGATGAACGTCAGAAAGGCGGGTCGCTTGGTTCTGCGTCAATCTCGCAGCCGCTTATAAGCCTCAAAGATGTGCGTTTCTCTTATTCCGATGCCGGGCAAGCCGCACTTGATGCTGTCAATCTTGAGATCAAGCCGGGCGAGCGGATTGCAATTGTCGGGCGCGTGGCGTCAGGTAAGTCCACGCTCGGCCGAGTTCTTTGCGGTCTTTATGAACCGAGTGAAGGCACAATGTTGATCAACGGTCTGGATGCTGGGCAATATCGACCTGAACAGGTGCGAGAGGCCTTAAGGTTTGTGGGTCAGGACGCAGCCTTGTTCTCCGGTACGATCCGCGACAATCTTGCTCTGGGTCGGCGCGATGCCACAGACGAACGGATCCTTGCAGCCTTGCAAAACACCGGTGCCGATCGTTTCCTTGCGCGCGAAAGCGGCGGCTTTGATCGTCCAGTCGGCGAAGGTGGGAGCCGGCTTTCAGGAGGTCAACGCTCATTCCTTGCGCTTGCACGCGCGCTCGTGACCCCATGTGAATTGCTGTTTCTCGATGAACCAACCGGAGCCATGGACAGCCAGACAGAGAAGCTCTTTACTGAGCAACTTGGCTCATCTTTGTCAGCGGATCAGACGCTTGTTATTGCAACGCACCGCCCTGCCTTGTTTGCCCTATGTGACCGCTTGATCGTGTTGAGCAATGGCAAGATCGCCGCTGACGGACCCATTAAAGATGTATTGGCTTCGGCTGGCAGTTCAGTTGAAGGTTTCGCCCAAGGGGGTCTGCAATGACCCGTTTGCGTGAACTGTCTTTGCGGGCTGCCATCTTGACGCCGCTCGCTCTAATCGCAGCGTCGCCGAACTTTGCGCCGCACACTCCAAGCAGAGCAGCGGCGCTGGCGCAGATCGAGCCCGAACTTCAGGGGTCGCTGGCGAATATGTCGACCGGTGAAGAACAGGACTTGCTGATCGCAGGGATGGACGCTCAATCGCGCAATTTACGTATTCCGGTCACATCCGGTTTGCAGCGCGATCTTTCTGCCTACAGCCCAATTGCAGGCGGCACTCCTCATTACCCAACTGCGCTCAAGTGCCTGACCGAGGCGATCTATTACGAAGCAGCCAATGAGACCCAAAAAGGAAAGCGCGCGGTTGCCCAAGTGGTGCTGAATCGCATGCGGCATCCCGCGTATCCCAACTCAGTTTGCGGTGTGGTTTATCAAGGCGCAAATGACCGTGTGTGCCAATTCAGCTTTACTTGCGATGGCGCGCTGTTGCGCAAGCCGCTGCGACGACAGTGGCAGGAATCGCTGGACGTGGCCAGAGCAGCTATGAGCGGTAAGCAGCTTCCGGAAGTTGGCACCGCCACACATTATCACGCTGACTATGTGGTGCCAAAATGGGCTTATACGCTTGCCAAACTACAGGTGATTGGCACGCATATCTTCTATCGCTTCCCGGGCCGTGCTGGAGAACCCGCAGCTTTCAGCGCGCGGTGGGCACGCAGCGAAAAAGTGCCCAGTATTGATTTCGCTCGGTTTGCGGGCGGACAGGAAGAACTCGACATGGACCCGCTCACATCAGGGACATCCGATGACTGGGTCCCGGGTCTCACTGTGGCAGCAGATCCGACCGACCGGCACACCAGCAGTGATGTTGGTGGACGTATCGATACAACCAAGGAATGGCGCCTATCCATTCCAGACCTGGATGTTTCTGGAAGCAGCTACAATGCTGCGATTGCCGGTCAGAGCGAAGCGGAAGCTGGCGCCATCGGTTCCCAGGAGCTCAGCGAATGAACATCGCCGAAAGCTGGGATCGGCTTGATGCGCCGCGTCGGCTGATCATCGTTTCGGCAATCGGGATTGCTATCCTGCTCCTGTGGGCGGCTTTCGCCCAAGTTGACAGTATTACACGAGGTACGGGGCGGGTCATACCCTCAAGCAAGGCGCAGTTGGTGCAGCCCGCAGAGCCTGCCGTGATTGAAGAGATCCTGGTTCGGGGCGGACAATCAGTGAAGCAGGGGCAGTTATTGGTTCGGCTGGACGATGCGCAGTCGGCTTCTGAACTGGGTCAACTGCAAACGGAGAACCAGCGTTTGGCAGCGCGGGCTCAGCGTCTGGAACGC
>JBCDKX010000220.1:0-5478 GCA_038746055.1 Pseudomonadota bacterium
CATTGACCCGCGGTTTTGCCGATCTGGTCAGCTATTGCGACGCCATTGGCCCGGTTCACTTGGCCATGTTTGTCTGGGGTGCCGCAGTTCTCACTCTGCTTACCCGGGTGAAGCGCCCTTCGCTCGGTATCATACTTGTCGGCTTTACCGTTACGGGTGGAGGTGCCCTCGCGATGATGCTGAGCACTGCCCCACACTGTGTGACCGGGGGAGGATTTGCGCAAATTGACCCGCTGGTGGCCGATTTGTGGCTGGCGAATGTCCTCGAAGGCCGTCCAATCTGGGAACAGGTCCTTGCCATTGCTCTACAATATCTCGTTGCGCCCTTGATCGGCATTTCCGCGGCGTTTCGCCTTGCTCAGCGGTCGCATGATGGCATGCGCCAGTTGCTAAATGACTATGCTCTCATTCTTGGCGGTGCGCTGGTGATTTCTGTCTTTGTGGCGCGTGCAGGTGCGGTTGCCTGTGTGCTTGCCAGTCCGTTGCTCGGCTGGCAATTGCGCCGCTGGCTGCGCGCGATCCGAGTTATGGATCAACCCGCTGTGCGTATGGCGGCTATGGTTGGGGTGGCATGCGCCCTCCTCCCAGCCATTCCCGCTCTGCTACTGACCAGCGCAATGCCCGTCCGTGCCTCTGTGGGCGGTGCCGAGGATGTGCCGATCCGTGTTACAGATTGCCGCGTGCAAGATGCACGAGCCGTGCTCTCCCAGCTCCCACAGGGCGAAATTTATGCCTTGCTTGATATTGCTCCAGACTTGCTCCTAGTGAGCGATCACAGTGTTGTTGCAACCGGTCATCACCGAGGTGACAGAGCAATGAAGGTGCTGATCGAAACAGCGATCGGTACACCAGACGAGGCGCGCGCACTGCTTTCACAGCGCGGTTCAAGCTACGTTGCCATGTGCCCAGCGCTCCATGAAGCGCGTACCTATACGGCAATCGAGCCCGATGGCTTTGTGTCACAATTAGCGGAAGGCAAAGTACCGCAATGGCTGGAGCGGATTGATGTCCCGCAAAGCAACGGACTGAAACTCTGGCGAGTTAGGCCGGAATAAACTTCATTGCGATGCCGTTTATGCAGTGCCGCTGACCGGTCGGCTTGGGACCATCGCCAAAAATGTGTCCCAAATGGCTACCACAATCTGCGCAATGCACTTCGGTACGGGGGAGGCCGATTTTGAAATCGACTGATCTTCCCACGGCGCCTTTGTTGATCGGCTGCCAAAAGCTAGGCCAGCCCGTCCCGCTGTCATATTTGTGCGCGGAGGCGTAGAGCTCGTTGTTGCAACCTTTGCAGACAAAGGTTCCTTTGCGCTTCTCGTTATCCAGGGGAGAGGAAAAGGCCCGTTCCGTCCCTGCATCGCGCATCACATAGTATTCTGCTCGCGTAAGCTTACGGCGCCATTGTGCCTCGGTCTTTCTTATCCGAAAATCACCACTGGCCGTGCGCGCTTGAACCTCAGAACCGCAGCCGCTCAGGAACGGCAGCAAAGCCACAGCCCCGCTGGTTGCGAGAAAGGATCGGCGATTTGTCTCATTAGACGACATTTGAAAATCTCTTATCATCACTGGTTTCACTCAGTGAATACGGTGCGAAAATCCAAATGGTTACACTTTTGATCACCTAAGCGATCAAAATTCTGTGATTTCCACCTCGAGCTTGCGGAAACCATGCACAAAATTTGCACGAACCCGTCCAACATCGCCAGCAACATGCACCCGCATCCGGCGCTTGTGCATTTCTTCGAGCAAGGTCTTCAGCTGTAGCTCCGCCAGCCGCGCACCAACGCAGCGGTGAATGCCATAGCCAAAGGCGAGGTGCCGCTTGGCGTTGTCGCGAGTGATGTCGAGCTTGTGCGGGTTGGGGAACATGCTCTCTTCGCGGTTCGCGCCGAGATACCACAAAACGACCTTGTCACCCTTCTTGATCAGCTGCCCATGAACTTCAGTATCTTCGGTGCAGGTCCGGCGCATATGCGCGAGCGGGGTTTGGAACCGCAGGCATTCTTGCACAGCATTGGGAATAAGCTCGGGATTTTCCTCGAACAATTTGCGTTGATCAGGGAATTTGTCGAAAGAATGGATGATCCCGCTCATCGTGTTGCGAGTGGTGTCATTTCCGCCCACGATCAGCAGCACCAGATTGCCGATAAACTCCTCTGGCTGCATCTGGTTCATCGCTTCTGAATGAAGCATCATCGAAATGAGATCATTGCCCGGCTCTTTGTCATGGGTGCGCTCAATCCAAAGTGATTGGAAGTAAGCCGCCATCTCATGCAGAAAGCCCCAGCGCATTTCATCAAGATCACGTACCGTGGCAAGTTCCGTGTCACCCGCCCAATCGGACCAGAACGTCAGCAAGCGCCGATCTTCCCACGGGAATCCAAACAGGATGGCAAGCATGCCAGTGGTAAGCTCGATCGAGACTTTGTCGACCCAGTCAAAAACTTCGCCGCGCGGTAATATATCCAGCAATTCGCCGGTTCGCTGGCGGATTTCCGGCTCCATCTCGCGGATTGCGGAAGGTGTGAATTTAGGAGCAACCGTACGCCTTTGACCGGTGTGCTGTGGACGATCCATGGCAATGAACATGGGCAGCTGGCGCCGCTCAGTGCCGCGCTCGGCTAGCTCTTCGTCACTCAGACCATCGAGGATCGTGATCCCACCATGTTCCCAGCTGGATGAGAAGATGTCAGCTTTGGCTTCAATATCCATAATGGCTTGGTGGCCAACCACCGCCCAATAAGGGCCGAACGGGCTTTCCGAAATGTAATGTAGTGGACCTGCGCGCTGCATTTCGCCGAAGACTGGTTGCCAAGTGTCCTCGAAGTAAATGTCCGAGCGGCTCACATCCCATGCGTGCGGATGATCAGGGCGCGCTTCCGGGTGGGTTTCAAAGTGCTTCTTGAGCGACTCGTATGCGCTGGGTGATGAGCGCACTTCGGGGCGCGCAACCTTCGGCGGTGCTATTGTGGCCATGTCTCTCTCCTCGAGGAGGTGCAGCCTCTCACCACCGCACTCTTCCCTACAACATCATCCTGCCCTAACTGACAGCAATGTCAATATGAGTTTTAATCGGCCACTTATTCTGCTGGTTCGAGCAAATGCTCGCCAGCGGGTTTGCGAGCACTGGCAAAAAGTGACCAATTGCGCCTTTTCTTGGTTCCAGCACTGCCTGATTTCATTACCCGTTTGCGGAATAGCATAGAGCCACCTTTGACCAACAAGCCGACCCACATCGTCTGCCACGCAAGCGCTGCCACATGCGTCCATAGCGTCTCCTCCAGCGCGGCGCGGGCGAGCATCGCAAAAGGTGACGAGAGCGGGAAAGCAAGCGCCAATATCTCCAGCGCTGAGCCGGGCTGAGTGATAGTGTAGGCTGCGAGGAAGAACACCATCAGCTGCATCATAGTCACCGGCATCGACATGGTCTGCACCTCGCGAACGGTGCTCGCCATAGCGCCAATGGTCAGGAACAATGCGCCCAGCAGCAGATAGGCCATAGAGAAATAAAGCACGCCCAGCACAAGGAACATCGTCCACCCGACTGCAGGGCCGGGTAGTTCACGGAAATTGGTTTGTGTGACGGTCACGATCGCGTCCTCAGCAATCGCCCAGAAGCCCCAGCCTAGACCTCCCCAGACCGCGATGCCGACGAAGGACACGCCGAGCATTGCGAAAAGCTTGCCCATGAAGACCGAGTCCATCGGGATCGCCGCAGCGAGAATTTCGATGACCTTATTGCCTTTTTCTTCGGCCAAGTTGGACAGCACCATCCCAGCCAACAGCATGGTCAATAAGAACATTACCATTTGCGCCGCTTGCGCTGTACGGATGCGATTGGAGCGTTCGGAGGCTGCGCTGGAGGCTACGGTCGCGACGTTGGACTGTGGAAACACCAGCGGGGTTGCTGCTTGTGCGTCGGCCGCCATTAGTTCGACTGGCCCCTTCCAACGCTGAATTTGCTCGGCAGTGCCGACGACCTCAGGAGCTCGTAAACTCCCCGTAATGATCGCGGCGTAGTTCCCACGCCGCTCTTCCATAAAGTTACGCGCATCGAAGGAAGGGTCGGCTGCTGCTTCCTCGACTTCACGCAGGGCAGGGATTGCGCGGCCCAACTGCGGGCGCAGTCTTTCGCTTGCCGCGATTATGGCTGCATTATCATCAGCACTCATTGCCAGGCCCACCTCAATGGTGACCGCCTGACGGGAGACTTGTCCGCCGATGCTACCGGCAAGTCCGCCGACGAGAACAGGGAAGAGTGGGCCGATGAGGAAAAAGAGGAATGCGCGGCTGAACAGCACCGCCACAAAATCGCGGCGCGCTATCACCCATGCCGCTTCCAGCCGGGAAAGCCGTGGGCTGGCATTCATGGCGGTTTGCGCTTCAGCGCTCATTTCGCATCTCCCTGTTGGTCGGCGTCGAGCTGACGCGCTGCTGCTTCACCGGCAATCGCCACAAATGCATCGTGCAAGCCAGCGCGCTCGATGGAGAGCGACAGAATGCCCGCATCACCTTCGATAAGTTGTTTGAGCAGCGGCTCAACGCCAGTTTCCGGCAGTGGGAAATAGAAAAAGTCGCCCTCTCGGCGGGTCTCTTCAGGAAGGGCCGTCGTCCAACCGCCTTCACGAGCACGGGTCTCTAAGCGTACTTGTGCTGGGATACGATCGCGCGCAGTCTCCACGCTACCTGCATAAGGGACTTTGCCGCCCGCGATGATGGCGACCCCTTCGCACAGCCGCTCGGCGTGGTGGATCACGTGGGTGGAGAAGATCACCGTCACGCCATCTTCGGCCAGCGTTCGGATCATGCCCTCAAGCTTGCCCTGATTAATCGCATCGAGCCCAGAGAAGGGTTCATCCAGCACCACCAGGCGAGGGCGATGCACGAGTGTGCCGAGCAATTGGACAGTTTGCGCCATCCCCTTGGAAAGTTGGCGAATGGTTCGGTTTGCGGCATATCCAAGGTCATGCCGCTCAAGCAGTTCCATCCCTCGCTCGCGGCCTTCTTTGAGCGAAAGTCCGCGCAAAGCCCCCATAAAGGCAATCGCCTCAATCGCTTTCATCGCGGGATAAAGTCCCCGCTCTTCAGGCAGATAGCCGATCAGGCGACCAATATCGTGCGGGCGATCGTGGCCAAAGATCATACGCACGCCCTCGTCTGGATCGATAATCCCTAAGAGCATCCTCAGGGTCGTAGTCTTGCCCGCGCCGTTTGGGCCAAGCACGCCGTAAATCGCGCCTTCGGGCACGGACAGATCGACACCATCAACCGCGCGCGTGCCATCAAAGCTTTTGACAAGACCTCGCGCCTCAACGGCGAGGGGACGCTGGTCTGGCACAGCGGAACCGCTGAGACCTGAGGGGGTTTGTTGATTGTGCGAAGCCACGAGTTCGCCTACCGCGATATCCATAAGAATGCGAGTTAATGCGCGTAGCTAAACGGGAGTAACCTTAAACGTGGTTAATGCCGCGGTAA
>JBCDKX010000221.1:0-5433 GCA_038746055.1 Pseudomonadota bacterium
AGGTCATCCGTCCGAGACAGTTGGTGAGAGGAATGTGCCTCTCTTAATTTCCAGCCTAGACGGGGAAAAGAGTTTCCGCAGGCCCATGCCTGCACCCGGACCACCCGGTCCAGCCTCCTTCCCCATTGATGGACTTGTCTTGCGTCGATGAACGGCGTGAGATGATTTGAGCCGGTTGTGCGGGGCTTGCCCCAATCAGCCATAGTGAAGGAGCAAATGCATGGATCGTTCGCAAAAGACCGAAGCCGTTGCCCAGCTCAACGCTGTTTTCAACGAAGTTGGCGTGGTGGTTGTCACCCGCAACCTCGGCCTGTCGGTGGAGCAATCCACTGATCTGCGCGGAAAAATGCGTGAAGCCGGAGCAACTTATAAGGTTGCGAAGAACCGTCTTGCCAAGCTTGCCCTGAAAGACACCGATTACACCGGCATTGAGGAATTCCTCTCCGGTCCAACAGCGCTCGCCTGGTCAGAAGACCCGGTGGCTGCTGCTAAAGCTGCGGTCGACTTTGCCAAGTCGAACGACAAGCTGGAAATCGTCGGTGGCTCGATGGGCTCACAAGTGCTCGACGAAGCTGGAATCAAGGCGCTTGCCTCGATGCCAAGCCTCGACGAGCTGCGTGGCACGATTGTTGGTCTGGTCAATGCGCCTGCGACGAAGATCGCTCAGGTTGCAACCGCGCCTGCCAACAAGCTGGCCCGTGTCCTTGGCGCATACGCCGCCTCGGAAGCCGCTTAAGACGCCTCTCGCAAAGATACGAAACATCATTGGGGCGCATCTAAGCCCCGCATAATTTTGGAGTTAACATCATGGCTGATATCGCCAAGCTTGTTGAAGAACTTTCGAAGCTGACCGTCCTTGAGGCAGCTGAACTTGCCAAAGCACTCGAAGAAGAGTGGGGCGTTTCTGCAGCGGCTGCTGTAGCTGTTGCAGCCCCAGCTGGTGGCGGCGACGCTGGCGGCGCTGCTGAAGAAAAAGACGAATTCGACGTCATCCTCACCGGCGACGGTGGCAAGAAGATCCAGGTCATCAAAGAAGTCCGCGCCATCACCGGCCTGGGCCTCACCGAAGCCAAAGGTCTCGTCGAAGGCGCACCAAAGCCTCTCAAAGAAGGTGTTGCGAAAGCAGAAGCCGAAGAGATCAAAGGCAAGATCGAAGCAGCCGGCGGTACCGTCGAGCTTAAGTAAGGTTTTTCAACCTTCGCTTCGATCAGCTCCGGCTGATCAAAGTAATGGGCGGTGCCAGCGATGGCGCCGCCTTTTTGTTTGGCTGTAAATGCTCAGCGCGGGATCTGCTCGATCGCCGTCAACTCAGAGTCAATTGGCGCGACCGAAATCTGATCGACATGCACCTTCTTGGCATTGGGTGCATCCTCATAGTCGATGCCAAATTCTATCTCATCATAAGCAGGGTTGTAGCTGACCGGAATGCCCGCAGCCTGAAGCTGCGCCAAAGGGACAAAAGTATCGATCGCATTGCCGCTGGCAATCCTGGCGAATTCGGTCTTGCTAAATTGCTCGCGCATCATATTTGCGATGGAACGCAGGCGGATCGCGATCGTGCCATCGAGTTGCTGGAAGTCGACGCTGCCCGTGAGCACTCCGTTTACCCGAGCATCAAGCTTGGTCTTCGGGACAAGCATAGCCTCAGTTGCTGCAGTTGCACTCACAGAAGGAGAAGGTGCTCCGACCGGAATGGCGCGGCGGACGTCTTCGACACGCGCTTGGGGCTGATTGGGCTCTGAATTGGGCTCAACTGGCAGGGAGCCACGCACTGCATTGGAGGCATCAATCGCTCCTGCAAAAGCAGCTTCGACCGAACGGCTGGCAAGGGCATTGACACGGGCCGAAGATGAGTTTGCAACCAGCGACTGTTGGCTCGCTTGCACATTTTCAGGCGCGGCTCTGACCACCAGATCAAGATCAGTGATCTGCTCTATCGCAATGGTGCGGGTCGCAATGGCAGCACTGCGCGCCTGCGTTAACGGCGATGGACCTTCGGGCAAGCCTTGAGAAACAACGGCCGTAAGCGGTGTGGGCGCGGCAACATCGGCGAAGGCAAGATGAAACGCCTGCGAACCGCCACCCAGCACAGCCAACGGCAATTCACGATTGGAATTGTCAAACCGCGTATGACTGCTGAATGCCACAGCATCGACATCACCGGCTAATGTCTTGGCGTAAACAGGCCCGGCAACCTGTGCAGCGGGCGTCCATGTTGCAGTAAGCCGCCCCGCCTTGGGCGGCTCAACTCTCTCAGGTTCGATTTCTGGCGGACCAAAATAGGGGCCACCGATGGTCCCAACCATGGCTTCAAGAGAGACATTGGGTACAGCAACTGCAACGACCACCGCCGCCGTGCCGAATGCCATCCGGGTCTTGCTGAAGGCTTTTTTGGCAGGGAGCCCATAGAAGCTTGCCGCCATCGCAGCTTTCTCTTCTGCGGTGTGAGGAGCTGGCAAGAGGCGAGCAGAAAGCTGCCGATCACCGACCGCATCAATTGCGGAAGCAATGTCCTGCATAGAATCGAAATTGCCCAATTCGGGTCCCCCAAGTCTTACCCCAATGCATTTATGGAGATTTTTACGTATGAAATAAAGGAGTTTGTCTGGCGGAATGCGGCATGTCTCACTTCGACACTTCTGCATTGCGACATATTGCCTCGGCACGAATTTTCTTTCCCCTTGCCGGCAAGGCTTCTATCCGGGCCGGCTCGCTTGAGCGCGAGCGGTACTGAATGTGATGGAACAGACGACGACCAATCAGACGCCCGCTGCGCTGCCAAAAGCAACGCCATCATGGGGCCAAGAGTTTCGCGCGACGCTCTCGCTCGCAGCGCCGCTGGCGGCTGCCAATCTTCTACAGATGCTCACCTATGCGGTTGATGTGATCTTTATAGCGCGGTTGGGTGACGAACCCTTGGCGGCCTCTGCTTTGGCGGTATCGCTATTCGGCCTTGTTCTATGGGCTATGACTTCACTCACCGGGGCGGTAGCCCCTTTGATCGCCGAAGCGATGGGCGCAGGTGGCCCGGCATTACGACCGGTTCGTCGCTCGGTGCGGATGGCTTTATGGCTCGCGTTTATCACCGGGATCATCGGCATGGGAATCTGCTTGCTGCTTGAGCCGATTATGCTGCTCACCGGTCAACAGTCAGCGATAATCGAGCTTGCTCGCCAATATAACTACATCATCATCTTCTCACTCATTCCGATGCTGCTAGCCAGCGTCTTGCGCAATTTCGTGGCTGCGCTTGGGCGTCCGATTTTCGCTACCGCCATTACTGGAATCGGTGTGTTGGTGAATGCCCTGGCCAATTACACATTGATTTTTGGCAACTTCGGCGCGCCGGAGTTAGGCCTTCGCGGAGCAGCCGTAGCCACAATCATCACAGCACTGGTCATTCTAACCGCCTACATCCTGGTGATCCGATCGGACCCCCGCCTGCGCCGGTATCATATCTTTGGCAAAATCTGGTCGCCGGATTGGCTGCGGTTCTGGCAGATCATCCGTATTGGTGTGCCAATCGGCCTGACGGTGACGGCCGAGGCCGGAATATTCGGAGCAGCTGCGTTCCTAATGGGCCGGTTTGGCGCAAGCGAACTGGCTGGGCATACTGTCGCGCTGCAATTGGCGGCGCTTGCTTTCCAGGTCCCGTTCGGAGTGGGCCAAGCGGTTACCATTCGCGTGGGCTATTTCTATGGCGCGCGCGATCCGGTGGGCGTCAAACGAGCTGGCTGGGTCGCGCTTGCCATTTCTGCTGCCTTTATGAGCTGCACCGCAAGCGCGATGGTGATCGCACCGTACTCGTTGCTCTCGATTTATGTTGATCCCTATGACTTGAAGAATGCAGCACTGGTCGGCTTCGCGCTGCAATATCTGGTGCTCGCCGCGGCCTTCCAGCTGGTGGACGGCATTCAAGCCGTAGCTGCTGGAGCACTAAGGGGTTTGCAAGACACTCGCGCACCCATGTGGATCGCAATCTTTAGCTATTGGGTGCCCGGTATCGGACTTTCAATCGGCCTGGGATTCTTCACACCATTAGAAGGCATCGGGGTGTGGATTGGACTTGCCACTGGACTTGCTTTTGCCGCTGTCCTGCTCACATGGCGCTGGACAGCGCGGGAGAGGTTGGGTCTTATTCGCCCATAGCCCACCTTCTGGCCTGGTAGAGTGCAAATTTTTTAGAATTGAGCTGTTGACTCTTGATCGGAGCGCAACCATTTGCGCTCCGGCTGGCACTCTCACCAGGGAGTGCCAAAGTTCATTATCAACCCAAGACAAGAAAGGTCATACAAATGGCATTTCGTCCACTTCACGACCGCGTTCTGGTCCGTCGCATCGAAGCCGACACAAAGACCGCAGGCGGTATTATTATCCCTGACAGCGCTCAAGAAAAGCCATCCGAAGGCGAAGTCGTCGCTGTCGGTCCCGGCACCCGCGAAGACGGTGCTTTTGTCGAGCTCGATGTAAAGGCCGGCGACCGCGTTCTCTTCGGCAAGTGGGGCGGCACCGAAATCAAGATCGACGGTGAAGACCTCCTCATCATGAAGGAAAGCGACATCATGGGAATCGTCAGCTGAGCTGACTGACCCCCACGCTTCCTACCTCACACGGAATTTTTACGGAGAAAACACAATGGCTGCAAAGGACGTAAAGTTCAGCCGCGACGCCCGCGAAGGCATCCTCAAAGGTGTCGATACGCTGGCAAACGCTGTTAAAGTCACCCTCGGCCCGAAAGGCCGCAACGTCGTCATCGACAAGAGCTTTGGCGCACCGCGCATCACCAAGGACGGCGTGACCGTCGCTAAGGAAATCGAACTGCAAGACAAGTTCGAAAATATGGGCGCGCAAATGCTCAAAGAGGTCGCTTCCAAAACGAACGATCTCGCAGGTGACGGCACCACCACTGCAACGGTTCTAGGCCAAGCGATCGCTCGCGAAGGCATGACCGCTGTTGCTGCTGGCATGAACCCAATGGATCTGAAGCGCGGCATCGACACGGCAACCGCAGCCGTCGTCGCCAACCTCCAAGGCCGTTCCAAAGAAGTCGCTGGCAGCGAAGAAGTTGCTCAAGTCGGCGTCATCTCAGCGAACGGTGACAAAGAAGTCGGCGAGAAGATCGCTGAAGCCATGGACAAGGTCGGCAAAGAAGGCGTGATCACCGTCGAAGAAGCCAAGGGCCTCGAATTTGAGCTTGACGTTGTCGAAGGCATGCAGTTCGACCGCGGCTATCTCTCGCCCTACTTCATCACCAACCCGGACAAGATGACGGTTGAACTCGAAAATCCGTACATCCTGATCCACGAGAAAAAGCTTTCGAACCTGCAGTCGATGCTGCCGATCCTTGAAGCAGCTGTGCAGTCAGGCCGTCCGCTGCTCATCATCGCGGAAGATATCGAAGGCGAAGCACTGGCCACGCTGGTGGTCAACAAG
>JBCDKX010000222.1:0-5419 GCA_038746055.1 Pseudomonadota bacterium
AGTTGATGCTCTTGGCCTCGTACCGACGAATACGAACATCATCGGTCATGATCTGGGTGCCTTCGCCGCATATGCCTATGCAGCGCAATTCGCCCGCCAAGGTGACAAATTGGTGATGATGGATGCGACGGTGCCTGGCCTTGGAATATGGCCCATGCTTTTGCAGTCCGCTGAGACTTGGCACTTCGGATTTTATGGGCGTTATGCGGAGGCGATTCTTGAGGGGCGCGAACGCATTTATCTTGATCGCCACTGGGATGAGTTTGCCGCTGACGCAGGAGCCATCACGGACGAAATGCGCGAGTTCTACGCCTCGCTCTATGTACGACCAGGCGCTGTCGGCCGGGCTCTTTCGCACTTTGAAGCCTTTGAACAAGACGCTCATGACAATGCTGCATTTGCACAGAAAAAGCTAACAATCCCAGTCCTTGGATTGGGCGGAGAACATTCTCTTGGTCCAATGATTGCGGACCATGTCGCGCTTCTAGCCTCCAGCAGTCAGAGCGAGATAATCGCTGGCGCTGGCCATTGGTTGCTAGAAGAGAACACTGAAGCCACGATCCGCGCAGTTCGCGAGTTCTTACAGTGATGAGCTAGGCAGAACCACTTTCGCGATTGTCCTCCCTGTGACCCTATCACGCCGAAAAAGCCACGCCGCAGAAAATCCATTATTTGATCGAGTAGGTGCCCGGCTTTTGGCCAAGAAAGTGCTGGGACCCAAGCGGCGCGTTCCCCGGTGGGTCATCAAGGCTGCCATGATAGATTGACCACCGACGATTATCCCCTGTGCGCCGATAAAAGAGACTGCTGCCGCAGAGCCCGCAAAACCCGCGTTCGGCGCCTTTTCCGCCATCGTACCATCGGAGCACGCTGCCGCCCTGAAGAAGGGTTACGAAGGTTAGGTCGACGCCCACTGCCGGTGCGCCATGCCATCTGCGGCAATCGTCACAATGACAAACATCGAAGCGCGTTGGGCCAGGAGCGGTGAAGCGCACCGCCCCGCAAAGGCAGCCTCCAGTAACAGTTTGATTGTTGCCAAACATCGCAAGCGCCTACATCTCGACGTAAGTGCCGCCGTAGAGATTGGCGAAATTGCGAAAATCGACAGCGAGCGCGCCTGCTACAGCCATAGCGGCCTGTCCGCCTGTGTCCTGCGCCTCATCGTAGTGGATGCGCGCTATCACCAGAGTTCCGTCCGCGCCTTTGTCTTCAAGTGTCCAAACGACGAAGAAGTCCTTGATGGGCAGAGGCACTGTCGATTTCTCGACATCGAGATCATAGGCGATCATACGATCAGCCTCGAACGCCAGGATGCGCTCATATGCGATGCCCGCCCCACCAACAAAGTCGCAGCGTCTGACCGATCCCACGCCAAGAGAACCGGGCGTTTTCGAATTTGAATGGTCCCAGGTCAGCTCCTCTATCTGCAACGACCATTGCGCATTGCCTGAGTGGATCAGAGGAAACGCTTCCGCAGGGGTCATAGGCACAAGGATTGCCTGAACCGATTGCAATGGAGCATCGACATAGGAACCGAGATATCCGCTATCATAAGAATAGCGTGTCACCGGGTCCGTCATCGTAAACTCAGGCGCCGAGCCGAAAGCGGCGGTGCGTTCCGCCTCGACCGTTGGCATTTGTTGCGCTTGTGCACTGATACTCAAGGCGGCGAGCGATGCAGAGACCGCAAATACGAAGCGTTTCATGTTTCCCTCCGGAATTGGTTTGTGTCAGCGCTTAGGCAGCAGCAGCCTGTTTGGCGGCGAGAGCCTTGGCTGAATTCTCAATCTCAACCTTGCGGTCCGAGACGCTGCCAGTTTCCGCAAAGGCCTGGAGATCATCAATGGTTTCGGTGACGGCCCTCTTGAACTGCATCTTCATCATCCATCCCATGAGGACATTCATGGGAAATGCGATATTGGCGCTGAGCGTCATGCTCGCTTCGGTTTCATTTGCGCCAACAGGCCGGAGCTTCCAGGTGTTTTGCAAACCCTTCATAAAGCCGGGCATTTTGTCTCCGGTAGCCGAATATGTGAGCGTGTGATTGACCCGATCAAAAGCCTCAATTATTTCAGTGAACGGGCCGAGCGATGTCTCGCAGATCCGCCCTGCGCATGGGGCCTCGGCAATCTTGGGGCGGCCTGAGCGCGCTTGCGAAACATAGACGGCGCTGACCCAATCACCCACTTGAGCGTAGTCGTCGGCTACAATTTTCCAAACTTGATCAATGGGTGCCTTGATGCGGCGCGAGATTTTGATTTCCATGTCTTATCCCTCCGATTGCTGGCGCTGAGGCCCGTCGGTCAGGAATATTGACTGGAAGAGGAGGCGCATCAATGCACGATATTGCATTCTATCCTGCACCAATGCAGGATAGTTCCATGCCAATAACTGCGGACCTCAACTGGGACGACCTTAAGCTGCTGCTTGCTTTAGCCGAAGGCGGAGTAGTCGCGCGCGCGGCTGAGCGGTTGCGTTCAGACCCGACAACAGTCACCCGCCGACTGCGAAAGTTGGAGCAGAATACCGGCATTGCATTGGTTGAGCGGGTAAAAGGCGGTGTCATCCTTTCAAAGTCAGGCATGGCCTTGGTCGAGGTGGCTCGGTCAACCCAGGAAAAGCTGGGCGAGGCGTTTAAAAACAGCGGGCAAGACGAGCTTTCAGGCACGGTTAAATTGTCTGGCACTGACTTTCTGCTCGATTTGATCGCCCCCGTCATTGCGCAAATGTCTTGGCAGCATCCCGATATGATGTTCGATCTAAAGCCCACAAATGCGTATTTAAGTTTAGACCGACGCGAGACAGATGTTGCCTTGCGCATCGCCGAAAATCCCAGTCCAGGCCTTTTCGGGCGGAACCTAGGGCGCCTCAGCCTTGGATTTTATGCAGTCGCCGAATTGGCTGAACGCCAGCGAGGCCTTCCTTGGCTGTCATGGAACCTTCCTCGCGGATTGACTGAAATCGAGACTGTTATTTTCAGTTTCGACCCGGATGCCCGGATTGTCGCGCGCCTTGACAGCATGATGGGCCAAGCGCGCTTGGCCGCTTTGGGTTGCGGGGTGGCAATCCTTCCAGATCTCTACATGCAGTCGCGCTCCGAGATGGCCCATCTCGTACGCATAGGAAGTGCGAGTGATGCTGACTTATGGGTGCTGACACATGAGGAGCTCAAAGGAGTGCCTCGGATCAAATATGTGATGCACTCGGTCTCTGATGCGCTGCTGGAGGCAATAGCCGAGTGCGAGAAAGGACTTGGTCACCCACGATCCTGACAGTCACTGCGGTCAGTTTACAATCGACTTGGCCTTTTCAATCCTGTCCTTTTCCGCCAGGGGAAGGGGCGTTGCAAGCCCTCGCTTAACAGCTGGCCGTGTCATAAGCTGTTGATACCAAGCATCAATATGCGGCCAATCGCTCAACGAGAGATCGAGCAAAGCATGAACATGCATCCATCCGATGCAGGCAATATCAGCGATAGTGTATTCAGGGCCTGCAAGAAATTCCGACACACTCAATCGCGAATTGATCACTCCAAAGAGTCTTTCGACCTCGCGTTGGTAGCGCCCTATGACAGACGGGATTTTTTCGGGAAAGTACGTTGTGAATACGAAGGCTTGCCCCATCATCGGGCCTAGATGTGCTGCTTGAAAAAACAGCCATTGTTCGACTTCAGAAACGGCGATCGGCTCATTCGGTATCAGCTTGCCTTCCTTGCGCGCTAACGAGAGCAGAACCGCATTGGATTCGAAGGTTGCCCTCTGCGTGTCACGATCAAACAAAACCGGTATCTTACCATTCGGATTCATCGCGATCCGTTCAGGTGTCACATGTTCGCCTTTTGCGAAATCGAGTGCGTGAAGCGCATAAGTGAGCTCAAGCTCCTCGAGCACGGTTGAGACCTTCCATCCATTGGGAGTGGGGGCGGTGTAAAGATCAAAGGAGGCTGATGCATCGTCACTTGTACGAGCAAATCCGTCTTGTATGACTTCACTCAATGGCTGTCTCCTAAACAAAGATCGCTTCAAGGAAGGGCTGACTAAAACCGCTGGAGTGCAGCCAAGTTGACCGCGCGCGCCCGACTAGAGAATTTTGAAAAGCGTAAGCAAAACGTAGGCACCCAACGCGATACCTCCCAGTGCTGTGCCGAATGCTCCGATAGCCCGCATTGTAGGGAACAGTTTGGACCCTTCTGCCACATGCGAGCCAGCAAGCGACATGAAGCCGAGCGCATGAGCGGCGCGTGACACCACAAAAAGGACCGCAAAGACGGTGATCGCTGTACTGCCTGAATTGTATAGCTCAGCGAACGCAAGAACGAGAAGATAAATAGCTGAGTTCTCGGCCAGATTTCCGTGGCGCCGCATTTTGCGCTCAAGATGACGATCCTCCGCGACCCCAACACCGATATTGGTCTTGAAGCGGTGAGTACCAGTGCTGAGCATCAGTATTTGCTGAAGTATAATGATCGCGCCAGCTGCGGTTGCGGTAACAATCGGAAATTCCATGATCCCTCCAGAATGCACCGCGACCTTCTGCGTAGGCCTAAAGAATTAGCCATTTGGCGCGGCAGCAATCGGAATATTGCTGGTGCATTTATGCAAAGTCATTGGGATAGTGTGCAACTTGCTGTTGCGCAGGTAAGCCAGTAAAGTCTGGCGAATGAGAGCTTTCGCATCGCTTGGAGCCAAGGAGCTCAACTGGGAGAACGTAAAGACTTTCGCTATCGTTGTGCAGGTCGGCAGCGTCCGACGCGCGGCTCAAGAGCTCGGCGTCCATCATTCGACAATCAGTCGAAGAATCGATGCCTTAGAGTATGCACTCGGCGCGCGGCTCTTTGACAGGCAACCCGGTGGCTATGTCCTAACCCATCCGGGCGAGACATTGCTTCACGCGGTCCAAAGCAGCGGACATCAACTCAACGAAGCGATGAGATCGGTTGCCGGAGCTGATGGTGAACTCAGCGGTGTGTTGACGGTTACTATGGCCGAACCACTGGCGGCTTACGCTTTCGGGCCCAGACTTAGCGAGTTTGTCGCACAGCACAAAGACATCGAATTGAGAGTCTTAGCCACGAATGAGCATCTCGATGTTTCGAGACGTGAAGCCGACATTGCCATCCGAATGGACAACAATCCGCCAGAAACTTTAGTGGGCAAGCGGATGTTCCCCTACTATCAGACTGTCTACGCTTCGCCGGACTATCTCGACAGAAATGATCTAGCGAGAAATCCGGAGGCTGGCAGGTGGCTGGGATGGGATGCGTCAGAAGACAGGCACCCGGAATGGACAAAAGCCAGCGAGTTCCCCGCTGTTCCCGTCTGGGGTTCATTTCCCAATCTCGCTCTTCAAGTGGCAGCGGCTCGTGGCGGCTTAGGATTGGCTCTTCTTCCCTGCTTTCTCGGAGACCGCGAGACGGGGC
>JBCDKX010000223.1:0-5331 GCA_038746055.1 Pseudomonadota bacterium
CGAAATGGGCGAATTTGAACGGCCTTGGGCGATCGAGTTCGCGCGGGGAACCGATATGCTGTTCGTCACGGAGAAAGAAGGCGTTCTCAAAGTAATGGATACCGCCGCAGGCACCGCTGCCACGGTTTCGGGCACGCCAGAAGTCGCCTTTGGTGGTCAGGGTGGCTTTGGCGATATCGCATTCCTACCCAGCGAAACATCAAGCAATGTTGATGGCCGTACGATTTATCTGAGCTGGGCCGAAATGGGCGAGGATGGCGAAACACGTGGAGCTGTTGTTGGCAAAGGCACCCTCGCTTGCCCGACCATGCAAGCATGCGCGCTCGAAGGCCTCGAAGTAATCTGGAGACAAGCGCCCAAAGTAACGGGCCGCGGGCACTATTCGCACCGCATCGCTTTCTCGCCTGACGAGAGCCACATGTATATTGCGAGCGGGGATCGCCAGAAGCTGACCCCTTCACAAGACAACACGAATACGCTCGGCACAATCGTACGCCTCAACCTTGATGGCACACCGGCCGAAGGCAATCCCTTTGCCGATCAAGGCGGAGTGACTGCTGAGATATGGTCCTATGGTCACCGCAATATCCTCGGGATGGACTGGGATGCTGAAGGTCGCCTGTGGGACATTGAGCATGGTCCTGCTGGTGGAGATGAACTCAACCTCGTCGAGGAAGCGGCCAATTACGGGTGGCCCACGCGCTCTTACGGCGAACATTACAATGGTGACCCGATCCCTGATCACACGGCTGATGACGGCTTTACCAAGCCGGCGATCTGGTGGACTCCGGTCATCGCTCCGGGTGATATGCAATTCTACAAAGGCGAAATGTTTGCCGCATGGCAGGGCGATGCGTTGATTGCCGGACTTTCCAGCAATGCGGTTGTCCGGGTCGAGATCGATGGAGAAAACGCCACAGAAGCGGCGCGCTATCCAATTGAGGGCCGTGTCCGCTCGCTTGATACAGCCGGAGATGGCAGTATCTGGGTGGCAACCGATGAAGGCAATGTCTTTCGCTTGAGCATGTAGACTTGGCAAACGCCCGCTAACGCCTTAGCCGCGCGTCTCCATGTCTGACACAGCCACTCTTGTCCCTCTCGCAGCGGTTCCGTCCGCGATGATTGAGGAGTTGCTCGACCGCACGTTTGGTGAGGACCGCCGTGCGCGCACAGCCTACCGTATCCGTGCTGGCATGAATTGGCTGGAGGCGCTTTCGTTTGCGGCGCTTGATGCAGAGGAAATGCTGGTAGGCACAATCCAGTGCTATCCTGTGGGCCTGCTTACAAAAGAGGGCGCGCGAGTGCCTCTCGTTATGGTCGGGCCGGTGGCGGTGGTGCCAGAACGGCAGGGTGAGGGCTTTGGCGTTGGCCTCATGATGGCAATGCTCGATGCCGAAGATCGGATGGCGCGCGATGGTTCGCCCGTTTTTCCGCAGGTGCTGATTGGGGATACGGACTATTATGGACGCTGGGGCTTTAGCGCTGATGCCACAGCGGCTTGGCGCTGTCCCGGACCCTATGAGCCAGAGCGTTTGCTGGCGCGTGGCACCGCGCTGGATCAAATGCCCAAAGAAGGCATGCTTGGGCCGTGGAATTCCCCTTAGGCACGCAATAGCCCTTTCCTACGCCCCCGGCTTCTGCCATCGCCCTGTTCAACTATGCCTTACGAACCACCGCCTTATCTGGCTGAATTGAGCCTTGCTGAAATCGCTGATCAGGTCGAACAGCGCAAACTCCCCCCGGTCGAGAATTGGGACCCGCAAAAGCTGGGTGACAGCTACATGCGCATTGCCGGTGATGGCAGGTGGTATCATGAAGGCGATCCCATTCGGCGTCCGGCAATGGTGCGCGCCTTTTCAGGCCTGTTAACGCGTGACCATGCGGGCCAGCATTGGCTGGTGACACCCTTCGAAAAGCTCACCATCGAGGTTGAGGACGCTGCCTTTATCGCAGTTGATTGCGTGGCCAAGGGCGGCGATCTTGCCTTTCGTCTGAGCACCGATGACCTTGTTATCGCCGGGCCTGACAACCAATTGCGAGTTGCCGGCGACCGAGATACCCCTGCCATCTACCTCCACGTGCGGCGGGGTCTTGAGGCGCGGCTCAATCGCTCTACGTACACCCAACTTGCCGAAATCGCACTTGAAACCGGCGGGGATGATTGGATCGTCTCCAGTCAAGGCGCGCTATTCTCGCTTCAGGGTTGACTATGGACTTATTCGAAAAGCTGAGTGCACTTTATGAAGAGGGTCACGCGAAAGAACTGCGTGATCTGCTCAGCGATGCGAATTTAGCAGAGGGAGGCCACCCAACCCCCGCGGCCGTCTTGATCGCAGTAACCGACCGGCCAGAGCCCGGCGTCATCCTGACCCAGCGACCGCGTGATATGCGCGATCATCCCGGCCAGGTCGCCTTTCCTGGCGGCAAATGCGATCCGGGCGAAGACGCAGTAATGGCTGCCCTGCGCGAGGCGGAAGAAGAGCTTGCCTTGCCCCGCGAGACGGCCCGCGTGATTGGCACGAGCGATCTTTACCGCACGGGTACTGGCTTTGATGTCACGCCTGTGCTCGCTGTGGTCCCGCCTGATTTGCTGCTTACTCCAAGCCCTGCCGAGGTGGAGGCGTGGTTTGAAGCGCCGCTGGCCTTATTGCTTGAGCCTTCAAATTGGACAACCCAGGAAGTGTTCTGGAAGGGGAAGATGCGTAGCTATCTTGAGATGAACTATGAGGGTTTTCGCATTTGGGGAGTGACCGCAGCGATCCTTGCCAATCTGGCGCGGCGAATCGCTTGGGATGCAACCAACTAGACGACTGGCCGATCAAGCCCAGCTTGTCGAAGCGGCCATTTTCTGTTTAGCGCAATTCTTATTGTGACCAACGCTTTGAGCAA
Organism: Pseudomonadota bacterium; assembly: GCA_038746055.1. Taxonomy (GTDB): domain Bacteria; phylum Pseudomonadota; class Alphaproteobacteria; order Sphingomonadales; family Sphingomonadaceae; genus Erythrobacter. The sequence continues at coordinate 2,890 of JBCDKX010000223.1, forward strand.
TGCTGACTGGGCCCGGCGCGATGGGCTTAAACTGCTGACCCGAACTCTAGGTGCGGATAATATCCGCTGGGTTGGGGGAGCTGTGCGCGATACGCTGTTGGGAACGACGGTGCAGGATGTGGACTGCGCCACAGTCTTGACCCCCGACAAAGTCATTGATGCATGCGCTGAGGTCGGTATTCGCGCGGTCCCTACCGGGATTGACCATGGCACTGTAACTGCTGTGCTGCAGGATGGTCCGGTCGAAGTCACGACATTGCGCCGCGATGTGGCAACCGATGGCAGGCGGGCCACAATTGCCTTTGCACGAGAGTGGCACGAGGATGCAGCTCGGCGCGACTTCACCATCAACGCGCTCTATGCTCACCCTGAAACGCTTGAGATCTCAGACTATTTCGGCGGACTTGCGGATCTGGAGATACGGCGCGTGCGCTTTATCGGCGATGCACGCGAACGGATCGCCGAGGACCATTTGCGCATCCTGCGCTATTATCGCTTCCAAGCGCGGTTCGGCTCTGAACTGGACGATGAAGCCGAGGACGCCTGCGCTCAGCTTTCCGCAACGCTCAAAGGCTTAAGCCGGGAGCGGGTGTCGGACGAATTGCTGCGCCTTCTGGCTTTGCCCAGTCCCGCAGAAACAGTGTCGCGCATGTTTGAGCGCGACGTGCTGACCGTTGTTCTGCCAGAGACCTGCAAGGCTCATGTAAAAGCTCTGCAGGCCCTCGTCGTACGAGAGGCTGAGCAATCGATTGCGCCTGATCCGATCCGACGTCTGGCAAGCCTGCTGCCGCCCTCACCTGATGTTGCTGAAGGCGTAGCAGCGCGCCTCAGATTATCCAAAGCTCAGCGCGCAAGGCTGGTTTCAGCGGCCGAAAGGTTGGCGGGTGACGCCCCTTCTGCTCAGGCGCTGGCCTACCAAATCACCGTGTCCTTCGCGATCGACCGCCTGCTGCTGCTTGGACATGATGTGCGAGCTGTTGCGGGCTGGGAGCCACCGATCTTCCCGCTAAAAGGCGGCGCTATCGTTGCGCGCGGTGTGGCGGCGGGGCCTGAGGTCGCGCGCATTCTGCAAACGGTCGAGCGCCAATGGGTGAAAGAAGGTTTTCCCGACGGATCGAGGGTCGATCAGATACTCGAAGAGATTCTGAGCACCTAAAAACGATTGTTTTTGGGAAACCCTTGCGGCGGCAAGCGACCGGCAGCACCGCGCGCAACTTTCCATTGCCAGATCTCGCTTTCGGTCCGCGTCCGGTCGCCCGAACCGCCCATCTTCCAGCTTAGCCCTTCGCCGAGTGTGAAGGTGGTGGCGTCCGAAAGCCCACCGTCGCGATAGCGTTGCAGCATCACACCCTGCCCGCGTGCCATCACCGGCATCTCTTCCATATTGAAGACGATCAATTTGCGATTGTCGCCCACCGCTGCGACATGATCGTGATCTGCAGGGATCTCGCGGATTACCTGCAGGCGTGCATCACCCTTGAGGTTCACCACCTGCTTACCCTTTTTGGTCTCGGCGATGAGTTCCTTTGTCTCCGCAATAAAGCCCTTGCCCACGCTTGAGGCGAGCAACAGCCGCCCTTCTGGCTTATGCGCCAGCATTGAAGCTATGCTCGTTTCCGCGGGTAGATCGATCATGGTGCGCACCGGCTCGCCAAAGCCCCGCGCGCCCGGCAGCTTATCACAGCCAAGTGTATAAAACCGCCCATCAGAGCCCGCGATCAGCAGCTTATCGGTAGTCTGCGCGTGCAGGATAAAGGCCAGCTTATCGCCTTCCTTATATTTGAACTCCTGCTCCAGATCGACATGGCCCTTGGCCGCCCGGATCCAGCCTTTCTGGCTAAGAATAACCGTTACCGGCTCTTTCTCGATCATCGCGTCCATCGAGAATTCAACCGCAGGGGCCGCTTCCTCAATCCGCGTACGGCGCGCGCCGAGAGGGGTATCCTCGGCATAATCCTTGCGGATCGCACGCAGGTCTTTCTTGAGACGCGTGCGCTGGCGCGCGGGGCTATCGAGAAGCTTGTTGAGCTCATCCTGCTCTTTGAGAAGATTGTCTTTCTCAGTGCGCAGTTCCATCTCTTCGAGCTTGCGCAAGCTCCGCAGGCGCATATTGAGAATTGCCTCGGCCTGACGATCGGTGAGGTTAAACTCAGCCATCATCACTTGCTTTGGCTCATCCTCATAACGGATGATTTCGATTACCCGGTCAAGGTTGAGGAAAGCGGTGATATAGCCTTCAACCAGCTCCAAACGCCGCGCGATCTGGTCGAGGCGATGCTGGGTGCGGCGTTGCAGAATCTCAATCTGCGAGGCGGTCCAATTTTGTAGGAGCTCTTTCAACCCCATCACCATCGGCGTGCGCGTCGCGTCTAGGACATTCATATTGAGCCCGAAGCGGGTCTCCATATCCGTTAGCTTAAAGATGCTCTCTTTCAGGAGTTC
>JBCDKX010000224.1:0-5286 GCA_038746055.1 Pseudomonadota bacterium
ACAGCTTCCCATTTCACGCGGGCGGTTCCGACGAGGCGGAGCGCTTTTGCTCTCTTCATCGTCATCGCGAGCCCGTGAGGGCGTGGCGATCCAGCTTGCGGCGATGGTGATAATCGCAGCCTTGGAACTGGATTGCTTCGTCGCCTGCGGCTCTTCGCAATGACGAACGGAGTGAGCGTATCGCCTCACCAACCCGCGGCGCGCCATGACGCGCGCAGCAAAAAGCAAAGACTAATTATGACACATTTCTCCGACCTCGGGCTCTCGCAGCCTGTTCTCCAAGCCCTTGACCTTAAGGGCTATTCCACCCCCACTCCCATCCAGGAACAGGCCATTCCGCCAGTTCTAGAAGGGCGCGACCTGCTCGGTATTGCGCAGACCGGCACCGGTAAAACGGCTGCCTTTATGCTGCCTGCCATCGACCGGCTGCGCGAATCTGAAAACCGCATTCCGTTCAAGTCCTGCCGCCTGCTGGTACTTGCCCCGACACGGGAGTTGGTGCAGCAGATTGCGGTAGCGGCCAAAGATTATGGAGCGCTGGCTGGGCTTAAGGTGCAGAGCATCGTTGGCGGCACATCGGTCAATAAAGACCGCAATAAGCTCCATCGCGGCACCGATGTTCTGATCGCCACACCCGGGCGCTTGCTCGATCTGATCGACCAGAAGGCGTTCAATCTCAAAGGTGTCGAAGTGCTGGTGCTCGATGAGGCCGACCAAATGCTCGACCTTGGCTTTATTCATGCGCTTCGCCGCATCAACGAGCTGGTGCCTAAAGAGCGCCAGACGCTGTTCTTCTCGGCCACCATGCCCAAGGCGATCAAAGAGCTGGTCTCGGGCTATTGTCGCAATCCGGTGCAGGTCAGCGTTACTCCGCAAAGCACAACGGCGGAGCGGATCGAGCAATATCTCTTTATGGTGCAAAAGGACGAGAAGCAGTCCTTGCTCGACCTAATTCTCTCAGGTCGCCACAAGGTGCCCGGCGAGTTCGAGCGTATCCTCATCTTCACCCGCACCAAGCATGGCGCCGACCGGGTGGTGAAGAAGCTGCGCCAGCGGGGCATTGAGAGCAACGCCATTCACGGCAACAAATCTCAGCCTCAGCGCCAGCGCGCGCTCGATGAGTTTCGCCGGGGGAAGACCAATATTCTGATCGCCACCGATGTGGCCGCGCGCGGGATTGATATTCCCGGTGTTAGCCACGTCATCAATTACGAGCTTCCCAATGTGCCCGAGCAATATGTGCACCGCATTGGCCGCACGGCGCGGGCGGGCAAGGACGGTATCGCGATTGCCTTTTGCGCTGAGGATGAGCGCGCCTATTTGAAGGATATTCGCAAGACCACTGGGGCAGAGCTGGAGCGGCTGAATCTCCCGGAGAACTTCCGCGCTGTGGTTGAAGGTGTTGGGCCAACCAAGCCAGAACCGCGCGGAGCAACGCGGGTTTCGAAGAAAAAGATCAGGCCGAAGCCTGCTGGCAAACCCACCGGTGATGGCCCGGTTTCAAAGCCAAAGAAGCCCCAAAAGCCCAAGCATATGGCTCGCAAGGGCAAGCCTTCCGGAAAGCCTGGTGGAGCTCGTCCCGGTGGCAATCGCCGTCGGCGGGGCAAGGGTGGCGGAGGCGGTCATCGTCCCCGCTCTGCAAATGGCTAACCGATTGGGTGATTGAGCAAGTTTTATTCAATCAACTGGCGGATTTTTAAAGCGAAATTAAGTATAAGCCCCTTAGTTGGCGCCTCACACCATTTGGGAGCCAGCTTCGCGATATGATCCGCACCGACACCACATTGATTATTGGCGCTGGGGCAAATCGCGAAATCGAGATGCCCGATGGACCCGAGCTGTTGAGCAAAATTGCAGCGGGCTTTGAGTTTGAACGACTGAATTCCGAGGTCAAATCCCGCGACCTTATCAATCTCGCGCAGCTGTTTGAGCAAGTCTCCGGCGAGCTTGGCATGACTTATGATGAGTTGGTCGCAGGAGCCACTGCGATCCGCGATGCAACTTTGGTCAGCACCAATATCGATGCGATCCTTGAGCAATATGGGCACGATCCAGCGGTGCAGGCGGCGGGCAAGCTCGCGATTGTCTATTACACACTTCAGGCAGAATCGAAGTCAACACTGGCCGTAGAGCCGCGCTCTTCGGACGAGCTGCCTTTGCGAGGCACCGAAAACTGGCTGTTTCAGCTGGGTCAGCTGATCGTTAAAGGTGTGCCGCGCGCCAAGGCGGACGAATGCTTTGAGAAGCTCTCTATCGTTTGTTTCAACTATGACCGCGCGATCGAACATTACCTACCCTGGGTGGTCCAACGCGCTTTTGGCATGACCATTGAAGAAGCTCAGGAACTGGTCGCCGGGCGCCTGCGGATTGTCCATCCTTATGGTGTGGCGGGCAGGTTGCCTTGGCAGGGAGATGGAGAGAGCGGGGCGATTTGGGGTGATGTCGATGCGCAGAATATGGTCGCACTCGCCAAGCGTATATTTACCGCCAGCCAGCGTGAGAAATCACGCCAGTTTCGCTCTTATCTCCGCGCTGAGATGTCGCGCGGCAAACGGCTGGGCTTTTTGGGCTTCGGCTTCGATCCGATGAATGTCGCCATGCTGTTTGATGAGCTTGAGCATGACAATCCTGATATGCTGATCACCCTGCTGAACATTGGCGAGGTGGAGCAAAAAGCGATCCTGCGTCTCATCCATCGCCTTACCGGTATCACCGATGACGGACTTATAACGTTGGAGAAAATGAAGGCTTTCGAGCTGCTGCGCGATTACGCACGTTTCCTCGAAAGCTGAGCTTTTCATAAACCAAGTAATGCATGGCAGGCGCTGCGTAACGCGCTTGCCCGGCCGCGCGAACCTGACCATAGACGGACCGATCAAGAGGAACGGATATGGCCAAGCAAGAGTACGACTACGACCTTTTTACCATCGGTGCAGGCTCAGGCGGTGTGCGTGCGAGCCGGATCGCGGGTGGGTATGGTGCGAGGGTCGGCATCGCGGAAGAGCATCGGTATGGTGGTACCTGTGTCATTCGCGGATGTGTGCCGAAGAAGATGCTGGTGATGGCATCGACCTTTGCCGAAGAGCTTGCGCATGCCCCGCACAAAGGTTGGACGTTGAACGACAACAGCTTTGATTGGGCGACACTGCGCGATTTTGTGAACGGCGATGTTGACCGCCTTGAGGGGCTTTATGGCCAGACTTTGGGTGGGGCTGGAGTCGAGAGCTTCTCTGAACGCGCAACCATTACTGGGCCGAATTCCGTACGACTGGCTAGTGGGCGTGAGATCACCGCGAGACACATTCTCGTCGCAACTGGCGGCGAACCGGTTATACCCCCGTTTGAGGGTTCCGAGCATTGCATTACCTCGAATGAGATCTTTTATCTCGACGAGTTTCCCAAACGCCTGATGGTGATGGGTGGCGGCTATATCGCACTGGAATTCGCCGGAGTTTTCAACGCGCTGGGTGGTGAGGTTACGCTGGTCAACCGCTCAGATACGATCCTGCGCACTTACGATCAGGAGATCGTCAATCGTTTGCCGCCAATCATGGAGGCTCGCGGTGTTGATATGCAACTGGGCGCACTCATCGAGAGAGTTGAGAAGGCTCTGGACGGCTCGCTCAATGTGACCCTATCCAATGGTATCACCAAGCAGGTTGATCAAATCCTTGTCGCCACTGGCCGCAAGCCACGGGTCAATGGGCTCGGTCTGGAGCATGCGGGCATTGAGCTGGGCGCGCGCGGTGAGATTCCCGTCGACAAATATTCCAAGACTTCATGTGACAGCGTCTATGCCGTCGGCGATGTGACTGACCGCGTACAGCTTACTCCCGTGGCGATCCGCGAGGGTCACGCATTGGCGGACACACTTTTCGGCGGCAATGAGCGTTATGTTGACCACTCGTGCATTCCCACCGCCGTCTTCTCGCAGCCCTCTATCGCGAGCGTAGGCCTGACTGAGGAACATGCGCGCGAACTCTATGCTGACATCAAGGTCTACAAATCAGATTTCCGCCCGATGAAGAACATCTTCTCTGACCGTATGGAGCGCGGGCTTTACAAGATGATCACCGATGCCAAGTCTGACAAGGTGGTAGGGCTGCATATGATCGGGCCTGAGAGTGCTGAGATCATTCAGGCAGCAGCAGTGGCGATCAAGGCGGGCCTTACCAAGACAGATTTTGATGCGACCACAGCGATCCACCCGACTATGGCAGAGGAATTGGTTCTGTTGAAATAGGGCTGTGTATGGCCGCTCTTGCGCGCCAAATTCCCGCCATTGCCGCTTGTCCAGCAACGCGCTACCCTTTGGATCCTAGGTCAAGCAAACAGGGGATCAATAATGGCAAACACGGTACTCGTCACCGGGGGCACTGGCTATATTGGCGGTGAATTGATTGATCAGTTGCTGGTCGCTGGCAAGACAGTTCACACCACTGTCCGCAACGCGAGCAAGAGCGAGCCGCGTTTGCGTGCTCGCTGGCCTGATGCGAATGAGCGGCTCAAGGTCTTTCAGGCCGATTTGGAGAATGACGCTGGATGGGCTGAGGCCTGTTCCGGATGCGACGCAGTCGCGCATGTCGCATCGCCCTTTCCGCTTGCTGTTCCAAAAGATGAAAACGAGCTGATTGTACCAGCGCGCGAAGGTGCATTGCGAGCCTTGCGCTTTGCTAAGGAGGCAGGCGTTGAACGCTTTGTGCTTACGAGCTCTGCCGCCGCGATTGCATATGGTCACCCGATTGCAAAGACCCAATTTTCGCATGAGGATTGGACGGTAACCAGCAGTTCTGATGTGGCTGCCTATGCAAAATCCAAAACCATAGCAGAGCAGTCGGCGCGTGACTGGGCAGGGAAAAATGCGCCTGAGATGGTGTTTTGCTCGGTCAACCCTGTTGCAGTGTTTGGTCCAATTGCGAATGATGATCTCTCGACCTCAATCGAAATGGTCCAGAAGCTCCTCGATGGCTCGATTCCATTGGCGCCCAACATGGGGATTGGTGTGGTTGATGTGCGTGATGTTGTGACCGCGCATGTCGCTGCGCTGGAGCTGCCAGACGATGTTGTGCGCGATGGGCGTTTCCCCCTCCAGGAGAAGTTCCTGTGGCTGCGCGAAATGTCAGCGATATTGCGCGAGAGGGCGCCGGAATTGGCGAGTAAGGCTCCGAGCCGCGGGATGCCTGACTTTCTCGTGAAATTGCTTTCGCCATTCTTGGATGAAATGAAGACGCTGAAAAATGAGCTTGGCAAGACTCGAGATGTGGATGGTAGCCATTCGTCCAGTAC
>JBCDKX010000225.1:0-5193 GCA_038746055.1 Pseudomonadota bacterium
CGCGCGGTTGAGGCGCGCATTGCTGAGGGCGATAAGCGGGCGGAGTTGGCGATTGAGGTCTACACCCACCGCATTCGCAGCGCGGTGGGCGCCTATGTCGCGGCGCTGGGTGGGCTTGATGCGCTGGTGTTTACTGCGGGTGTCGGCGAAAACTCTGTCGGCGTTCGAACCCGCGTAGCTAAGGGGCTGGCTGGGCTTGGCATCGCTATTGACCCGACGCGCAACACATCAGGCGCCGGAAATGGTATGGACGTGCGCGATATTTCCGCTGCAGCGAGTGAAGCCAGTGTATTGGTGATCCCAACCAATGAAGAAACTGAAATCGCTATTCAGACTGTTGGCTTGGTCAGCCAAGCCTAGGAAACTGCAATTCTGCGGTACAGCTGGGCACAATTTGGTCGAGATTTTCGACCATTGTCCACACGATTTCCCAACCAATTGCGGAAGCTTCGTGGATATCTACCCTCGCCACGATTGATCAATTAGTATAGCTAATGCAAATTAATCTCAATTGATTGATGGCTTTGGGGCACGCAGTCAGTTCACCAAAACTCTCATGGCCTTCGCTTGAATTTCGAGCGCAAGGCCTTGTCTCTGAAGCACTTTTTGGAAGCGTGGAAATATGAAAATCGACCGTCAATTCACCCAATCCGGCCAATCTGCTTATGCGGATATAGACTTCCGAACCGCAAAAAGTGAGATTCGTAATCCGGACGGTTCGATCGTGTTCCAGCTTGAAAACATCCAGGTGCCGGATGATTGGAGCCAGGTCGCAAGCGATATCATCGCGCAAAAATACTTCCGCAAAGCGGGCGTTCCTACGCGGCTGAAAAAGGTCGAAGAAAAAGGCGTGCCTCAATGGCTTTGGCCTTCTGTTGCTGATGAAGCAGAGCTGGCTGAGCTTCCCGAGGAAGAGCGGTATGGTCCCGAACGAGATTCGCGTCAGGTGTTCGATCGCCTCTCAGGCACCTGGACCTATTGGGGCTGGAAGGGCGGCTATTTCGATAGCGAAGAAGATGCGCGCGCCTTCCGCGATGAGCTGGCCTTTATGCTGGCAACCCAGCGCGTTGCGCCCAATTCGCCGCAATGGTTCAACACCGGCCTGCACTGGGCCTATGGCATCGATGGCAAGGGCCAGGGCCATTATTATGTTAGCCCCAAGACCGGTAAGCTGAAGCGCTCCAAATCGGCTTATAAACACCCACAGCCCCATGCCTGCTTCATTCAGAGCGTGGGCGATGATCTCGTCAATGAAGGCGGGATCATGGATCTTTGGGTCCGCGAAGCACGTCTGTTCAAATATGGCTCGGGTACGGGCTCGAACTTTTCGCATATCCGCGGTGCCGGCGAAAAACTGTCGGGCGGAGGTTCGTCCTCTGGCCTGATGAGCTTCCTGCGCATTGGTGACCGCGCAGCAGGCGCAATCAAGTCAGGCGGCACCACCAGGCGTGCTGCCAAGATGGTGGTCGTAGATGTCGATCACCCCGATATTGAAACCTACATCGATTGGAAGGTGAAAGAAGAGCAGAAGGTCGCAGCGCTTGTCACCGGCTCTAAGATTGTGCGCAAGCACCTCACTGCGATTATGGCGGCCTGCGTTGATGCTGAGGGGCTCGATGATGAAGAGCGTTATGATCCCAAAGCAAACCCTGAGCTCAAGCAAGCAGTGCGCGCGGCGAAGAAAGAGCTGGTTGCCGAAAATTACATCTACCGCGTGATCCAGTTTGCGCAGCAGGGCTACACGACAATCGCCTTTGAGACGTACGATACCGATTGGGATTCAGAGGCCTACAATACGGTTGCGGGTCAGAACTCCAATAACTCGGTTTCCATCACTGACGACTTCCTGCGCTCGGTTGAAGCTGGCGGGACCTGGAACCTGACGGGTCGCAAAGACGGCAAGGTGATGAAGACCATCGATAGCCGCGATCTGTGGGAGAAGATTGGCCATGCCGCATGGGCCTCGGCTGATCCGGGTCTGCATTACAACACCACGATGAATGACTGGCACACTTGCCCGGCCGCTGGTCGCATCCGCGCCTCGAACCCGTGCTCGGAATACATGTTCCTCGACGATACGGCGTGTAATCTGGCCTCGCTCAACTTGCTCAAGTTCAAGAGCGAAGTCGGCACCGTTGACCTTGAAGCCTATGAGCACGCAGTAAGCTTGTGGACTATGGTGCTCGAGATTTCGGTCGCCATGGCGCAGTTCCCCTCTAAGGAAATTGCGAAACTCTCATACGACTATCGCACGCTCGGCCTTGGCTATGCCAATATTGGCGGGCTGTTGATGACCGCTGGCATTCCTTACGATTCAGCGGAGGGCCGCGCGATTTGCGGTGCACTAACGGCGATTATGACTGGTGTCGCCTACGCCACCAGCGCTGAAATGGCGAGCGAGCTGGGCGCATTCCCGGGCTACAAAGCCAACGCCAAAAATATGCTGCGCGTCATGCGCAATCACCGCCGCGCTGCTTATGGCGAGGTTGAGGGTTATGAAGAGCTCAGCATCAATCCAGTGCCACTCGACCACAATAATTGTTCCGATCAAGCGCTGGTTGCACACGCCAAAGCAGCGTGGGACCGCGCGGTCGAGCTCGGCCAACAACACGGCTATCGCAATGCGCAGGCCACAGTGATCGCACCGACCGGCACGATTGGCCTCGTCATGGACTGCGACACAACCGGGATCGAGCCAGACTTTGCGCTGGTGAAATTCAAGAAGCTCGCAGGGGGCGGTTACTTCAAGATCATCAACCGCGCTGTACCAGAGGCGCTCACCGCGCTCGGCTATCGTCCATCAGAAATCGGCGAGATCGAAGCTTATGCAGTCGGCCATGGCTCAATGGCGCAGGCCCCGGGCGTCAATCACACCACCTTGCGCGCCAAAGGTTTCACCGATGAAGCGATTGAGAAGGTCGAAGCAGGCCTCGGTTCAGCATTCGATATCAAATTTGCGTTCAACCGTTGGACCTTGGGTGATGAGACCTGCAAAGAGCTCGGCTTTACCGAAGAACAGCTTGCCGATCCGATGTTCGAAATGCTTTCAGCGCTCGGCTTCACCCGCGAGGAGATAGAGCTCGCGAATGAGCATGTGTGCGGGACGATGACGCTTGAAGGCGCGCCACATCTTAAAGAAGAGCACTATCCGGTGTTCGATTGTGCCAACCCGTGCGGCACCAAGGGTAAGCGCTTCCTCTCAGCCGAAAGCCACATCCGCATGATGGCTGCAGCCCAGCCGTTTATCTCAGGCGCAATCTCCAAGACGATCAATATGCCCAATTCGGCCAGCGTCGAGGATTGCAAAGAGGCTTATATGCTCTCGTGGAAGCTCGCGCTCAAAGCCAATGCACTCTATCGCGACGGTTCCAAGCTCTCGCAGCCGCTCAATGCGCAGCTCCTGGCCGACAATGACGACGAAGACGGCGACGATGCGCTCGAAAACCTCGCCGCCACACCAACCGCCACACAAGCTGCGCAAGTGGCCGAGAAAATCGTAGAGCGGATTGTCGAGAAAGAGGTCCGCAGCCGCGAGAAAATGCCAGATCGCCGCAAGGGCTATACGCAGAAAGCCAAAGTGGGCGGACATAAGATCTACCTCACCACCGGCGAATATGAAGATGGCCGGATCGGCGAGATTTTCATCGATATGCATAAGGAAGGCGCTGCTTTCCGGGCGATGATGAACAACTTTGCAATCGGTATTTCGTTGGGCCTGCAATATGGGGTGCCGCTCGAGGAATATGTCGATGCCTTCACCTTCACCCGGTTTGAACCGGCCGGAATGGTGCGCGGCAATGAAACGATCAAAAACGCCACCTCGATCCTTGACTATATCTTCCGCGAGCTCGCGGTCTCTTATCTCGGTCGCAACGACCTTGCGCATGTGCCGCCCACCGAGCACGGGGCGACCACTCTTGGCAAAGGCGAAGATGCAGAAAAGCCTTCGGTGTCCTCACCCGTTTCAGCCGGGTTGGTGCGTTCGCAAACTCCGCTGAAACTGCAGGTCGTCGGGGGTGCAGATCGCACGGTTGCCGTGGCTAATGATGCCGCAGCGGTCACCGCTTCGGCGAGCATGCAAGATGGCTCAGCCGCGCTAAAGCTTGAAGAAGTGCCAGAGGCTGAGGTCATTGAAGAGGCCGAAGCCGAAGTTGCCACCGATCCTAAAGCAAGCGTTGATGAACAGCGCAGTATGGCCCGCGCGCAGGGTTATCAGGGTGAGAATTGCGGCGAATGTGGCAACTTCACGATGGTGCGCAACGGCACCTGTCTGAAGTGCAACACCTGCGGCTCCACGAGCGGATGTTCCTAGGCAAGAGACTCCATCGCTTGTGTCAGCATGTCTAACCGAAAGTGGTCAAGGTACATAAGTGAAATTGAACAATGAGCATTTCGCCGATGGAGGATAGGCACAAGTCCATCCTCCAGAGACCTGCCAATTGTATTGAATTTATAAAACCGATCTGATCGCTGCTCTGCCTATCTTTTACGCTTGCAGCCCTATTTCTTTTCAGCTTGTGACGCCGGGGGGCGGGACCGCGCGACCCAAGCCCTCAACCGATCGGCATTTTGGCCTCGCAATTGCCAAGACATGCAGCGAACTCCCCCGCCCATTTGGCACACCGTGTCTGAGCGCACCGGCACAACCTCTTTATCAGTCCACCCGCCGACAGCCGAAAGCGCGTCGGCATCTTCGGGGATGCCAAATTGCGGCAAGTAGATATTGCGCGTGGTAACCAACATATTCGTGTACAGGCCGCAGGCCGAACCGAAGCGTTCATCATAAATCTGGCTACCATCATATGGGGTTGTGATCTGATGAATCCTCACACCGGGTAGGCCGCGCTCAAGATCAGCGATCAACGCAGCCTCATAGTCAGGGTCCTCTGGATAGGAGTTGATCACAAGCACGCCCGGCTCGATAAATGCAACCACGCCGTCCGCATGTTCCAGGCCACCCTGCTCATCGGCCTCAATAAAAGCGATATGGCGCGCACCTGTTGCACCTCTGATCTGCGCCTTGCCCTCGTCTTCGGTGAGGCGATTGTCGCGCAGAAACTTTCGCGAGACCACCACCATACCGGCATAGTCATCGACATAATTGCCTCCGTCATTGAGGAGCTCGCTCTCAGTAAATTTCAGCCCAGCTGCTGCCGTCACCTCAGCCAACGCCTCTTGCACATCATCGGCCGC
>JBCDKX010000226.1:0-5170 GCA_038746055.1 Pseudomonadota bacterium
CCTCGATACGCAAGCTGTAGAACAGCGCCTCCTGCATCACCGTCCGCTCGCCCATCATCAGAGCATCCCCCGCTCCGTGAAAAACACTGAATCAGCACCCAAGACTCAGATCAAGCCGAGTTTCTCAACAAAATAAACCCAAGATCAGACATAAGTTATCCGCTCAGCTAAACTACATAAACGGATCGCTAAGGCGCACCAATAGGGTTTGCTATTCACTGGTGCATGCTACTATGCCTCCAATGGGATCTTGATGTCTTAGAAGCGAGGATGCGCTGTTTCTATGCGGTTTGACCCGCCATTAGATCCTGAAGATGATACACTCACCGACGTTGTAAACGACGAGCGCGGCGAGACCTGCGCACATGCAACCCCCATTCTTAGCGATCTATATGACCGGTACTTTGCGCGGCTCTTAAGCAACCTCAAACGCAAGTTCGGTCCCGGCCCGCCTGAGCCACGCGATGTCGCACAGCAAGCGTTTCTCAAAATCGCAGAGCGAGGAAATCTTGATGATGTCCGTAGCCCAGAAAACTATGTTTGGATCACCGCCTGCAATATAATGCTGGGCGAAAAACGTTCACAGGCGACCAGACTTAAGCATGGAGATAATCCCGAGGGCACTCCATTTATTGCATTACGCGACGACCTTGACCCCTCGCGTGTCATCGAAAGTCGTGAGGGTCTGGATATTGTGACGGCTGAATTGGCAAAAATGCCCGAGCGCCGCCGCACTATTTTTCTGCTTAACCGTGTGGATGGCCTCACTCCGCAGCAAGCAGGGGCGCGCTGCGGGGTAAGTCGCACATCTGCCGTTCGGCATATCGCAATCGCCACTCAGATTCTGGCAAACGCACTATCTGATCGCTCTGGGGATGACGATCAGCAAAGAGATCGCACATGACCGAAGCACGAACAACAAAGCGAATGGCGCAAGTGGAGCTACAAGCGCATGAATGGCGCGCCCGTTTGGATGCTGGCCTGTCCGAGGCGGAAGAGCGCGAGTTCAACCAGTGGATCATCGTTGATGAAGCGCATGGTGCAGAGCTTGCCCGAGCAGAGATCGGCTGGTCATTGCTGGGTGAGTTCGACTTGCCTTCAGCCCTCACGCAAACCGAAATCGAGCTCGAACCTGTGGCTGAGGAGCGACCGAGCCTAGGTGATCTTATCAGGCAAAGCTGGGCGGCGTTTGGTGGTCAATTGTCCGCTGGCGCGCTCACTGTGGCCGCCCTTATCGCGGCATTTTTCATTTCGGGTGGGCCAAGCCTGCTTACGGATCAGACCTCAGCGGCCGGGGAAACCTACATCACTGATGCGCGGCAGACAAAGCGATTGGAGCTGCCTGACCGCTCGACACTGGTGCTTGGCCCGAAGTCGGAACTTTCGCTCTCTCTAACTGACACCGCTCGGTCGGCAACGCTCTCTGACGGCAGCGCATTTTTCGATGTGCGCAGCGATTCTAAGCGCCCGTTTTTAGTCACCACCGCAGTCGGCGCTGTGCGGGTCACGGGGACGCAGTTCGATGTGCGCCTCAACAATGGGGTGATGGATGTTGCAGTCGGCGAAGGTTCAGTCGAGGTGACTTTGCCGGGTGCGAGCAACGCAGGAGGTAAACAGGGCCTCAGACTTACCGCAGGAGAGAGCGTTCAGATTACTGACGCAGGCTTTGGCGAGATCATGGAGTTCTACCCTGCCGAATTTGCGGCATGGCGTAGCGGTCGTCTGGTCTATCTGCGCGCCCCGCTAAGCACAGTGATCGCGGACCTTAATCGCTACAGCGAGGTTCCGATTTCAGTGTCGGAACGGGCAGGCAAAATTGCGCTTTCTGGGACCTTTAATGCGTCCAATGTGGATCGCTTGTTGACCCGCTTGGATGAGCAGTTGGCTGTGCGCATCGAGCGTGGTGACGATGGGATTAGAGTTCTAGCCGATTGAACAGCGTGCACTGCGCCGCATAGCTAGAACCAGAAAATGAAAAAAAATGCTAACGCTTGGTAACACTTTTGCAGGTGGTTGTGTCTCCTTCACCAGGTGCGACTGATTTGCAGTTACGCCTTCTGTTGATCCCACAGGAGACCTCTCTCAATGTTTTCCCTAGACCGCACGCGCGGCGCGCATTCGATATCGCGCAATCTGCTCTGTGCCGCCTCGGCAACCGCCCTCGCTCTTTCAGCAGCTCCGCTTGCTGCACAGTCAGGCCAGGCGCAATCCGTTACTATCGAAGCACAATCGCTTGACGCTGCTTTGGTAGAAGTTGGCAGGCGTTACGGCGTCTCAATCCTTGCGCCCGATAGCCTTACCCGCGGAAAACGAGCACCGCGTGTAAGTGGTAACCTTACCGCGCGCGAGGCGATTGGCCGTATTCTTGCTGGCTCTGGCCTCACAGTCACGGGCTCGCGCGGCGAGTTCAATGTGACTCGGGCCTCTGCAAGAGCGCAGCAGACTTCGCAAACGCAAACTGCCCGCAGCAGCACAAGGGAAGAACAGCAAGCAGACATTATCGTTTCAGGCGTTCGGTATTCGGACCCCGAGACGCCTTTGACGCGCGCGCCTGCAGAGATCCGCGAGATTCCCAATAGCGTTACCGTGCTCAACAGCGAGATTATCGAAGACCAAGTTGTCATCGATATCAACGACGTCCTTGGCAACATTGCTGGGATTGTGCTCACCGCAGATAATGATCTGACGGTTGGTTCGGGTCAGGTAATTTTGCGTGGCCTCGAAGATAGTGCAATCCCAAGTCTGCTGCGCGAAAACAGCCTGCCCGGCGGATTGACCTATAGGCCCGACCCATACTCGATTGAGAGAATTGAGGTCATCAAAGGTCCCGCTGCGATTGCTGGCGGCGGCGCGGTTGTGGGCGGATTGATTAACCGACAGCTGAAAGTTGCCGATGGCGGCGAATATAGCGAAGCTATTCTAACAGCAGACACGTTTGGATTTTTCCGGGCTGGCATTGATGTTGGTGGAACCCTTGATGAAGCGGAAACCACCTCTGGCCGCCTTATTGTTGTTGGCGGTGCCGGAAATGATGAGCGTGACCTGTCAGATCGTGAGAATTTTCAAATTCTTGGTTCACTCAATTTTGAAATTGGTTCAGCCACACAGCTGACAGTCCAAGGGCAGTATTTGTTCCGCGGAGGCAATCCTTCCAACGGCGTTGAATTTAATAATCAAACCGATGGATTGCCGGATCTTGATCCCCAACAAAGCCTCATTCGGGATGATGAAGATGTCTTGATTAATCAAGACCATCATTCGGGCCAAATTGACTTGGTGCATGAGTTTCTCGATGATCTGACCCTCACAGCCCGGCTCGGATATGCAGAAACTGACGGTGCTCAGGTTCAAATCTATCCTTTTAATTATGGTGCGGGCCTTCCCGCTGATGGCGTCGCTAATGTCTATGCCGGTTTTACCGGAAACGACTTTTCGCGTTTTGCCGGTGATGTGTTCCTAACCAAGACGTTCGACTTCCTCGGCCAGGACAGCTCGATCGTCGTCGGCGTCGACTACTTTGAACAGCGCCAGGATTTTGTCCGAACATTCAACTTCCTTGGGACCGAAGACCTGTTCAATATTTCAACCCCATTCAGCGCGCCTGATGATGTTCGGGAAAATATCACTTTCATCGACAATGAGACAAGCCTCGACCAATTCGGCGCTTATACACAGGTGATTTTGCGGCCAACGCCCGAGCTTACCCTAATGGGTGGCTTGCGGTATGATACGTTCGAACAAGATTCCGCACTTGTTCGGGATACTGTCGCAGGTGCCGGCATTTCAGGCGATGTTGACGGAAACTCCAATGCATTCACATGGCGCGCGGGTGCCAGCTATGAGGTTATGCCCGAAGTCACGCTATATGGAAGCTACGCCACCTCATTCCTAGCCAATACGTTTGCAATCACGATCGACAATAGCCTCCTTGATCCGGAGCAAGGCGAGCAATTCGAGGTTGGTTTGAAAACGTCCTTGTTTGACGATCGCTTGTCGGCGACCCTGGCCGCCTTCACGATTGATCGCACTAACACACCAATCGCTGATCCAAACGCCACACCCGGCCTCGCTGCCTTCACCACGGGCGGGGACGATGCCTTTGACGGGATCGAATTGGAGCTAGCCGGTGAACCGATAGAGGGGCTCCGCATTCTTGGTGCATACACCTACATTGACGCGCGGATTGTCGAAGATGGTAATCCAGCCACGGGCGTTCGGCGAAGTGCGGTTCCTGATCATCGGATTTCTTTGTTTGGCACCTACGAATTCGAGCAAGGGGCGCTCCAAGGCTTCGGCTTTGGTGGACGTGTCGAGTTCCAAAGTAGGGCTCCGTTCACCAGTCTCGAAAACTCTGGATTTGCGCCGTCATACGTAACCTTCGATCTGACAGCCTTCTATCGCGACATTCTGCCGGGTGCTGATCTACGAATTTACGTCCAGAACGTAACCGATGAGACGTTCTTTCCAGTTGGAGGAAATGTAAACGGCTTTGGCGGTTTTGGTCCCGTGCGCAACGCCACGGCGTCGTTAATCTGGGATTTCTAGCTGATTTGGAGGCGGCGGTTTCGGTGCTGCTGCCTCCAAAAGCGCCATTTTCCTACTTTGGAAAAGCCTGCTAGCTTCGTGCTCGGGCTTTTCGATCCAACAATCATCAACTGACCGCCCGTAAGGACATTCGTTCACCTCACTCCCGCATGGGTTTTATCAACTAAACCTAATACGAATCGGTCATGCAGCCTACATTTTGAGCGCCTCAATCAGTGGGCCCAGGTGCTTTTCATAACGCTTCCATTTGCCCGCTGAGCTTTTGTAGATCGGTTGGCGCACCTGCCAGCGGCTCGGTGTTCGCACCGTACGGTCGCTCTTGTGAAAATCGACCGCCTGCGCGTCCCACTCAACGCCGATAAACTCGCATAGTCGCCGCGACATGGCTTCGACATCAGCGATGGTCTCTTCATACTGGACTTCGATCATCGGCAGACTGAGCGTCTCGCTCCAATGGCGCATCAATTGATCATAGCAATTCCAATATTGCCCAAGCGCGGTCAGCGAAGTCGAGTGCTTTTGGGCATGTGCGAAGTTCTGAGTGAAGATCGACCAGCACACATCGCGCGGATCGCGCCGACAGTGAATAATCCGCGCCTCAGGAAAGACCGCCTCGATAAAACCA
>JBCDKX010000227.1:0-5164 GCA_038746055.1 Pseudomonadota bacterium
CCGGTGGTCATATGAGCCCGCGCCAATCTGCTCAGCTTCGCATTGCGATTGCGAGTGCGTTGGTCGATTCTCCGCCGCGGGTCGAAGCTGTTGTGGTGGTCAAGCACACGGCGCAGCCCGACCTGCCGTGGAATGAGGACCGCGACCACTGGAGCCATGATCTCACCAATACAGCTTCCGAAGAGTTGCTGAAAGCAGCGCGCACAGCAGGCTTTGATGTCGCCGATGAAGGGGCGCTCTATGCGCTTTCGGACACCGAATTTGTCCGCGCCATTTGGGCAGCGTCACCTGTGTTGGCGGTGGATGCCGAATATCCCAATTTCATCATCTACACCTCGGGTTCGACCGGAAAACCCAAAGGGGTGGTTCATGTTCACGGCTATGCCGCTGGAATAGCCTCCACCATGCAGACCGCCTTTGGTGCTGAGGGTGGCGACGTCATGTATGTGGTCGCCGATCCGGGCTGGATCACCGGCCAGAGTTATCAGATTGCCGCGTCATTATTAGCACGCGTCACGACTATTATAACTGAAGGCTCACCCGTGTTCCCGCATTCTGGGCGCTTTGCCTCGATCATTGAACGCTACGGTGTGACCATCTTCAAAGCTGGCGTTACCTTCCTCAAATCGGTGATGCAGAACCCCGAGAATCTGAAGGACATTCAACGCTACGACCTTTCAAGCCTCAAGGTCGCCACCTTCTGCGCTGAGCCCGTATCACCCGCGGTTCAAGCCTTTGCGATGGAGCACATCACCCATCGCTACATCAATTCCTATTGGGCGACTGAGCACGGCGGTATGGTGTGGTCGCACTTTGCGGGCGCAGATGGGGGGCAAAGCGGTGACTTCCCGCTTGAGCCCGATGCACACACCTATCCACTGCCTTGGATCATGGGCGATGTTTGGCTTGAAGACGCCGATGGCGGCGAGAAGGCAGATGTCAATTATACCCGCGATGGCAACGCCGGCGGCGTTCCGTGGCGGCGCGCTGAAACGGGTGAAAAAGGCGAGATCGTCATCGCGCTGCCTTATCCCTATTTGACCCGCACAATTTGGGGCGATGTAGAGAACTTCACCGTCGAACAGAACGGTCAGATCGCAAAAATAAATAGGTGTTGGCGTGGCGATGAGGCCCGTTACGCTGACACCTATTGGAAGCGGTGGAACGGCGCTTGGGCTTACACGCAGGGCGATTTTGCCATGCGCCACCCAGATGGCTCCTTCTCACTTCACGGACGCTCGGATGACGTGATTAATGTCTCCGGTCACCGCATCGGGACCGAGGAAATTGAGGGCGCAATCCTGCGCGATAAAGCGCTCGATCCCCATTCCCCAGTAGGCAATGTCATCGTAATCGGCGCACCGCATAGCCAGAAAGGCGTGACGCCATTGGCCTTCGTCACTCCGGCCGCTGGACGCAGCCTGACCCAGGATGACAAGCGCCGCCTGCTTGGCCTGGTGCGCACGGAAAAGGGCGCGGTCGCGGTCCCGCAGGACTTTATCGAACTCTCGCAATTCCCTGAGACGCGCTCGGGCAAATATATGCGCCGGATGGTGCGCGCTATCGTCGAAGGCGCCGAGGTGGGCGACATCTCAACCTTGCGCAATCCTGAGAGCTTGGATGAGCTCTCCCGTGCAGTCGAAATCTGGCAGCGCAAGCAATCGCTCTCGGATACGCAGGCCCTGTTTGAGCGCTATCGCTTCTTCACAATCCAGTACAATGTTGTGTCAGCGGAAAAACGGGTGGCCACCGTTACGGTGAAAAACCCGCCCGTGAACGCGCTCAATGAACGTGCGCTCGACGAGCTTGTCATTATCGCTGAGCATTTGGCGCGCAAAGATGATGTCGCCGCTGTGGTGTTCACAGGCGCTGGCACCGCGAGTTTTGTGGCAGGTGCGGATATTCGCCAGATGCTTGAGGAAGTGAACAGCGTCGAGGAAGCCAAAGCGCTTCCCGACAATGCGCAACTCGCCTTCCGCACGATTGAGGAAATGGGCAAGCCCTGCATCGCCGCGATCCAAGGCGTGGCGCTGGGCGGAGGCATGGAGTTTGCGCTTGCCTGCCACTACCGGATTGCCGAGCCCAAGGCGCGCTTTGGTCAGCCTGAGATCAATCTGCGGCTACTCCCCGGCTATGGCGGCACGCAGCGTCTACCGCGGCTCCTCGCTAGCCGGAACGGTGAGACCGGTCTTCGCGATGCGCTGGATTTGATCCTTGGTGGCCGCGCGATTGATGCCGAAGCGGCGCTGGCCATCGGCGCAATCGATAGGCTGGCGAACGGGCCGGAGAACGCGCTGGCGCTGGCCCATGCGATGGTGCGCGAATTTGTGGCCGAAGGTGAGGGAAGCGAGCTGGGTCAGGCCTTTGCCGAACGCCGCACACAAACCGATATCTGGCATGCACCTGCGCGGATTGACCTCGACAAAGTGCTCAAGGATGATTTTCTCCAGCGTATACTCAAGCAATTGAATTGGGCTGGCCGCGATCAGGCAGGTGAACGCGCATTGGACGCGATCCGAACCGGCTGGAATGAGGGAATGCCAGCAGGCTTAGCGCGCGAGGCTCAGCGCTTTGCTGAGGCCATTATCGACCCTGATGGCGGCAAGACCGGCATTCAGCAATTTATGGACAAACAATCCCCGCCCCTTCCTGTGCGCCGTAACGGCGTATGGGAGGATGATCAACACAAGACGACCAAAGCCGCTCTGATCGAGGCAGGCGATCTTCTTCCTCTGGGTGCCGCGTTCTACCCTGGGGTGACGGCGATTCCGCCCAAGCAATTGGCTTTTGGAATTGCCCGTCACCCCGACACAGGCGCGCCGCGTTTTGGTCCGCCTGAAAGCCACGAGCGCGAGCTGGTCGTCAACACGCCCAAGCCGCGTGCGAATGAAGCGCTGATTTATCTTCTCACCTCTGAGGTGAACTTCAACGACATCTGGGCGCTCACCGGCATTCCCGTCTCGCCCTTCGATGCGCATGATGAGGATGTGCAGATCACCGGCTCTGGCGGGCTCGCGCTCGTCGCAGCGCTCGGAAGCGAGCTTAAGGAAGAAGGCCGCCTGGCTGTTGGCGATCTTGTCTCGGTCTATTCGGGCACCAGTGAGTTACTCTCCCCGATGGCGGGCGGTGACCCGATGTATGCGGGCTTTTCGATCCAAGGCTATGAGACCAAGACCGGAAGCCATGCGCAGTTCCTGACCGTGCAAGGGCCACAGTTGCATCGCCCACCCGCCGATCTCACATTGGAGCAAGCAGGAGCCTACACGCTCAACCTTGGGACAGTCGCGCGGTGCCTGTTTACGACGCTCGAAATTCAGCCGGGTAAGACCGCCTTTGTTGAAGGCTCTGCCACCGGCACAGGGCTTGACGCGCTCAAATCGTCTGTCCGGACCGGTCTCGCCGTCACCGGCCTCGTCTCAAGCGAGGACCGCGCTGAGTTTGTGAAATCGCAAGGAGCTGTGGGTGCACTAAACCGCAAAGACCCCGCGCTCACAGATTGCTTTACCGCGATCCCAGATAATTCTGAGGAAGCGCGTGCGTGGGAAGCTCAAGGTGAGAAACTGCTCGACACTTACCGCGCCATGAATGGCGGCAGGCTCGCTGATTATGTGGTGAGCCATGCCGGTGAGCGCGCTTTCCCGCGCAGCTTCCAACTCTTGGAAGAAGGCGGCCGTCTGGCGTTTTACGGCGCGTCTTCGGGTTATCATTTCTCTTTTATGGGCAAGCAGGGAAGCGTCCCACCGCAAGATATGCTCTCACGGGCAAATCTTCGCGGTGGGGAGAGTGTGCTGCTCTATTACGGGCCGAATTCGACCGACTTGGCGGATGAAACCGGGCTCGAGATGATCGAAGCCACGCGCCTGTTCAAAGCGCGCATGGTGATCGTCACCACCACTGATGGCCAGCGTGAGTTCTTGCAATCGCTTGGCCTCGAAGACTCGGTTGAGGGCATTCTCAGCATCGAGGGCATCAAACGCCGCAACTCAGACTTTGACTGGCCTGAGACGATGCCGCGTCTGCCCGATGCGCGCGCCGATATTGAGAGCTTCAAAAAGGCCGTCCGCGCTTATCAGCAAAACACGATGAAGCCGTTCGGCACAGCCGTTGGCAAGCTGCTGCGCTCGCCCGGAAACCCGCGCGGTGTGCCCGATCTGGTGATTGAGCGCGCCGGTGCAGATACGCTCGGCATCTCGACTTCGCTGGTCAAGCCCTTTGGTGGGCGGGTCATCTACGCCGAGGAAATGAAGGGCAATCGCTACACCTTCTACGCCCCGCAGGTCTGGACCCGTCAGCGGCGTATTTACATGCCGACGGCTGAGATTTTCGGTACGCATTTGTGCAACGCCTATGAGGTCACAATGATGAATGAGATGGTCGCCGCTGGCCTGCTCGATGTGACCGAACCAACCATAGTGCCGTGGGAAGGGCTGCCAGAAGCGCACCAAGCCATGTGGGACAATTCGCACACAGGCTCGACCTATGTGGTCAACCACGCCCTGCCCGCCATGGGCCTCACGACAAAAGATGAGCTGCTCGAATATTGGGCGGCTGCACAAGCAAACACAGCATCCGGAGAGACTTCATGAGCAAGACCGCAACCGCCACTAAGACAGCGCAGGCCAAGAAAGGCCGTTTGGAGGGCAAGGTCGCGCTGATTACCGGCGCTGCGGGCAATCTCGGTAGCGAAATCGCGCGGTCCTTCGCCCGTGAAGGCGCATTTGTGGTGATGGCTGGTCGCACCGAAGCGCGTATCTCCAAGGCGCGTGAAAAGTTGATTGAGGATACGGGTGCGCCCTCCCAGCGGATCGACACGGCGGTGCTTGACGGCGGCAATCCAGATTCCATCCGTGCGGCTATGGCAAAGCTGCGCAGCGAATATGGCCGGATCGATATTCTCATTAATAATGCAGGCTCTGCTGGCCCGAAGCAGCCGCTTCACAATGTGCCTTTGAGTCAAGCCGAGATGGACGCTTGCGGTGAAACAGAAACCGTGCGTGATGCCATGCTCAATATCCTTGGCGTCACCTGGAACCTTGCGCGCATTGCCGCACCGCTGATGCCAGTGGGCGGATCGATGGTGAACATCTCGACCATTTTCAGTCATACGCGCTATTACGGCCGCACCGCTTACGTAGTGCCCAAGGCGGCGCTCAATTCGCTCTCC
>JBCDKX010000228.1:0-5133 GCA_038746055.1 Pseudomonadota bacterium
CACCTGCCGAAACATCGTCGCCCGTCACAGGGCGCCGCGAAGAGCGGGTTAAGATGACCCGTATGCGTCAGACCATCGCCAAGCGTCTTAAAGGCGCTCAGGAAGAAGCGGCGCTCCTCACCACGTTCAACGATGTGGACATGAGCGCGGTCATTGAAGCGCGGACCAAGTACAAAGATCTTTTCGCCAAGAAGCACGATATCCGTCTGGGCTTTATGGGCTTTTTCGCGAAAGCCGCATGTTTGGCACTCAAAGACGTGCCGAGCGTCAATGCCTATATTGAGGGCGATGAGATCGTTTATCACGACTATGTCGATATCTCGGTCGCCGTATCGGCCCCGAATGGCCTTGTGGTTCCGGTGATCCGCGACTGCCAGTCAAAGGGCTTTGCACAGATCGAGAAAGACATTGCTGACTTCGGCAAGCGCGCCAAGGACGGCACGCTCACCATGGCCGATATGACCGGGGGCACCTTCACGATCTCCAATGGCGGCGTGTTCGGCTCGCTGATGTCGACCCCGATCATCAACCCACCGCAGAGCGCGGTCCTCGGCCTTCACCGCATTGAAGACCGCCCGGTTGCGATCAATGGCGAAGTGAAAATCCGCCCGATGATGTATATCGCGCTATCCTACGACCACCGCCTGATCGACGGGCGCGAGGCGGTAACAGCGCTCAAGATCATCAAAGAAGCCATCGAAGATCCAACCCGGATGCTGATTGATCTCTAAGCGCCATGGGTACGCCCACGCCGGAGACTCAGAACGAATTTGACGAGCGCCGCTACGCTGACTTTCTGCGCGACCGTTTTCCTGAGTTTTGGGCACGGTTTGACGGGATGCCGGACGTTGCGGGCAAGCGGGTGCTCGATTTTGGTTGTGGGCGCGGCGGGATGGTGCAGCGCTCTATGGAAGCTGGCGCATCATCCGCGCTCGGGATCGAACTCAACCCAGCTTACATTGACTTCGCCAATGACAAGGTCGCCAGCAGGTGGGACGGTCGCGCGACCTTCGCTTGCGAGGATATCCGCGAAATGGAGGTCGAACCCGCTGACTACATCTTCTCGGTCGATGTGATGGAGCACGTCCAATCGCTACCCGATACGCTGACTGCAGTGATCAACGCCTGCAAGCCCGGCGGTGAGCTGTTTATCGGCTTTGGTCCCTTATGGCACTCGCCTTATGGTCACCACCGCCTGATGGATTCGCGCGTTCCGTGGGCACACCTCCCTCGCAACAATCGCGCATTCCTCGATCGCCTGATCGATGATGACGGCAATTCGCCTGAGACCATTCAGGAGCTGGGTTTCAACGGCGCCACCCCGGCTGACTTCCGCGCCGCGCTTAAAGGTCTGCCGGTCGAGATCATCTCAAGCCGCAGCAACGTCACCTCGGACCCACTCAAGCGAATAGCGATGAAGGCGATGCTGCTTCCATCAGTAATTCCCCCACTGGAAAAATACGTGACAATCGGCATTTACTGGCACTTGCGGCGCAAGAAATGACAAGTCGCGCGGCAAAAGTAGCAATGGCACTTCGCTGCCTAAGCGCCTAAATGGGCATCGGATCAAAATTCACGCCATCACAACGGGATCAAACGCACCATGGCTGACCACTCTTACGACTATGATTGCCTTGTTATTGGCGCCGGCCCCGGCGGCTATGTCGCTGCTATTCGCGCTGCGCAACTGGGTTTGAAGACCGCCTGTGTTGAAGCCCGCGAGACTTTGGGCGGGACCTGCCTCAATGTCGGCTGTATCCCATCAAAGGCGCTGCTTCATGCCTCCGAACTGTTCGAAGAGGCAGCGGGTGGTCACTTCGCAACTTGGGGGATCGAGGCAAAGGCAACGTTTGATCTTTCAAAGATGATGGCTGAAAAAACCTCTGCGGTGGGTGATCTTACCAAGGGGATCGAATTCCTGTTCAAGAAGAACAAGGTCACGTGGCTAAAGGGCCTCGGCTCCTTCGAAGACGCGCATACGGTCAAGGTTGGCGATGAAACGGTCACCGCCAAAGACATTGTGATCGCCACTGGTTCAAGCGTCACCCCCCTCCCCGGCGTCGAAGTCGACAACGCCGGGGGGCGCATTGTCGACTCCACTGGCGCGCTGGAACTGTCTGAAGTCCCAGAACATCTGGTCGTTATTGGCGGCGGCGTGATCGGGCTTGAGCTGGGTTCTGTATGGCGCAGGCTCGGCGCCAAGGTCACCGTGGTCGAGTTCCTGCCGCAGATCCTCCCCGGCATGGATGAGGAAGTGCGCAAGGAATCGAACAAGATCTTCAAGAAGCAGGGCATGGAAATGATGCTCGGCCACAAGGTCACTGGCGCCGCCGTCAAAGGTAAGAAGGTCACGCTGACGATTGAGAAATCCGACGGCGGTGAAGAGCAGGCGGTGGAAGCAAGTCATGTGCTGGTTTCGATCGGCCGTCGCCCCAACACCGACGGTCTGGCGCTCGACAAAGCGGGCCTGCAGGTCAACAATCGCGGTCAGATCGAGATCGATCACGACTTCCGCACAGGCGTCGAAGGTGTCTGGGCAATTGGAGATGTCGTTCCTGGCCCGATGCTTGCGCACAAGGCGGAGGATGAAGGGGTGGCTGTCGCCGAGAATATTGCCGGTGAGACAGGCATTGTGAACCACGATGTGATCCCGAATGTTGTCTACACCACTCCAGAGATTGCCGGTGTTGGCTTGACGCAGGAACAGGCCATCGAAGCGGCGGGCGGAGACAAGAAAGCGGTGAAGGTCGGCAAGTTCCCGATGATGGCCAACAGCCGCGCCAAGGCCAACCGCGACACGGATGGCTTTGTCAAAGTCATCGCCGATGCGGAGACCGACCGTGTGCTTGGCGTGTGGATGGTCAACACGCTCGCCGGCACGATGATCGCGCAAGCGGCGCAGGCGATGGAATTCGGCGCAACGTCGGAAGACATCGCTTATACCTGCCATGCTCACCCGACCCATGCCGAGGCGTTCAAGGAAGCCGCGATGGCCGTACAGGGCAAACCAATTCATATGTGAGGCAAGGCATGCGATTGGGGCAGAGGCAGCAAGGTCTTCCGCTGAGACTTTCTTCTGCACTGCCCCTATTCATCCCAGCAGCCGCAGGCGTGGCCTATCTTGGGTTTTTCGGAGCGCCTTTTTCCTATGTGATCATAAACGCAGCCTCGCTCGGCGCTGGGCTTGCGTTGATTGCTCTGTTGCCCTTTTCAGGCTCGCGCGCACTGCGGCTAGCCATCGCTGCATTGCTGATTTGCCTACTCGCCGCACCGCCGCTTGTCGGACAATCGGTTGTCGGTGTTGCGAGGTGGATCTCGGTTGGTGGACTTACATTGCATGTCGGCTTTGTGGCAGCGCCGCTGCTTGTGCGAATTGTAGCCACTGAGCCCGGTCTAGGCCCTTGGATCGCCTTGTTGGCAATGCTCGCGGCTTTCACCCAGCCAGACTTCGCGACGTGTCTGGCGCTTGCCTTCGGGGTTTTCGCGCTTGCAATATGCCATAAGAATGGCGCCATGGGTGCGGTGTTCTGCCTTGGTCTGGCCGCGAGCATTGGTGCCAGTTTTGCCGCAAATCCACCACCGCAGCCCTTCGTTGAGAGGATTTTGCCTGAACTTTGGCTCGTGTCGCCATGGGCAGTATGCGGTTTGATTTTAGCGCTGATGGGAGGAGCAGTGACGCTGCTGATCACAGGTGTGGTAAAAGCGCCAACACGCTGGGCCTTGCTCGCCACCATGGCAGGCTTCTTTGCCGCAGCAGGCCTGGGCGACTATCCCTATCCGCTAATCGGTTATGGTGCATCGTCGGTGCTAGGTCTTGCGCTAGCATTGCTCGCACCCGCTGATGACAATGGGAGGTAGTGCGATGGCCCGTTCAGTTGCGATCATCGGTGCGGGCCAGATTGGGTTTGCTTCTGCTTGCGCGTTTCAGAGCGCTGGCTGGGAAATCACCATTCACTCGCGTTCGCGGCCAGCATGGACCGAGTTTCCAAGCGAGTGGCGTCAGTATGAAGCGGGTACCGACCCTGCCCCACAAGCTGACGTAGTAATTGACACTATCGCTTTCGATGAAACTGATATCACGCGCTATGATCCAGACATGGTCGGCCGATTAATCGCAATCTCATCAGCCAGCGTCTATTGCGATGAGCAAGGGCGAACGCTCGATGAGGGGCCGATCAATGGCTATCCCCAGTTCACCGGACCCATCACCGAAGACCAATCAACGGTCGCACCCGGTGATGCAACCTATTCAACTCGCAAAGTTCGAATGGAAAACAAGGCAATTGAGCGGTTTGGCAACCGTGCGACAATCCTGCGCCCCTGTGCCATTTATGGTCAATATTCGCGGCACTTGCGCGAGTGGTGGTTCATAAAACGGCTTATGGATGGCCGGAACCGCATACCGCTCTTACTTGATGGTCGATCACAGTTTCAAACGACCAATGTGCTGGGGATTTCGGAATTTGCCCTGGAAGCGGCCGAGCGAGAGTTGGCGGGCATTTTCAACATCTCCGACACCGACACTCCAACCGTGCGAGAAATCGGCTTGGCTATCTGCAACTCTCTCAACCGGGAGGTCAATTTCATCGATTCCGGTAGCAAAGGTTTTGTTGGAAGAACTCCATGGTCTGTTCCGCATCCCTTTGCGGTAAGTGGTAAGAAAGCGCACAGCTTATTGCACGAGCAGCGCTTTGACTACGCAGACCACGTTGGTGACGGGATTGCTTGGACGCGCAATGTTGACCAAGACCAATGGCAAGCAACTTTCCCTCAACTCGCCGCCTACCCTTGGGACCTCTTCGACTACGCGGCCGAAGATCGCTTTTTCGACGAACGTACTTGATCGCTCAACCGGCGGGCTTGCCCGCCGCCGGTCGGTCCGTATGTGTATTGCTATACCAACACACTACGAGGACGGGGATCCACGATGTTTAAGCACACTCTAGCCTTCGCAAGCTTCGCCATCACACCGCTATTGGCTGTCACCGCACATCCTGTTTCAGCGCAAGAATCCGCCCCACTCAATTCAGATCGCATGGCCGAAGTCGTCTCTGCCGAAGCGGATAGCGGCGCATTTATGGGTACGGTGCTGGTCGCGCGAGGCGATAATGAGCTTCTTAGCCGCGCTTGGGG
>JBCDKX010000229.1:0-5115 GCA_038746055.1 Pseudomonadota bacterium
TACGGAAAACAGGGGGTTTGGCCGCCCTTTCTCCGATGTGATCTGATAGGCTCGCGATACAGCAATCTTGGTACGGCTGGCGGCCTAGGTATTTGCGGGTCCTACCTACCGGATTCGCCAGCCTTAAGCGCTAGCTGACCGCATTTTCTCCGGCTGAGCAGCTTTCCGGTAGTGGTTGCAGTTAGAAGTTAGAGTCTGAGCCAAAGCGGCTTGTGCGCCTACCTCGCGGGATGGCAGCCATTCGCGACGTTGATCCAAAAAGCAGACAGTCCGCTACCGACCCATAATCGGACTTTCCGCCAACCATTTTGCTGAGTTCGTCCGCGTGTGACGGCGGCCAATGAGTTTCCCGACAGGGATAAAACGGATGAAGTACGGTTCGGAATCGATGATAATAGCACTGACCAACCTAGCTTGTCGCGCTAATCTAACTGCATCCGACGCACTACATTCTAAATGCTGATCGCTCCGCCCAAGTCAATTTTGATAACACGTACGCATTTTTCATCTTTTTAGCCAGTGGCCCTCTCCGCTGCTTTTGCCAATTTAGGCCACGAATTCGTGTGAGAGTGCATTATGGTTGGAAGGGTCAAGAGAATGATCGCTTTGGTGACCGGGGCGCAGTGGGACATGGCAAAGCCGATTGCGAAGCATCGGTCGCCGAGGTCGCACAAGTGATTGTTACCGATCGAAATGGCGAATTCGCGCACGGTGTTGCTGACAACATCGGCGGCGATGCGATGCCACTGGATGTGGCTGACGAACGAAAGTCGCACGAGATACTAGATGTCGTCAAAGAACGTAATGGCGGACTAGATGTACTGATAAATAACGCTGGGAACGAACTAAAGGAGATTGTCGAAGTCTTCTCTACGAAGAACTTCCCACTCGAGATCGACATCGAGCGGATGGGTATATTCTTTGGCTGTGAGTACGCGCACCTCCTGATGAAACATCGACACCCGTCCGGTGGCGGATCCTCTATCGTCACCATTTCATCCCTGGCTGCTACATCTGCCTGCCTTTTCTGCTGCAAAGGAGGCGATACGTTCGATGACGAAATCCATTGCAATACACTGTCAGGATGAAGGCTATGGTGTCCACTGTAACGCCCTTGCGCCCGGCGGAATCGAGACACCGATGATCATGGAAATCTCAAGTCGCGCAGAGGAGTACCCGCTAAAAATCGATGACGCCCCCTCACCTTCAGACAGCCTCGGCCATCCGAAAGATGTTGCCGCCTGCGTTGCCTTTCGCGCGTCCGATGAAGCTCGCTTTTTGAACGGGCTGGAAATGCCGGTGGACAATGGAAGCTATGCACGCCGTTAAACCTGAATCGAAGAGAGAGCCGACCGCATATCGATGGCACGTCCTCGGCCTTCTTATTGTGGTCAATATGTTCTCGGTTGCCGACCGCTTAGTATTCTCGATCTTGATCGAAGATATAAAGATCGAATTCGGGTTGACTGATTTTCAGCTTGGTCTGCTCGGCGGCGCGGCATTTTCGATAGTCTATGTAATAGCCGGTTTTCCAGCCGCACGCCTTGCAGATCGCTCGGTACGTAAGAATATTGTTGCGGCAGCGATCGGCTTTTGGAGCGCGATGACGGCGCTTTGCGGACTTGCTATCGGGTTCTGGACCCTATTTCTCGCTCGCGTTGGAGTTGGTGTCGGAGAAGGCTGCTCTGGTCCGGCTTCGCACAGCCTGATTGCCGACTATTTTCAACGCAGCGAACTCGCCAAGGCGATGGGTTTTCTGACAATTGGCGCAACACTAGGTACCGCAGGTGGATTGATCGCCGGAGGTCAACTCGCCGAAGTATTCGGATGGCGCTACGCTTTCGTTTTGATGGGTTTGCCCGGATTGCTGATCGGATTGGTTGTGTATCTCTCGATCCGAGAACCTACACGCGGGCGCTTTGCCTCCAAAGGCGCGACAATTGAGCAGCAGCCGCTCGGCGAAACGGTCAAGCAACTCATCGGGAATCGGGTGTTTATGGGCCTTGCATTAGGCGCTGCCGTCCAAATCCTTATAGGATATGCTTTGGCGTTCTGGATGGCAGCCGTGATGCTGCGACAGTTCGATATCTCTACTGGGAATGTGGGCCTTTACCTTGGACTTGCGTTCCTATTGGGTGGGATCCCCGGTCCGATCCTTGGCGGCTATCTCACCCAAGCGTTGACAAAGCGAAGCGAAAAATGGCGAGCTTTAGTGCCTGGATTGGTCAGCCTTATATGTTTGCTGCCATTGGCAGCAAGCCTCACATCGTCGAGCTTTTGGCCATTCCTTGCATGGTTTGCTGTCGCTTATGGAGTCTTCGTGTCCGGTCAGGCGGGAATTCTATCTGGAATTCAAGCTGCAGTGGAGCCATCCCAACGAGGATTTGCTGTAGCTATCGCACTATTCTTCAACAATCTTGTCGGCCAGGCACTAGGACTAGCAGTTATCGGCGGTGTCAGTGACTGGCTTTCGCCAACATACGGAGCCTATTCGCTCAGCGTCGCGGTGTTCGGTGTATGCGTGGTTTCCGGCTGCGCTGCGATGTTGTCGTTTGGTTGGACCGCTCTGCAAATTCGCACAGACGCTAGCATAACCGACTGACAACGCGCTCAGTCATTCTCCGCGAAAAACAGGCGTCCGTTTCTCGGTATACGCTGCAATCGCTTCTGCATGATCTGCACTCGTCCGCGTTATAGCCATGTTGGAACTTGTCAGTTCCAGCGTCGCATCGAGCGATTGATCTGTCGACTGATAGACGCCCCGCCTGATTAGCTTCAGAGCAAGCGGCGGCGAATTCACCAGCATTTGCGCAAACTTCGCCACTTCGTGTCGAAGACTATCGGATGGCGCGACTTTGTTGGCTAGGCCAAGGCGGAGTGCTTCATCTGAATCAATTGGTTGGCCTGACCAGATCAGCTCAAGCGCTTTCGCTGTCCCGACGATGCGGGGAAGGAAATAGGCAGCTCCGTTTCCAGGATACAAACCGAACCGCAGATAGGGGATCGACATGCGAGCATGAGTAGCGAGTATTCGGATGTCGCAATGCAACGCCATATCCATGCCAGCACCACTCGCAACGCCGTTCACAGCAGCAATACTCGGCTTGTCTAACCCTCTCATTCCGCGTGCGATTCGATGCAGCGCTTCAAATTCTGCCTTCGCGATCTGCGGCGAGACGACGACGTTAGCACCGAGTTTGCTGGTATCCCCGCCTCCACAGAAAAACTCATCGCCCGCGCCCGTCAGAACTACGGCACGAACATCCGAATTTGTGCGACACTCTTCGATAGCTTCATGCCAAGGATCCAGCATATCGATGGTGAAGCTATTCCGCCGGTCAGGGCGGTTGATCATGATCGTCCCGACACCGTCGGCAATTTCGAGCAGAATCTCACTCTGCCTATTGCTTCCGTCTGACATCGCATTCTTCCTTAAAATATGGACCGGGAGATACCGCCATCAATGACGATACTTTGGCCGGAAATGTATCCGGCAAACCTACTGCAAAGAAGGGCGACGAACGCGCCCACGTCCTCTGGATTGCCGAAGTCCTCTGACGGTATGCTCCATTCACGTGCGAATTTGGCGCATTCCTCTTCGTAAGTGGTGCCATTTTCCTTAGCCGCTGCGCCGAACCGATCAGCGATTGTGGCCGTGTGGAACATGCCAGGCAGAATGTTGTTGATGGTTACATCGCTTTTCAGCAGACCTTTGGAAATCGCCATCACATAATTGCAGAGTGCGGAGCGCGCCGGACCGGACAAAAGCCTTATCTCTGCTGGCATTTTTGCCGCTCCGGTACCGATCAATACGATCCTACCATGGCCGCGCTGCTCCATGCCCAAAGTGACTTCCTTGATCAGTTCGATCGGCCCTATCAGCGTGGTTTCGAGTGAATCGCGCCACTCATCCGCTTCAACCTCGCGAAAGGTCGGGGTGATCCGCGGCGGGGCGCAAGTGATGACGAGAATATCAGGCTCAGGACAAGCTGCCTTAAGCGTTGCGCGCCCCTGCTCAGTACCGTGATCAGCAACAATCGGCGTTACTTTTGACCCACTTTCTTGTGCAATCTCTTCGGCAGCCGCCAGCAAACGGGCTTCCCCGCGCGCCGACATGAAAAGGTCAACCCCCGCGCATGAGAGCTTGCGGGCGGCCTCTTTTCCCATCCCAGCACTCGCGCCGGCGCAGATCGCCCGCTTACCTTTTATACCTAAATCCATCGCTTAGTTTCCTTCAGTTTATCCGCGAGTAACCCAGCAACGGACCGCATTCGTCATCTCTTTCATACGCGTCGGAATCGGATCGGCAGACGGGTAACACCGCGAAGCAAGACGTTGGTGAGAATTGCGATATCGCTCTCGTCGTTCAGTTCAAAATCAGTCAACCGAGAGAGCAGTTCATCAAATGCGACGAGCATCTCTTTGCGTGAAAGCATGTTGCCGACACACATGTGAGGCCCTTTCCCAAATGACAGATGTTTCCGCGCGCTCTTGCGGTCGAGATCAAACTTGTCTGGATCCTCAAAGACTTTTGGGTCACGATTAGCGGCAGCGTAGCGCAAATGTACTGTCGCACCTTTGGGAATAGCAAAACCGCCAAGCTCGGTGTCAGCCGCCGCAATCCGCCACATGCCCGCCGTGGGAGACTCATATCGAAGCGCTTCCTCGACTAAATTCATCAATCGGCGTGGATCCTTACCGCCTGCCGCGCCAACCGCTTTTTCCATCTGGTCTGGATTGCGGATCAGCTCCAAAAGCGCCCCGCTCATCGTCGAAGTCGTTGTTTCGTTTCCAGCCACCATGAATTGATGCATCATCGACATCACCTCAGCATCGGTTAGCGGCGTCTCTCCTTCCACTCTGGCTTCGACGAGATCTGACAGTAGATCATCGGCACGCTTGGCGCGGCGCTTCTCAATAAGGTCCATCATGTAATGCTGATATTCGACCAGTTCACGAGCGCACTCCAGCTGGCGTTCGCGTGAAATCTTCTGGCTGAAACGGTCGACCCCAGAATTCGACCAGCGCTTTACGCGCTCCGGATCATCTTCCAATCCGATTTGTTGCGCGATCATCGAGACCGGGAGCGGAACAGCAAAAGCATGCACAAAGTCA
>JBCDKX010000230.1:0-5114 GCA_038746055.1 Pseudomonadota bacterium
ATGGGGAAGGAGTTGCGTGTGGTTGCGATGGCTGTGCAGGGACCGACGCTAACATACACTAATCCAAAGACAGGCATGAAGTTTACCCGCCAAGAGTTTGAGAGTTATGCGGTCTCCAAGCTTAATGTCGATATCATATTCTGGAGTTTGCAAACGCCTTGGCTTAAAGATGAGCAGGTCGAAGGTGGGAATTAGCAATGACAGTGAAAGTGCGATTGGCCGTTATCTTTGCCTCGATCCTGTGCGGCACCGCCTGCGATAGCGGACAGGTGCCATCACCGGCCGATCGCCTAGCGGGTGACATTCCGGTTGATGTCGTGGATGCGAGTCTTGTGGCCCTGCATGGGGAGGGGATCGTAGCTGGTGCGGAAAGTTTCTACTTTGCCGCTGGCCGCAATGAAGTGGAAGCCGCTCTTACCAGTGTGCTGGGTGAGCCCACAAGCCGCAATGAGATTGAGGAATGCGGGGCAGGGCCCATGGCTATGACCGGTTATCCTGGTGAGCTGACTGTGAATTTCCAAGAAGGCTCGCTGGTTGGCTGGAACATCGGTTCCGCGCCCAAAGACGAGGCTGCTACAATCCAGGTCGACGCCGACGCTGCGATCGGCATGTCGGTCGAGGAATTGATTGAGGCACCGGGATACACGCCGATTGAAGGCAGCACACTTGGGGAGGAATTTGCGATGGGCAATATGTTAGGTGGCTTTGCCGATGATGGTGCTGTCACCATGCTTTATGCCGGGACCCAGTGTTTTTTCCGGTAAGCTACGTTAAGCTTCGGTCATGACAACAAAAGCAGACCTCTACTTCAGTTTCCGGTCGCCATATTCCTATCTGGCGGTGGGGCGTTACCGCGACATGGCGCGTGACTACGATCTTGATATCACCTTGCGCACGGTCCTACCGATTGCAGTGCGCGATCCCGATATCCTCTTCACCGGAAACCCAGCGGCGCCGCGCTACATCGTGATGGACTGCATGCGCGCAGCGCAATTCCTCAATATTCCGATCAGCTGGCCGCGCCCTGATCCGATTGTGCAGGATTTTGCGACGCGCAAGATCGCCGAGGAACAGCCCTATATCTATCGCATCTGCCGCTTGGGTCAGGCAGCCACCCGCCGGGGTAAGGGGCTGGAATTTGCCGCCGAAGTGGCGCCGATCATTTGGGATGGTTCGACCGAAAACTGGCATGAGGGCGATCATCTTGCAGGGGCAGCGACGCGCGCGGGGCTCGATTTTGCAGAGCTTGAGGCAGAAGCGGCGTCCGATGCCGAGGCGCTCGATGCTGAGATTGCAGGCAACACCAAGGCGCTTGAAGAAGCGGGCCATTGGGGTGTGCCTACGCTAGTGGTCGATGGCGAGCCATTCTTCGGTCAGGACCGCATCGATATGGCCAAATGGCGAATGGAGCAGAAGGGGCTAGCGAAGCGGTGAAGGGGGAACTGACGGGCGGGTGTCTTTGCGGCGCGGTGAGATACCGGCTTGAGGAAGGCTTTCGGCTCAATCCCTATGCCTGCCATTGCACCGATTGTCAGACCCGCACCGGGTCAGCATTCAGCCAACATATGCTCTTTACGCTTCAAGACCTTGCGATTGAGGGCGAGACTGATTGTGGCAGCTACACTCAACCAAGCGGTGTTGAGGCTTCGATTATCGGTTGCCCGATTTGTAAGGCACGGATTTACGCATCCAACCCTACGCGTCCGGGATTTGCCAGTCTGCGATGTGGGACGCTCGATCAGAGCGATGAATTGGAACTTGGGGCTCAGATTTGGGTGAAAAGTAAGCAGCCGTGGATCAAGCTATCTGATAATGCCAGAACGATGCAGGAAGCACCAACTTCGTCGCAGGAGTGGGTGGAATTTCTAGGCATAGTGGGCCAGTGAATACATTAGCTTCTATTGTGACCTTCACCGGAGGCTGCCAGTGCGGCGCGGTGCGCTATCGCATTAATGCTGAGCGCCTCACCGCTTACGCCTGCCATTGCCGCGAGTGTCAGATGCAGGCGGCAAGCGCCTTTGGCATGTCCGTCCCAGTAATGAAGACCAGCCTTGAGCTTGAAGGTGAGACCTCAGTCTGGCGCCGTCCAACCGATAGCGGCTCCCACACCAATTGCCATTTCTGCCCGACGTGTGGCAGCCGATTGTACCATGCTGGCGACAACCGGTCGTTTATGGTGACGATCAAAGGCGGTTCTCTGGATGAGGCGCGCTCACTCGATCCGATTGCGCATATTTGGACGAAGAGCAAACAAAGCTGGGTTGTGCTGCCCGATGGCGTGCCGCAATGGGAGACGCAGCCCGCCACTCAGGAAGAATGGATGAAATTGCTCGCATGGACGAAATGAGCAACTTGCACTTTGCCAGCTTTGATGGCGCTGAAATTGCAGTGAGCACTATGGGTGGGGGACGCCCACTTATTCTTGTTCATGGCCTCTTTTCATCGGCTGAGATGAACTGGATCAAGTTTGGTCATGCCGCCAAGCTCGCAGACGCGGGGTTTCAGGTCATCATGCCGGATCTGCGCGCACACGGAGCAAGCGCAAAATCGCACAATGCGCTGGATTATCCGTTTGGAGTACTGACTCGTGACCTTGCGGCACTGGTCGAACATTTTGGTCTTAGCGACTACGATCTTGGTGGCTTTTCTCTTGGTGCGCGCACTTCAGCTAAAGCGGTAGTTGACGGTCTTACTCCCAGACGTCTTGCGCTGTGTGGTATGGGTCTCGAAGGGCTTTCTGGGTGGAGAAGTCGCGCCGCTTTTTTCATCGATGCAATTGACAGGTTTGATACCATTAAACGCGGCGATCCTGCATTCGTCGCGAAGAGCTTTATGAAAACCATGGGGATCGACCGAGAGGCTGCGCGGCTTCTTCTTGGTGCTGTCGATGATGTCGCACGATCGGATTTGGCTAAAATAACCATGCCATGCGCGCTTATCTGTGGGAATAAGGATCAGGATAATGGGTCGGCCAAGGATTTGGCGTTGGCATTGCCGGACGGCCGCTATCGTGAAATTCCGGGTACCCACATGAGCAGCGTTGCAGATGATGCATTGGGTGATGCGTTGGCTTCGTTTTTCAAACAATAGATGGACTTGGGGCAGGGCGATGGATGACAAAGTGAGCGTGAGGTTTTGGCTTGTTGGAGTGCTTGTCTTTCTCGCGGTGACGACAATTACCAGCACCGTTACGCAAGGCGATGTTACGCTTGGCATAGTCGACCACCAAGCGGCAGGAACTGCTGCCCGAGTTGACGAAATACAGGCTCAGTGGCGCGATGGTGGAGTGCGGAACCTCGCCATCGCAGCTTTTGTTGCCGATCTCGCCTGGATCTGGATTTATGCGCTTGGTGGCTATCTTGCAGGGAAGGGTTTTGCGACCAAGCGCACAGGGCTGCTAAGAGGAACTGGCCTTGTAATTTGCGTGGCCGCGATTGTCTTTGGCATTACCGATTACATTGAAACGATCCTCCAGTTCATCCAGATGCTTCGAGATGCTGGGAGCGATTGGATGGCCGGCGTTGCGGCGTTCATGCAACCCATTAAGATCGTGGCATTTATCGTGGTTTTTCTTGGTGTCATTCTATCGCTTATCATCGATCGGTTTCGGCCGCGTACCGCGAGCTAACCGACATTCATCCCTGGTCTGAGCTGACGATTGGCACTCTTAAGCGTTCGAAGCTGGTGAGTGAGATCCTTTGCAGCTTGGTCGAGCTCTCCGGATAACCGCTTCGTTTGCGCTGCGCGGTCTGACAAGGTGCGGCTACGTTTAACCAGAAGATCTGCATCGCTTGCGGCATTGCGAGCAAAGCTCTCTATCGTATCGGCCGATTGCCGATGATTTTCTACATTGTGGCGAATGGCCCTGGCATTTTGACCAAGTTCTCCGATCGCGGTGTCAATCTCACGAAAGCTGCGCTCCGCCTCAATGGTACCTGTGTGCACGCCCGCAAGAAATGCCTGAATACGAATAGCGGCCTCGCTTGCTTGGGCCGCGAGCTGTTTGACTTCATTGGCTACGATGCTGAAGCCGCGCCCGGCAGAGCCTGCCGACGCCGCTTCGATTGCTGCATTGAAAGAAAGGAGATTGGTACGCTCTGCGATCCGCACAATAGAGCGGGTCGCCTCGCTGATCGTCTCGGACTGCTCAGTCAGCGTCTGAACAGCCTCTCCGCCTCCGCCAGAAACTTCGCTTGCTTCATTACTTAGCTCGGTCTGCTGACCGGCATTTTCTGCCACTTCAGCGATAGCAACAGAAAGCTCAGCAACCCCCGCTGCGACCGTATTGGCCACCCTGCTTGCAGTTTCTGCTGAGCTGACGACTTTGTTGGCATCCTCCCCTGCTTGGTCAGCGTTTACCTTTAGCTGATGGGCGCTGCGCTCGAGTGTTTTGACAGTGTTGGTAACCGCATTTGTCGCGGTGTTTATCGACTCTGCAAGTGCAGCTGATATCTCCTCACACTCAGCTTTGTGTTTGGTGATGATTTTGTCGTGGTGCTTTAGCTGTTCTTCTTTCTCAGTTCTCAGCATCTCACGCATCCGGTCAATGGTGGCTGAGGCCTCATGCAATTCGGCTTGGCTTTTATCCAAAGCTTCGCTCAGCTCCTCAGTCTGCCCCATTTTCTGGCGAAGCAGCAACGCAATCCAAGAAAGAACGATGCCACCAAACAGGGTCCCTCCAATACGCAGCGATGACAAGCCAAAGTTCATTCCTTCATAGGCGATCCAGTGCGGTGCATAGATGGCAAAGATCATGTGCTGTAGAATGAGCAGAGTTGAAGCAATGATTAGCGGTCTATGGTCACAAAGAGGGACCAGCGCCACAAGCCCGCTGGCAAGTAATAGGAGCAATTCATTTTGCCACGAGGTACCTTGAACCGTGTAGAAAAGCAGTGTCGGCAAAAAGCCGACCAAAATGCCACACCACCAACGCGCAGCCCGGTCGGTTCGCCCTTGCAATACCATCCAGGTTGGGATGAGATTTGAACTTGCTGCGATAACCGTAGCGGGAAACGCAAACTTGCTAATCCCGATGCTCATTGCGGCGAGCACGAGAGTGAGAATCCACCCAGAAGCAATGAGCGCTAACATGGTTCGCTTCCGAATTTCTTCTA
>JBCDKX010000231.1:0-5026 GCA_038746055.1 Pseudomonadota bacterium
AAGAAGATTTATGTCCTCTCGCGCTATCAGGGGAATGGCACGGCGCAGCGGCTCTTTGCCGAGGTGCTTAAGGCAGCCGAAGGAAGCGAGCGGCTGTTGCTCGGCGTCAAGGACGATAACCACCGCGCGATTGCCTTTTACAAACGCCAGGGCTTTGAGACCATCGGCACCCGTCGCTTTGATGTGGGCGGAAAGCTTTATGACGATCTCGTATTCGCCTGTGATCTCTGCTTGGAAAGTGCCCAATGAGCGCCCAGTCCGCCTCCAACTTCATCAATATCGGTGAGCGCACCAATGTGACGGGTTCAGCTCGGTTTAAAAAGCTCATCATGGCGGATGACTATACCACCGCCGTCGAAGTCGCGCGCCAGCAGGTCGAGAACGGTGCGCAGGTGATCGATGTCAACATGGACGAAGGTCTGCTTGATGCTGAGAAGGCGATGACGACCTTCCTCAAGCTGATCGCAGCTGAGCCTGACATAGCCCGTGTGCCGGTCATGATAGACAGTTCCAAATGGGACGTGATTGAGGCGGGGCTGAAATGCGTCAGCGGCAAGCCGATCGTCAATTCGATCAGCATGAAAGAGGGCGAGGAGCCCTTTCTTGAGCAGGCCCGCAAATGCATGGCCTATGGCGCGGCTGTTGTCGTCATGGCGTTTGATGAGGTCGGGCAGGCGGACACTAAAGAACGTAAGGTTGAGATCTGCAAGCGCGCCTACGATTTGCTGGTTGGTATCGACTTCCCGCCGGAAGACATCATCTTTGACCCTAACATCTTTGCGGTCGCTACAGGCATTGAGGAACATGACCGCTACGGGCTCGATTTCATTGAGGCGGTGAAGGAAATCAAAGAGCTTTGCCCGCATGCCAAGACTAGCGGTGGGCTTTCTAACCTGTCCTTCTCCTTCCGCGGCAACGAGACCGTGCGCCGAGCGATGCACTCGATCTTCCTTTATCACGCGATCCCACTCGGGTTTGACATGGCGATCGTCAACGCTGGGCAGCTTGACGTTTATGACACGATCGATCCAGTCCTGCGCGAGGCCTGCGAAGATGTGATCCTGATGCGCAAGCCCAAGAAGCTGGGCACGGGCGAAGAAAGTGCGACTGAAAAGCTCATCAACCTCGCCGAAGGCTTCAAGGGAAAGAGCAAGGAAGACGATAAACAAGCAGCAGAATGGCGCAGCTGGGAGGTGGCGAAGCGGCTCGAACACGCACTAGTCAAAGGCATTGATGCACATATTGTCGATGACACCGAAGAGATGCGCCAAGAGATCTTCAATGCCGGTGGTCGTCCGATCGAAGTGATCGAAGGCCCGTTGATGGACGGGATGAATGTCGTCGGCGATCTGTTCGGCTCAGGCAAAATGTTCCTCCCCCAAGTGGTTAAGTCTGCGCGGGTTATGAAAAAGGCCGTCGCGCACCTCATTCCGTTCATTGAGGATGAGAAGGAAGCGGGGGCCAAAGCCAAAGGCACCATCGTGATGGCAACCGTAAAAGGCGATGTGCACGATATCGGTAAGAACATCGTTGGCGTCGTCTTGCAGTGCAATGGCTATGAAGTGGTAGACCTTGGTGTCATGGTGCCATGGCAGGACATCCTCAAAGCCGCCAACGACAATAACGCTGACATGATCGGGCTCTCCGGCCTTATCACCCCGTCGCTCGACGAGATGGTGACTGTCGCCGAAGAGATGCAGGCGGCTGGCATGTCCATGCCGCTGCTGATTGGCGGCGCCACCACCAGCCGGGTGCATACTGCGCTTAAGATCGATCCCGCCTACGATGGGCCGGTCATCCATGTGCTCGACGCCAGCCGCGCGGTCGGTGTCGCCTCAAAGTTGCTCTCCGACACGTTGCGCGACCCTTATGTCGAGGAGACCGCAGAGGAATATGAAAAGGTCCGCGTCGCACGTGCTGGCAAGAGCGAGAAGGCGCTGCTGCCGATCAAAGAGGCGCGTGGCAATTTCTACGATGCATTCTTGAGCGACAAGCCCGCGCCCCCGGTGCAACCTGGCCAACATCTGTTCGAAGACTGGCCACTGCAAGATCTGGTCGAAACGTTCGACTGGACCCCGTTCTTTCGCGCCTGGGAGCTGCACGGTGTCTATCCGCGCATCCTCGATGACGACGTGGTTGGAGAAGCCGCACGTAATCTCAAGGCAGATGCCGATGCCATGCTGGAACAGATCATCGCTGAGAAATGGCTGACTGCAAAGGGTGTTGTGGGCTTATGGCCATGCGCGCGCGACCACAATTGCCGCGACGATGTGATCATTCACCTGGAAGATGAAAAGCACATCCGCATGCCCTTCCTGCGCCAGCAAGTGATCAAGAGCCGCGACCGAGCTAACATGTGCTTGGCCGATTTCGTCGATCCAGCGGGCGATTGGATGGGCGGCTTTGTGGTCGGCATTCATGGGATCGAGCCACATATCGAACGTTTCAGGGCCGATAAGGATGACTACTCCGACATTCTTCTCAAGGCGCTTGCTGATCGATTTGCAGAGGCATTCGCTGAGCGCCTGCACCAATATGTGCGCACTGATCTATGGGGTTATGCCCCTGGTGAGCAACTCACCAATGAAGCGCTGATCAAAGAGCAATATCGCGGCATCCGTCCAGCGCCGGGATATCCGGCAGTGCCGGACCACTCTTTGAAACCGATTCTCTTCGACATGCTGAATGCGGAAGCAACTATAGGTGTTTCCCTTACGGAGAGTTTTGCGATGCTGCCCACTGCAGCTGTCAGCGGGCTCTATTTCGGCCACCCTGAATCGCAGTATTTTGGGGTCGCCAAAATCGGCCGAGATCAGCTTGAAGACTATGCCAACAGGCGCGGCGTTGACCTCCCGACGGCGGAACGCTGGCTTCGTCCTAACCTCTAAGGCTTTGTCATGAGCTCAGAAACTGCCGCCCCTTTCCGGCCGCGCTGTCGGGGAAGCCATGGCGCAATCTATTTTTAGATTGTCGAAGATGTTGCCCCAGTTAGGCACAAGCCTGCACAATTCCCGCTTTTACCGCCGTATTGCGACACAAAGTGGCTCGACACTTTCGTGAAGATACGTAATAAAAGACTCGTAAATTGTGCAGATGTGTTAGGGCTATCTAATGGGTAGAGGGGGTTCTTCGATGATTCGCAGTTTTGCGAAGGTTTTTGCCGCAGTCTGCTGTCTCAGCGCTGCGCCCGTTCTGGCGCAGGATTTGGTGCATCAACCGATCAGCCCAACTTTCGGTGGCAACCCGTTTAATTCAAATCATATTTTGGGCATTGCGAATGCTCAGAATGATACGACTGACCCTGATGCAGTGAATCGCAATGATCAATCGAGCATCTTTGCTCGTCAGATTGAATCGCGGCTTCTTTCTGCCCTTTCATCCCAAATCGTTGATGCAATTTTTGGAGAGAATCCCCAAGAACAAGGCACGATCACCTTTGGGGGTCAGACAATCGAATTCTTCCGTAGTCTTGATGAGGTGACGCTGGTCATCCGGGACGACAATTCGGGTGAAGAAACCCGCATCGTTATTCCTCTGTTTATTGAGGTCAATTGATGCGAGCTTTCTTTAAGTTTGGTTTGGCGGGCTTTGCTGCGCTCTCGTTGAGCGGCTGTATGGGCCTTAGCATGGCTGACGATGGGCGGGACTTCCTGCCTGAGACTACCAGCCTCGCCTATTTCCCGAAGAAGACGCAGACACAAAACCTACTTAATCAATTGCCCGCGCCTCAGCGACAGGTGGCAATTGCCGTCTATGGTTTCAGTGATCAGACCGGACAATTCCGGCCAACCAATACCGGGCAGACGCTTTCGCGCGCTGTGACACAAGGGGCTGGCTCGATACTGGTCAAAGCCTTGCAGGATGCTGGCAATCGTCAATGGTTCACCGTTGTAGAGCGCGAGCGGCTCGATAACCTGCTTAAGGAGCGCCAGATTATTGGCGAGATGCGCAAGCGCTATCTCGGTGAGAGTCAAGTTGATCCCAATGCCTTGCCGGCGCTGTTGTTTGCGGGCGTGCTGCTTGAGGGCGGGATTGTTGGTTATGATACCAACACGGTAACGGGTGGTGCAGGAGCGGCCTTCCTTGGTATTGGCGCGCGCACCGAATATCGTCAGGACACTGTGACTGTCTATCTGCGAGCAGTGTCAGTGCGCACTGGTGAAATTCTCGCGAATATTCAGACATCAAAGACTATCGCCAGTCAGGCCATTGGCGCGAATGCCTATCGCTTTATCGCGTTCCGCGAGCTGCTTGAGGCCGAGGCGGGCATTACCTCAAATGAGCCGGATCAGGTGGCTTTGCAGCAGGCCATCGAGAAAGCGGTTTATGGCCTCGTCCTTGAAGGCGTTGACTTGGGGCTCTGGCGCTTTGCCAATTCCCAAGCTGCCGAAGCATTGATGAGCACATATCGTGCGGAGCGTGACGGTATTTATGATGCGGATGATGTGCAGGATGCGGTGAAGCGGGCGGGCTCGCTCACGGCATTGACCGTGGTTGATCGCGGTGAGGATGAGGAAGAAGGTTCTTAAGTTAGAGACACTGATCTTTGACCAAAGAATGCGTTCGGGCAGGGGCGCGAAAGCAAAAGGGTGGAAGTGAAAAGGGGGAAGTGCAGATTTTGAGGTAGCCATGCCTTCGCATCGTTAGCGGAGCGCGCTGTGAAATTGTCTACCACCAAACTCTATGGCAGCCAGACCGCAAACAAGCCTGTTCTTGGCGGTAAGAAGAAGTGGCTCTGAGCAACCACATGTCGGGCGAGCGGGGGTAAGTCTGGGCATCATTGGGATGAGGAAATCCCCAGCGACGATCGCACTGATTAAGGGCGATCAAGTCAAAAGGAAGAACTAAGAATGAAGTCAGTGGTCTTTGCAGGAGTGTCAGTCTTTGCGCTTACGGCGGCTGCTCCGCTGCTGGCGCAGGCAACAGTTCCTGCGGAGTGCGTTGGTGTGACCGGCAATTGCAGTGTGATTGATTCCGTTGGCGATGACAACAATGCGACGGTCGATCAGGACGGATCCGGTAATGT
>JBCDKX010000232.1:0-4972 GCA_038746055.1 Pseudomonadota bacterium
CTGCCAGACCTCAGACGATCCGGAACGCTTGGCAACGCGGGTGCGTGGAAGGCCGTGGTGTATGACGGCATCCTCAAGGAAAACGGCATGGTCAACTTCGACACCTCGCTGTCGGAAGACGAGGTTCAGGCCATTCGCGCTTACGTGATCCAGCGCGCCAATGAGGATAAGGCCCTCGAAGAAACCTAGGCCGGCAGGAACGCCGAAACAGAAAAGGCCGCCCTGGCATCCCGGGACGGCCTTTTCATTATCTGGGCGACATTGTGGTGCGGGCCGCTCAGTCATTGGTTGCCTAGGCTACGAAGGCGCTTCGACGACCTTGTATTTGACGTCGTCGCCTTGATACATTGGTTCGTACCACGTCCCATCGCAATACAGCAGATTGCGGCCACCGCTAGACACCGGTTCGCAATCGTCATCATTG
The DNA here is from genome assembly GCA_038746055.1 of Pseudomonadota bacterium. Classification (GTDB taxonomy): domain Bacteria; phylum Pseudomonadota; class Alphaproteobacteria; order Sphingomonadales; family Sphingomonadaceae; genus Erythrobacter. The sequence continues at coordinate 425 of JBCDKX010000232.1, forward strand.
TCGATGGCATCGACTATCAGCCCAATAGCGAGCGCGCTTGCGGTGACCGCCGCGACGGTTTCCAGTGGACTCCAACCATCATCCCAGTCGTCGTCCCAATACCGGCGATCATTGTAATAGCGACGGTCGTTATCAACCCGGACATCGCGATCAATATCGACGCTGTTGTCGACGTTAATCTCAACATCGTTGCCACTCACATTCACGTTTGTGTTGCCGCGGCGATTGTTGTTGTTGCTGTTCTGGTTGCTCTTTTTCTTGTGCGTGCTGGTGGTTTTCTTGGACTCATGCCGCACCTTGGGGCGACTGCGCGTACTGCTTTTTTGGGCGCTTCGGTTGGCTTTGCCTTTGGTGCGCTTCTTCCGATCCTGAGCTGCATCAGCGGTCGTCATGACCTCAGCGCTGCTCAGCGCCAGCGCAGAGGTCGAAACTTCCGCGTCCAAAGCGATCGCGGGAACCGCATGTGTGGCCAGGAGCGAAGCGGTCGTGAAAGCTCCTATTGATTTCAACACGCTCATCACTCGCTTCCCCCCTGAACCGTGACCGTGCCACCATAAGTGATCCGCGTGTCGGTTTCTTTCGGCTGATACGTGAACTCAGGCATTTCGTCATCGTCTGGATCGTTCCATCGGAAAATGACTGTGTATTGAGGCAGAGATTCATCTTCCTTGTCGGTGATCACCAGTTTGCAAGGCAGGCTTTCTTCGTTCAGCCAAAGCTGCCAATCAACCAACTCCTGACGAAAAGCGTAATGCATGCATGTCTTACCGAGAACCAGATCGGGGCGGACGACATACCCTTCTTGAATTCGTTCAAGAATTTCTGGGTTCGATTGCCAAATGAAAAGATCGGCCACCGGTATCTCGATGTCGTAGTCATTGAGCAGCGTGGAAAAGAGCTCATTTAGCGTCGGTGGAGCCTGGAAGTTCGTCCAAAATCCCTTTCGCGGAGCGACAATTGCGAACTGTTCTCCATCGAAGTAATACTGACGCTCTTTGGCTGCAGAGGTTACGATCATTCGCATCTTATCGGGCTTTACGACATTAGCCTGCATCGTACCGCCGAACTGAATCTTCTGCCCGCTTTCGAGGACTATTTCGCTCGTGAGGGACGCGTCGAATGCGATGGTTTGCTTCGCGGCCAAAGCTTCGCCCATCTTCTGAAGCGCCTCTACCGCCTGCGCGTCGATCAGAACATCTTCGACTTCGATCTCGATGACTTCAACCTCGACGATCTCCTGCGCCGAACCCACGGACGGGATGGTCAGCGCCACTGGGATAGCGATTGCGCGTGCGAGCAAGCTTCGGTGCTTCATAGATTCTCCCCCTAATTTGCCGGCATGACACAGGGTCCGTTCGACTGGCTCTGCATCGTCTTGCCATTGATCAGCATAGTCCGGCCAGACCGGCTGTCGCAATACAGTTTCTAGCGTGCCTGCACAGAAAGCCATGTGAAGCGTCACGCCTTCAAATGTGGTGTCCGCCTTATCCCCGCTCGCTATCCATACCGGAGCTTGGCTAGGTGATTTCAACAGGCTACATCCCAGTCTAATCATAGGGGAGATTAGATTATGCGCAGCGTTGTATTGGCCGTAGCCTTAGCCACAGCGACAGCTTGTTCCACGACATCGGTGAATACAGATTACAGCCCAACAGCTGATTTCACATCTTTCAAGACGTACACCTGGGTGACGACCGACCCGCAACCCGGTGTGAATCCGCTGCTGTTTGGCCGTATCAAGGACACGATCGATCGTGAGATGGCCGCTAAATCCTACACGCTTTCCGACAACCCTGATTTTGCGGTCGCTATCACACTTGGGGCCCGTGATGAGATCCGGCAGGACTATGTCGCCCCCGCATATGGCGCTTATGGCGGCTTTTATCCCGGTTACGGTCTTCGTCCGTATTCATCAGCTTGGGCCTATAGCTATTCGCCCACACAGATCAGCCAGGTGACAAAGGGCACGCTGGCGATTGATGTGTATGATGCCGATTCCAAGGAGCCTGTGTGGCACGGCACTGGCACCAAGACGATTGATCGGGACAACATCAAACAGGAAAACGTCGATCGGGTGATCGCCGAGGTTCTCGCCAAGTTTCCGCCTCAACCCTAAGCTGGTCTGGGGCCGGGTGAGAACCGCTTTTGTCTCAAAGGTAAGAACGGCGTGAAGGCTCGTATGGTCCGATGGATATTCGGTCTTGGGATCATGGCTTTTCTAGCGATGACGACATGGCCCGGCGTTTACATGATCAATCGGATTGAGCCTCTCGTGCTTGGTCTGCCGTTCAATCTGTTTGCCATTGCGCTTTTGATTGTGGTGGCTCTGGGGCTGCTGACGGCGCTGTACCTCAGCGAGGATCAGTCGGGGGACAAGTAAGCCTTGGAACGATGGCAGATCATCGCGCTGATCATCGCGCTGTATCTCGGTGTAACGCTGTGCATTGGGTTGTTCTCTGGCCGCGGCGCCTCGAAGAGTGTGCAAGGGTATGTAGCCGGTGATCGCGATTTCGGCCTTTTGGTTATGTACTTTGTGCTGGGGGCGTCGATTTTCTCGGCCTTCGCATTTCTTGGGGGCCCGGGCTGGGCCTACAGCCGAGGGGCCGCGGCCTATTACATCTTGTGCTACGGGGTCCTGGGCATCGCGCCCTATTTTTGGATCGGGCCGAAAGCCGCAGCTTTAGGGCGGCGCCACGGATATGTGACGCAAGCGCAGCTCATATGTGGTCGGTTCCCTTCTCGAGCGCTTTCCGCGATGATCGCGATTCTGACGATCGCGGCTTTCATTCCCTACATCACGCTGCAGATGCGAGGCGCCGGGATTGTTATTGAAGCCGTGACCGAAGGGAACGTCCCGCTTTGGTTGGGGGCGGCCATCGCCTACGGGATCGTAACGCTTTACGTCTTGTTCTCCGGTGTTGCAGCGGTCGGTTGGACCAACACATTCCAAGGCGTCTTCATGCTCACCATTGCATGGTCATTGGGGCTCTACTTGCCCATCTCGCTGTACGGCGGTGTCGGTGACATGTTTTCGCAGATCCTGCAGGAACGCCCAGAGCTTTTGTCGATGCCCGGCCTAACCGCGTCGGGAGAGCCGTGGTCATGGGGTGGGTTCTCGAGCGCCATTATCGTCTCGGCTGTGGGTCTCATGATGTGGCCTCACCTGTTCATGAAGGCGTTTACAGCGCGATCCGATGACACATTGCGCAAAACGGTAGTCCTTTTCCCTACCTTCCAACTGTTCTTGATCCCCGTTTTTCTGATCGGATTTGCGGGAGTGTTGTATCCAGAGGCGCCCCCTTCAGCGGATTTTATCCTTCCCTTCATGATCCTGAACGCTGATTTGCCCGCTATTGTCGTGGGCTTGTTTTGCGCGGGCGCGCTGTCGGCTTCCATGTCTACTGGAGATTCGCTCATGCACGCCGCCGCGTCGGTCACGGTCGAGGATGGCATTCGGCCTTTTCGCTCGCTCTCGGACAAAGCGCGGCGTCGGCTCATTCAAGGATTTGTCCTCCTTATAGGGGCGGTTTCTTACGCGTTCGCCATCTCGGAGGGTATGTCGCTCGTGGTGCTGTTGCTAACGGCTTATGGAATCATCTGTCAGCTTGCGCCGCCCATTGTGGCGGCTTTGTACTGGCGGCGCGCCACGACCTCGGGCGTCGTCGCGGGCTTCGTGGCCGGATCAAGCACCGCTGCATTCTTTTTCCTGAGCGGGTATCTCGGTTTTGATCTGCGCCCTTATGATCTGCACGAAGGCATGCTCGGCTTGATGGTGCATATCCCGGTTTTGGTGGGCGTTAGCCTGCTGACGCAGCCACAATCAGACGAGCAATGGGACGCGTTCGCATCCTCGGCAGCCTAGGCGCTGAGATGCCGGATAAGGTTACGCATGAAGCGGGTGCCTTCAGCCACTTGGCTCAGCTTTATGAACTCGTTCGGCTGGTGGGCCTGATCGATCGAGCCAGGCCCGCAGATGACGGTTGAGAAACCCGCCTCCTGAAACTGGCCCGCTTCGGCTGCGTAAGAGACCGAATGCCGCCCATTCGCACCGGTCAGAAGATGCGCCAGTTCCGCCGCCGGATTGTTCTCTTCTGGCATCAAAGGTGGCCCATCCGCCAAGGTTTCGGTTGTGATCTCGCAATGGGGGGCGATGGCCTGCATATCGGCTAGAACCTTGCTGGCCTCCGCCTCAAACTCCGCCACTATTGCGCGCACACTGTCACCGGGAACTGTCCTTACGTCCCAGGTGAAGCCGCACCGCCGAGCGAGAATGTTCGCGGCGGTGCCTCCTTCGATGACGCCCACGGACATCGTCGTGTATGCCGGCGTAAATGGCGAATTTGGATCTGCGTCGCTCCTGCGTTCTTCGACCATTTCGGCGATTTTTGCGATGAGGCGGCCTGCGGCCATCACTGCACTAGCGCCTCGATGGGGCTGGCTGGAGTGAGCCTCGTGGCCTGTGATTTCTGTGCGGAAAACGGCTATTCCCTTTTGTCCATCAACAACTTGCATGTTGGTGGGCTCACCTACGATGACCGCTGCTGGTGA
>JBCDKX010000233.1:0-4954 GCA_038746055.1 Pseudomonadota bacterium
ATCGCGATCTGTCCGATGGTCTGAAATGGGGTTTGCGCCCGCCAGTCCATGTTAAGTCGGCCATTTGAGGTTTTGCGACCTGACATCAGGGCGGTGCCGGCAGCTGCGCTATCGGTATACGTGGTGTATGATAAACCGACCGGATCAAAATCATTGATGAACGCATTTTCAAACGCGTCCCAGCGCGTCATCGGATCATAGCCTTGCGCCACCGCGCCAGCGACTTCGCTAAGATCAGCCTCGCCCGAGAGAATATTGCCATCTGCGTCAACCAAATTCAGTGCACTATGTGCGAGGGCTAGAACCACCGGCTCGGTGCCATCAGGCCGGGTCACCTGATACGACTGCGCTCCCGCCATGCCTTGATAATAGTCGGCGGCCAGCCAGCCATTAAAACCAATCCCATCTGACACCATCAGGATGACATTCTTCGCGGTCTTGTCTTCAGCCGCTGCGAAGAGCGCAAGGCCTGCTGAAAGCGCGGTTGTGGCCAGGAGTTTGAGCATTGTCATATGAGTCACCGTGTGTTGATAAGGAGCGCTGCTAGCAATCATTTATAACGCTGATTTAACACCCGCAATCGCCCAGGCGTAGGGTGCATTTGTTTCGGCTCAAATTAGCCGCCCACCGGGACCCGCGCTTCGTCGCGCATGCCGAGATATAGGCTCAAACAGCAACTTAATAAGACGATTGTGAACGGCAATGCGGCCGCAATCGTCCCGGCTTGCAGCGCTTCGAGCGCCGATGTTCCGCCGCCATAGAGCAAAGCCGAGGCAGTGATGCCAAGCATACAGGCCCAAAACACGCGCTGCGCCACCGGCGCATTGGTTTTCCCCCCGGACGTGATCGTATCCACCACCAGCGCCCCGGAGTCTGCAGATGTGACAATGAACACAATCAGCAGCCCGATCGCGATGATTGAAGTGACGGAGCCCCATGGCAGGGCGGCCAACATTTGGAAAAGAACGGTCGCCGAGTTAACGATCCCGCCTGACAAGTCACCTATTCCATTTTCATATTGGAACACGGCCGTCTCGCCAAAGGCTGAGAACCAAACGACACAAATCGCAAATGGCGCGAGCAGGACCACGGAAAAATACTCTCGGACTGTTCGCCCGCGCGAAATTCGCGCGATAAACATACCCACAAAGGGTGACCACGAGATCCACCAGGCCCAATAGAAAATCGTCCAATCGTGGAACCAGGCCACATCGTCTCGCCCAACCCAATTGGTCAAAGCGGGCGTATCGGCGAAATAAGCGAGCAGGTTTTCACCCATGCCCGTGAAGATCAGGGCCGTTGGCCCGGCAATGATGACGAACACCAATAAGCAAAAAGCGATCACCATATTTAGATTGCTGAGCAGCTTGACCCCACCATCCATTCCGCGAATCACCGATACGACCGCTAAGCCCGTCATCGCCATAATCAGGCTGATCTGGACCCATACAGTGGGTTCAAAATCGAACATATAGCCCAAACCACTCGCCGCTTGCGTTCCGCCCAATCCAATCGTCGTGGCCAAGCCAAAAATCGTTGAGACGACCGCGAACAAGTCAATGATATGACCCGGCCATCCCCAGACCCGCTCCCCGAGCAATGGGTAAAACGCCGATCGGATCGAAAGGGGAAGACCTTTATTGTGAGCAAAGAAGCCAAGGGACAGTCCGACCACTGCATAGATCGCCCAAGGGGAAAGCCCCCAATGGAAGAGCGTCGCGCTGAACGCCAAACGGTTCGCCTCAGCGGTGCCCGGCTCGGCGCCCAGCGGCATACCAAACCAATCGGTATGATAGGCAAGCGGTTCGGCCGCGCCCCAAAACATGAAACCGATGCCAACCCCGGCGGCGAACAACATAGCAATCCAAGAATGCAGCTTGTAATCTGGCACCGCGGTCTGTCCGCCGAGCCTGATCCGGCCAAGCGGTGAAACGGCAAGGGCGAGGCAAAAAACAAACACGATCACCGGCGTAGCGGCAAACAGCCAATCGAAGGATTGCAGCGTATTGGCACGCGCCGAACTCAACATCTCACCCGAAGCGGTCGGGAATATGAGGGTCAGGCCCGCAAACAGAATCACCAAGCTCGCAGCGAGAAAAAAGACCGGATTGTGAACATCCAGGCCGAGCACTTCGACATTGTCCTGGCCGACCTCGTATTCGGTATCATACTCGCTTTCGGACAGCAGGACTTGTTCCGTGTCGGGCATTCTTCACCTTAAGTTCAACGCGCTCAGACTCATGCACGAATTGTGTCGATGTTCAAACCATTCTCCGCAGGCACGATCGAGCGTGGTCGACTTTAGAGCCTTTCAAGTGCTGTAAATTTGGCACATAATTTCAGCCATTCTGATTGTTTTGAGGTTAATCGCAGCAGACAATCTTTCCATCGTCAAACTATCTGTTAGGTAACGATCACCATCGAGCGATCGCGATTCTTGTGCGCCCTGCGTAATTCGGCGTGGGCCTGCGCGATCGGAGCAAAATCCGAGGGATAAAACATGTATCGACTAATGAGTGGCGTTTCACTGATCGCCATGACAAGTCTATTTGGCGTAACGGCAATGGCGCAGGATACCGCCGAGCCAGAAACCAAACGCCTCCAATCCGTGACCGTGACGGCGACGAAACGCAGCGAAAGCGCGCAGAGCATTCCGGTCGCCGTCAACGCCCTGGGCGAGCAAGAACTCGAAGAGCTGGGCGTCAAAAACTTCACCGACTATTTGGTCCAACTCCCGGGGGTCACAGCTGGCGGTTCAGGGCCCGGGCAGAACACAATTTACATTCGTGGTTTGGCCTCAACAACCCCCAACTTGACCACCGCTGGCGTGGCCGGGTTAGCGCCGAATGTAGCCTTCTATCTTGATGAGCAGCCGCTCGGTCAGCCAGGACGAAACTTAGACGTCTATGCCGCAGACTTGGAGCGCGTGGAGGTCTTATCTGGCCCGCAAGGCACCTTGTTTGGCGCAAGCTCGCAAGCGGGCACGGTCCGTTTGATCACCAATAAACCGAGCTTGAGCGGGTTCGACGCATCGATCAACGCCGCCACATCCTTCACCGAAGGCGGCGAAATGAGCAATAGCGTCGAAGCGATGCTGAACGTTCCAGTGTCGGACAATTTCGCCCTGCGCGGCGTGGTCTACACCGACAATCAAGGCGGATACATTGACAATGTTGGCGGCACGCTCAGCGCAGAACAATCCGCAAGGTTTCGCCCCGCCGGCACGGTTCGAGACAATGGCGTTCCCGTCTCAGCCAATCGCGAAGGTTTTCAAGCGGGCGCAGATCTGTCGAATGTGACCTTTCTTTCCGCCAATAATGCGGGCCTCGCCGAAAACGATTTCAACGATACGGTCTATGCTGGATTCCGGCTGAGCGGGCTTTATGAGTTTAACAGCGATTGGAGCTTGTTAGTCTCCCACGCGCAGCAGCAAATCGATAGCGAAGGGGTGTTTTTCGCCGATCCCGAGCTTGATGATTATGATATCCAACGTTTTTCCGAAGACGATATCGAAGACAGTTTTCACAATACGAGTTGGACACTGGAAGGGCGCCTCGGGATGCTCGAAGCGATCTATACGGGCGCCTATACTGAGCGAACGACAGATCAAACCGTCGATTATTCCGACTATCTATTTGTTGGTCAGTATCTGCCCTATTATATCTGCGACGCATCGGTGACCTATCCCGGCGCCGGCGGCCCCGATGGCACTTGCCAGGCGCCGGAGCTGTTCGTGAAATCCTCCACCGAAACCACAGTTCAAACGCACGAATTGCGGTTCAACACACCGCGTGAAAACCGCATACGCGCGACCTTTGGCGCGTTTTATTCTGATCTTGAACTGGCCGAGCTGAATGACTTTACCTATCCAGGGTCCGAGCTCGTGGTTGGCTTTAATGGCAATGTCGGCTTCGGTCCGAATTTCCCACTGACCAATACCGCTATCACCGGCGAAATTAACAATGCCGCGCCGGGCTATTTCAGCGATCCTGGCCCGTTTCCTGAAGGTGTCATTTTCCGCAACGATGTGTTGCGTACGGATGAACAATTGGGGATTTTCGGCGAGGCGACCTTCGATCTGAGCGATCAGTTCGCGGTCACCCTTGGCGCCCGCTGGTATGATATCGAAGTCGATCTTCAAGGCTCGGCGAACTCATCCTTTGGCAATCTTGGGGCGACCACAGATGCGCAAAGCTTCGGGACCAACATCTCCGCACAATTCGCGCCAGGCAATACCGTTGGCGCGCCGGACAAAGCTGCCACGGATGGCGCGATTTATAAACTGACCGGCACCTGGACCCCAACCAGCGATTTGCTCTTCTATGCGACTTATTCTGAAGGCTTCCGCCCTGGGTTGCTGAACCGACCTGGCGGCGCGGCGGGTCCGAACGATTATACAGTGCCTTTCGCCGTCGATACCGACGATGTCCAGAACTATGAAATTGGCTGGAAAACCGAGCTGTTCGACAATTCCTTGCGGTTCAATGGATCGGCATTCTTTGTTGAAATTGAAGGCCTGCAAACAACAATATTTGATCCGTCAATCGTCAATCTGTTTTTCTCGGATAATGCCGCCAACGCTGAAATCCAAGGATTGGAGGGCGACTTCACCTGGGCCCCTTACGCGGTCGATGGCTTGACCATCGCCGGTGCATTCTCGCTGCTCGACACCGAAGTGACAGACGTGCTGACGCCGACCAATGATGTTGTAGCGGGCTCAGACCTCGCTTTCGCGCCGGCTTGGCAGGGCAATATTCGCGCGCGCTATGAATGGGATCTAGACCGTCAAATCGACGGCCAATCGCTGACCGCACATGTGATGCCGCAGCTCGTCTTCTCTGACGACTCGGTGAGCGATATCATCGAAATCAACAAAGCCGAGATCGATGGCTATGTCACTTTAGGCGGAACCTTAGGCGTAACTGCGGATCAGTGGTCAGCAGAAATCTTTGCG
>JBCDKX010000234.1:0-4946 GCA_038746055.1 Pseudomonadota bacterium
CTTCATCAATGTCTGGCAATGGGATGGTGAGCGCGGGGCATTCGTGATGCAGGAGACGATCAGCGTGGATCACGGCAGCGCGCGGACCTATCCGCCCGTGCGGTGAGTGTGAGGCCGCTAGCAGGCTTTCCTACAGCGGTTCTGAGGAGCTATGCGCAAGGCTATGAACCCTGCGATTTCCCTGCTGAATCCGGCGAATTTCGGGCCATTTTCCAAGGGGTAGATTTTTTGCTCCTGAACAGTGTGTCATGTGTGTCAAAATTTTGCTGCTGGGGACTTTTTAGCGGGTTGATGCGGGCGTTTGATCCGGATCAATGTGGGAGCTTGAGAAAGGGTGCATGAGATTGGCTGCGATCTTGGAAGAGGAGCCTTACAATCATGTCTGTCCACACACCGCACGAACTCTATGAGTTTTTCGGCCGCCCTGGTTCTGGCCAATCTGGCGCACCGACTCTCGCCGACGAGTTTCCGCATGATGCCTGTATGCTGACGCGGCTCAAGCTAACGGATAACCACTTTTGCAGTCTGGCTGAGCGTTATCATGCGCTCAACCGCTCGATCCACCGGATTGAGGCCGAAGTGGAGGTAGCATCGGATAACTATCTGACGCGGCTGAAGAAACAGCGGCTGATCCTGCTCGATACGATCGCATTGATCGTTGAGAACGCGGAGCGCAGCTGGGCCAAAGCGGATGCCACGGAGTTGGTCCTTACCCCCTAGGCTGGCATTGCCTATGAGAGTGACGTCACAGGCGCCGTTCTCTGCGGGGCGTCACTCTCACCAATGTGACTGATCTGGAAATGTGCCCAGCCTAGAACAGCAGCGTCTGCGGCTCGGGCATGGGTTCCTGACGCTGAGCCTTGAGGAGGCTCAAGACGCTGCGCACGCCGACCCAGACAGCGATCAGTGGCATGAGCAGGAGGCCGATGAAGACGATTGACAGGATCCCGGCGACGAAGAAGCCGATGAAGCCGAACCAGAAGGTGCGGATGAGATAGGAGAAGTGGGATGCGGCCCAGCTGTCCTTGTTCTCCCCTTGCCAGACATGGGCGAGGACAATGCCCACCAGTCCGGTGATTCCGGTGATAAAGCTCGCCAGAAAGCACAGCGAAATGATGGTGGGCTGGTTGAAGTCAAAACCGGAGTTTGGCGCGACTTCATTTCCGGTGTCGGTTTTGGTTGGCTCGGTCATGGCTGATCCCCCTGCTTGGCCGTTTGGTATTGGGCGGAGTTTACGCGTTGAGGCCGCATGAGCAAGGGTTTCCTGATTTTAGCCCATTGCTTGAGCCCATCGGCTATTCTGCGCACCAATCGTGTGTGGGCTCACCCCAGCCTCTGGTTGAGGCAAGGCCACTGGAGATCATGATCTGAGCCAGGGTCTCGCTTGAGCCTTCGGTTTGGCTGCGGCGAGCAGCGCGCAGCTCGCGGCCATATTGATCACGGGGGGGATTTTCGCCGCCGTTCCATTCAAACGGCCCGCCAGAAAGCCATTGATGGAGCCGTTCGCGAGCGGCGCGAGCAAGAGTGCGTTCGGTCTCACAGGCGCCGTTGAGTTCTGGTGCGTCAAAACCGGTTAGACGAATGCGGCGCTGCGCCGAGCCATTACCGAGCAAAACGGTGTCGCCATCGATCACGCATCCATTGAGACGAGGAACTTCGCCGCACAGGGCAAAACCTTCCTGTACCGCAACCCAACCCTGCTCTTGCGCAATCGGTTTGACGATGTACCACCACGCCAGCATCACTATGAGCGCGAGTACTGGGACACGCCACAAGAGCCACCAGTTGAACATTCCCATCGCTTTCAATGAGGAGGTGCTGCGAGGTCGCCGAAATCGAGCAGGAGAAGGTCTGCGGGGCATTGTGAGGCCAAGCTAGCAGGGCTGGCATGCAAGGAAAGGCCCGGTATCCTTGATACTGAAGTAATACGCGGCAACAAAAAAGCCGCCCGGCATAACCGAGCGGCCATTCTGAAGCTCTTTCGAACTTTGGTAATTAGCCGATGTTAGTCGTTTCTTCGAGTGAACCGAACGAGCCATCCGGACGCTCGGTCGCTTCGCACGTACCTGCATCGACATAGGTCCAGGCATTGCCCTGATAGTCGATAACCGATGTACCAGCACAGCTGGTTCCCGGGCCCGCGGCGCAGTCATTCTTGCCAGCTAGCGAAACGCCGAAGCATTTCTCTTTCTCACCGCCCCCTGCTGCTGCCAGCGCTTCAGCTTCAGTAGAAGCGGCGCCTGTATCAGCGCTGCCAGCGGACGATTCTGCTTCGCCTGAGCAAGCTGCGGCCAGACCCGCAGCGGCAGCAAGAGCGATCGAACCTTTCAAACGTGATGTATTCATGACTTTTCTCCATCCATTCGCGAAAATTGATACGAACCCACGATTTGTTTTAATCCCGACATACATGGAAACAGCTTTCGATCACAAAGGAAAGAGCAAATTTTGCAACCCAGCCATGTCTAATCCCAAACAGATAACCTCTCAGCGTTTCCTTTCCTACCGCGAGCTTACCGGCTAAGCGCCCTCAACGCAGAATTTACGCCGCATCAAAGAGACGAGACGAAGTTATGGTCAAATCGCCACAGGCAAACCCTGCGCCCGACCTTGCCAAAGCCGAAGTGCTGATCGAAGCGCTCCCTTATTTTCAGCGCTATGCCGGGCGTACATTCGTGGTGAAGTATGGCGGACACGCCATGGGTGAACCCCAGGCCGCGCGCGATTTTGCTGAAGATATAGTCTTGCTCAAAGCAGTCGGCATCAATCCGGTTGTCGTGCACGGCGGTGGTCCGCAAATCGGCGAAATGCTCAGCCGACTCGGGGTTGAGAGTACCTTTGTTGATGGCTTGCGGGTAACTGACGAAGCGACAGCCAAGATTGCCGAGATGGTTCTTTCAGGAGCGATCAACAAAGAGCTCGTGGGGTGGCTAAGCAACGCTGGAGGCAAAGCGCTGGGCCTTTCTGGCAAGGATGGTGGACTTGTTTCAGCACGCAAGGTTACGCGCACAACGAAGGACCCGGAAAGCCTGATAGAGAGCGTGGTGGATTTGGGCTTTGTCGGCGAGCCAGCGTTCGTTGACACAACTGTCATCGATACAGCTGTCGCAGCGGGTATGATTCCAGTGATTGCACCGATTGCCAGCGGTGAAGATGGTGCAACCTATAATATCAATGCCGACACTATGGCAGGTGCGATCGCGGCCGCCCTGGGCGCTGCACGGCTCTTTCTATTGACTGATGTGCCCGGAGTGCTCGATGCAGAGGGCGAACTGTTGTCCGATTTGACCCCTGACGACATTGCCAAGCTAAAGCAGGAACGTGTTATCAAAGGCGGTATGGTGCCCAAACTTGAGACTTGTGTGACTGCCGTCGAATCGGGTTGTGAAGCCGCAGTTGTACTCGATGGCAGGGTTGCGCATGCGATGCTGCTTGAGTTCTTCACTGCGAGCGGTGCGGGCACACTGGTACGCGCTTAGTCCTTTGGCTAAGAACTGTGCCCAAGGTACAGCCAAGACTGGAAAAAGGCGTATTAGTCGGGTAACACGCCAATAACGGGACTCAATCAGGCGCTCAAACTGTTCTGCTGCGCCATTCGACAAGGTAACAAGAACGCCCATGCCCACAATAATCGACACACTCATTCAAATCGTATCATTGCTGGTGAACGTCTTCGTCATGCTGGTGATCGTGCAATTTGTTATCGGGCTGCTGTTCGCCTTCAACGTGGTGAATGCATCGAACCAATTTCTCATGCAGGTTTATGAATCGGTAAACCGGCTGATGGACCCAATCCTTCGGCCTGTGCGCAATATCATGCCACAAACCGGCGCGCTCGATCTTTCGCCGCTGGTGGTCATTGTTGGCGCCCAAATCCTACTTATAGTGCTTAACTCGGTTGCCCAGAGTATATGAGCGCAATCCGGATTGATGGCAAAGCTTTTGCAGCTGGTCTGCGCGAACGGGTGGGTGCTCATGCAGCTGAATTTGCAAAGGCCGCCAGGCGTAAACCGGGCCTTGCCGTGATCTTGGTCGGCGATGATCCGGCAAGTCAGGTTTATGTTGGTTCCAAAGGCAAAGCGACGATCGCTGCCAACATGGAGAGCTTCGAACACCGCTTGCCCGCCGATACCGGCGAGGAGGCCCTGCTGACGCTTGTTGAGCAGTTGAACGGCGATGAAAGCGTAGACGGCATTCTCGTGCAGCTGCCGTTGCCTGATCATATTGATGAACAATCGATCATTGCCTCAATCAGCCCTGACAAAGATGTGGACGGCTTCCATGTCATCAATGCGGGCCGTCTGAGCGTCGGCCAAACCGGTTTTGTCCCTTGTACTCCGCTTGGCTGCATGATGCTTTTGACTGACCGGCTTGGCGATTTGTCGGGCTTGGAAGCGGTGGTCATCGGCCGTTCGAATATTGTTGGTAAGCCGATGGCACAGCTCCTTTTGGACGCCAATGCCACCGTGACCATTGCGCACAGCAGGACCAAGAATTTGGCAAGCGTCGTTAAGCGCGCAGACATTGTGGTTGCCGCAGTGGGTCGTCCAAACATGATCGGCAAAGACTGGCTCAAACCTGGCGCAACCGTTATCGATGTCGGCATCAACCGCTTGCCACCCGAACCTGGCAAGGAAAAAGGGAAGCTCGTGGGCGATGTGGCCTATGATGAAGCGAGTGAGGTTGCGGGTGCAATCACGCCTGTTCCGGGCGGTGTCGGCCCGATGACGATTGCGGTTCTGTTGCGCAACACTTTGGTGGCGGCGCATCGCAATGCCCGGCTGGAGGTGCCCGCAGGCATTTGACTGGCTAAAGGTGACGGGAGAGAGTGAATGAAGCGCGTTTTGGCTTATGGCGTGGTTGCTGGCTTGGCTATGTCTCTTCCTGCTTGTGCATCGAAACCACGCGGGCCTTCTAACGAGATCATTCAGCGCGTCCTTGCTAAA
>JBCDKX010000235.1:0-4932 GCA_038746055.1 Pseudomonadota bacterium
CTGGCCGATTACCTTTCTGCCGTGGATCCTCCTCGGGGTGCTGTTGGCGCGGGTGTCACGCTTGTGGATTTGGACGCTGGTGTTTGCGCCCTTCATCCTGTTTCAGGCCGTAAGCTATGTCATCCGCGATCAGTTGTTTGAGCTTGGCCCAATGCCGCTGGTGGTGATCCTCAATCTGATCGACATCGGCGTCCTCTCAGCCACCGCCCTCGCCATCGCCTGGACCCTGCGCTGCGTACGCGGGCTCTTCAGCCGAAAACAAGTTTCTAACTAGGAGACCTCATGTCCATCCTCATCAACAAAGACACGCGTGTAATCACCCAAGGGATGACCGGCAACACTGGCACCTTCCACACGGAGCAGGCCGTCGCATATGGCTCGCAAATGGTGGCAGGCGTGACCCCCGGCAAAGGCGGCACCGAGCATATCGGCATCCCCCAGTTCAACACCGTGCGCGAAGCCAAGGCGGCGACCGGCGCAACCGCTTCATGCATCTACGTTCCCCCACCCTTCGCAGCAGACGCGATTTGTGAGGCGATCGAGGCGGAAGTTGAGCTTATCATCTGCATCACCGAAGGCATTCCCGTGCTCGACATGGTGCGCGCGAAAGCGGCCCTCAACGGCTCCAAATCGCGCCTTATCGGCCCGAACTGCCCTGGTGTTCTCACACCTGATGAGTGCAAGATCGGCATTATGCCGGGTTCGATCTTCAAAAAGGGATCTGTCGGCGTGGTGTCGCGCTCGGGCACGCTCACTTATGAAGCGGTGCACCAGACCACTATGGTGGGCCTTGGCCAGACCACGGCGGTCGGCATTGGCGGTGACCCGGTAAACGGCACCAACTTTATCGACGTGCTCGACCTCTACCTCGACGACCCGGAAACCAAGTCGATGATCATGATCGGTGAAATTGGCGGATCGGCGGAAGAAGAAGCCGCTGAGTTCTTAAAGCAAGAGGCTGCCAAGGGCCGCTCCAAGCCGACCGTTGGCTTTATCGCCGGCCGCACAGCGCCTCCGGGTCGCCGTATGGGCCATGCAGGCGCGATTGTGTCAGGCGGCAAAGGCGGCGCGGAAGACAAGATCGCGGCGATGGAAGCTGCGGGTATTCGCGTATCGCCTTCACCATCTGAACTCGGTACAACGCTCGATGCTATGCTCAAGGAGATGGCCTGACCCTTTGGGCGCTTCGGTGACGAGCTGAAGCGCCTACCCACAACACCTCGTGTTCAACTCCTCCCCAGGACAACGCAAATGAACAAAGAGACCGCAAGCTTCATCCCACAAATGACCGACCAAGAGGGTCCCCAACCCGGTCCATCCTGGGGCAATCCCAAATGGATGGCCGAGGTTGCTGATGCCAGCGCAGACCTCAACGCTGCGATGGACCCGACGCAGATGCGGCTGGAGGTCGAAAAGGCGGTCAAAGCGGCGTCGAAATCGGCTGGCAAGCCCACCGATGAAGAGGCGCTTCGCAAGGCATCAGAGCTCTCCAATAAGGCGATGACTCTGGTGCGACTCTACCGGGTACGCGGGCACTTGGCTGCGGCGCTTGATCCGCTGGGCCTGTCACAAAAGCAAGGTGATCCAGCGGACCTTACGCTCGCTTTCCATGAGCTTGATGGCAAGGAAGACGAAGAGGTCTATGTCGGCGGCGTACTGGGCATGGAATGGACCACCGTTGGCGCGCTCTACAACCGGTTGCGCGAGGTTTACTGCGGTAATGTCGGCTTGGAATATATGCACATCGCCGACACGGAGGAACGCCGCTTCCTGCAGGACAAGTTCGAGAGCCCCGGCGAAACGATCCAGTTTACGCCTGAGGGTAAGAAAGCGATCCTCGCATCGGTTCTGCGCGGGGAAGGCTATGAAGAATTTCTCGGCAAGAAATATGTCGGGACCAAGCGCTTTGGCCTGGATGGCGGGGAATCAATGATCCCGGCGCTTGAGGCGGTGATCAAGCATGGCGGATCTGCAGGAGTGCGCGAGATCGTCTATGGCATGGCGCACCGTGGGCGCTTGAACGTGCTCGCCAATGTGATGGGCAAGCCTTACAAAGTTATCTTTCACGAATTCTCCGGCGGCACCGCCAATCCAGAGGACGTGGGTGGATCGGGTGACGTGAAATATCACCTTGGCACCAGCACTGACCGCGAATTTGACGGCATCTCCGTTCACATGTCGCTCACCCCCAACCCTTCTCACCTTGAAACGGTGAACCCGGTGGTGTTGGGCAAGGTCCGCGCACAGCAGGCCATTCGCGATGATCTGGACAAAAAGGACGAGGTGCTTCCTGTCTTGATCCACGGCGATGCCGCGTTCGCAGGGCAAGGCGTCGTGTGGGAGAGCCTCAGCCTCTCAGGCGTCAATGGCTATGACACGGGCGGCTGCATCCACTTTATCATCAACAACCAGATCGGCTTTACCACTTCGCCGCGCTTTGCCCGCAATTCGCCCTATCCCAGCGATGTGGCCAAGGGCGTCATGGCGCCGATCCTCCATGTCAATGGCGACGATCCCGAAGCGGTGACCTTCGCCTGTAAACTGGCGATCGAATATCGGCAGACCTTCCACCGCGATGTGGTCATCGACATGTGGTGCTATCGCCGTTTTGGTCACAATGAAGGCGATGAGCCCAAATTCACTCAGCCGCTGATGTATGATGTCATCAAGACGCATCCCAAGGTGAGCCGCGTGTATGAGGAGCGCCTGATCGCAGAAGGCGTTGTTGAACCGGGCCACCGCGAGGCTGTTGCACAGGAATTTGTCGATTTGCTCGAGGAGGAGTTCAAAGCGGCAAAGAGTTACTCGGCCAATGAGGCGGATTGGTTTGGCGGACGTTGGTCAGGCCTTAGCAAGCCAGCCGATGATGAGAGTGCGCGCCGCAATATTGAGACGGCAATCGAGGCGAAGACTTTCGATGCGCTTGGCCGCACACTTACCGAAGTTCCAAGCGATGTTAACATTCACAAGACTTTGGGCCGTGTGCTCAAAGCAAAAACTGAGATGTTTGAAAGCGGCAAAGGCTTCGACTGGGCCACCGCTGAAGCACTCGCATTCGGCAGTCTGGTAATGGAAGGCTACGGCGTTCGCCTGTCTGGTCAGGATTCTGGGCGCGGCACTTTCTCACAGCGTCACGCGGTGTGGGTCGATCAGACAACCGAAGACAAATACATCCCGCTAACCACCTTACCCCATGGCAAGTTTGAGGTTTATGACAGCACGCTCTCAGAATATGGCGTGCTCGGCTTTGAATATGGTTTCGCCATGGCTGACCCCAAGAGCCTGGTGCTGTGGGAAGCGCAATTTGGCGACTTTGCCAATGGCGCGCAGATCATGATCGACCAGTATATTGCCAGCGGTGAGGCCAAATGGCTGCGTGCCAACGGGCTGGTGATGCTGCTCCCCCACGGCTTCGAAGGACAGGGCCCGGAACACTCCTCTGCGCGGCTTGAACGTTTCCTCCAGCTATGCGCCTCGGACAATATTCAGGTCTGTAACATCACCACACCTGCAAACTACTTCCATGTGCTGCGTCGCCAGATGCTGCGACCGTTCCGTAAGCCTCTGGTGATAATGACACCGAAGTCTCTTCTGCGTCATCCGATGGCAAAGAGCCCACGCGAAGAGTTCCAGGGCGATTGGCAGTTCAAGCGGATCAAATCCGATCCGGCCATGGAGACGAACACACCGGCTGACGAGAAGATCAAGCGCGCGGTCCTATGCTCGGGCAAGGTAGCCTATGACCTGATTGAAAAGCGCGACGCTGAGGGTATCGAAGACATCTCGATCATTCGGATCGAGCAACTGTACCCCTTCCCTGGCGACCCTTTGGGTCTTCGCTTTGAGCGAATGAAGAACCTCAAAGAAGTCATCTGGTGCCAGGAAGAGCCCAAAAATAACGGCGCATGGTTCTTTGTTGAAAATCAGATTGAGAAGTCACTCGAACTGGGCGGACACTTTGGCATGCGTCCCTTCTATGTTGGGCGCGCCCCATCAGCTTCGCCCGCCACAGGGCTCGCCAAACGCCATGCCGAGCAGCAGGCGACTCTTGTCGCTGAAGCGCTTGGTCTTGCTGAATAATTTTGCACATTTGCATTAGGGATACGACATAATGGCCACTGAAATCACAGTCCCGGTTCTGGGGGAATCGGTCACAGAAGGCTCCATCGGTGAATGGCTCAAGCAACCCGGTGATGCGGTTGCGGTGGATGAGCCGATTGTTTCGCTTGAGACAGATAAGGTCGCGGTGGACGTGCCCTCACCCATTGCTGGCATCCTGAGCGAGCATCGTGCGGAGGAAGGCGACACAGTCGAAGTCGGCGCGATAATTGCTGTGATTGAGGAAGGCGAGAGCGCCGGGGCTGCACCTGCAGCGGCGAAAGCCGATACACCCGCGCCTGGTGCCAGTGCCGCGGTTGATACGGGCGATGCCAAGACCCTCTCGCCAGCCGTGCGCCGCGCAGTGCTTGAGCACGGGGTGGACCCAAGCACAATCAAAGGCACCGGCAAGGATGGCCGCCTCACCAAGGAAGATGTTTTGGCCGCTGCTAAGGCCAAGGATGCGCCTGCTCCTGCCGCAACGCCAGCGCCAGCGGCAAGCGCAGCACCTGCCGAAACATCGTCGCCCGTCACAGGGCGCCGCGAAGAGCGGGTTAAGATGACCCGTATGCGTCAGACCATCGCCAAGCGTCTTAAAGGCGCTCAGGAAGAAGCGGCGCTCCTCACTACGTTCAACGATGTGGACATGAGCGCGGTCATTGAAGCGCGGACCAAATACAAAGATCTTTTCGCCAAGAAGCACGATATCCGTCTGGGTTTCATGGGCTTTTTCGCGAAAGCCGCATGTTTGGCACTCAAAGACGTGCCGAGCGTCAATGCCTATATTGAGGGCGATGAGATCGTTTATCACGACTATGTCGATATCTCGGTCGC
>JBCDKX010000236.1:0-4910 GCA_038746055.1 Pseudomonadota bacterium
AGCTCAGATTTGCTCACCTTTTCATCGGGTTTGAAATCAAACATATTGGTTTCTTCCTTGGCCGAGCCGCTCAAATTGCCCACTCAGTGGTTGTGACAAGCGTTAGGCTCCCTTATCTCGCTTCACATGGGTACTTTTCGCAAGCTCGCAATTGGGTCTGTCGTTTTTCTGATTATCGTGGCAGCCGGCATTTTCTATCTCTCCCGCGGTCAAGAGGCCGAGCTTTCAGTCGATGATGTCACGGGCACTGATCCGGTTTTGGCTGAACCTTCGGCTGAGAGCTTTCCCACCGTACAGATTGCGGAGCCGGTCGGCTGGGACGAAGGTGAAGTGCCTACGGGGGCAGACGGCTTTACGGTCAATCGATTTGCTGAGGGGCTTGATCACCCACGCGTGCTTTATGCCTTACCTAATGGTGATATTCTGGTGACTCTCACCCGCGCCCCATCGCGCCCGTCGGACGATGAGAATGTCGGCTTTTTGGATTCCGTTTATAACTGGGTTGCCGATCTGCTGTTTGCGCAAGCTGGAGCGGCCGGGGAATCTGCCAATGAACTGATCTTGTTGCGCGATGCAGACGGTGATGGGGTGGCCGAAGTAAATCAGGTTTTGCTGAGTGCTGAAGACGGCCTTGATTCCCCATCAGGTATAAGTTGGGCTGCAGACACGCTTTACATTGCCAATCACGATGCCGTTCTTGCCTTCGATTACCAGCTCGACGCATTGACCACCTCTGGGGAAGCGCGCAAGCTTTTGGATCTGCCTCCTGGAGGTGGGCACTGGATGCGCAATATCGAACTGCATCCTGATGGCGATCGGCTTTATATTGCCGTGGGTTCCGTTTCCAATATTGGCGAGAAAGGCATGGAGGTTGAAGAAGGTCGTGCCATGATCCAAGAACTCAATCTTGAAACCGGCGATGTCAGGCCATTTGCGATTGGACTTCGCAATCCCAATGGGCTCGATATCAGCCCTTGGTCAGGTGAGCTTTGGATCACTGTGAATGAGCGTGACATGCTCGGCTCTGATCTTGTGCCTGACTATCTTACAAACGCACCAGTAGGCGCGAACTATGGTTGGCCTTGGGTTTATTACAAGAACAATATCGATCGCCGGGTTGAAAGCCGGATGCCTAGCTATATGATTGAATACACGCGCTATCCGGAATTTGCTTTGGGGCCCCATGTGGCCGCACTTGGCTTGGTCTTCACTGTCGAAGGTCACCGTATGGGCGATGAATTTGCCAGCGGTGCCTTCATCGCACGGCATGGATCGTGGAATCGAAAGCCGCCGTCGGGCTACGATGTGGTCTATGTCGCGTTTGACGAGCGCGGTAATCCAACTGGCAAGCCGGTGCCGCTCCTTACCGGCTTCCTGAATGAAGATGGCAGTACCAAAGGCAGACCTACCTGGGTTGAATGGGCGAATGATGGCTCTCTTCTGGTTTCAGATGACACGGCCGGCATTATATGGAGAACTTTTGTTCCGGAAAGCGAGCCGGGTGCGGGTATCGAAAAAGTAGCCGGGGAGCCGTTGCGCCCCCAGCGTGAGCTCGTCGATCCGCGTGCGGCCCTTGAAGAACAGTATCTGCGTGAGCAGGCAGAACAAGCCGCCAACTAGAGGGCCAGCCCCGCTCGTCCGGCGATTTCGCAGGCAAATTGGTATGCGGCGCGACCGGATCGGTTGCCGCGTGTAATTGCCCAACTTTTTGCTTCTATCTCATCGAATTCAAGTCCAAGCGGATCAATGTAGGTGCGCACAATCTTGAGATAGGTTGCCTGATCACAAGGGTGAAAGGCGAGCGTCAGCCCAAAGCGATCTGCCAATGCAAAGGTGTTGTCGCGTTCGTCTCGCTCGTGCAATTCTTCGGGTCTTGTTGCTTCTTGTTCAACAATGGCGCGGCGGTTGGACGTGACAGCCACTCGGATATTGCCAGGTCGTCCCAAAGCACCACCATCGAGCAGGCTCCGTAGCGCAAGATTGGCTTGCAAATCCGGCTCACCAAAGCCCAGATCATCGATGAAGAGCACGAATTTGCGTGAAAAACCTGCAAGTTCCTCGATCAGGCGCGCAATTTCCAGATAGTGTTCAGTGCTAACCTGAATAAGCGCAATATCTCCCCCATCTTGCCGGATGGCCTGAACAGCAGAGCGGATCACCGCCGATTTGCCCATGCCGCGCGCGCCCCACAGCAACATATCATGAGCGGCCGCACCATTTGCCAGGCGCTTCAGATTGGAAAGTAATGCGGTCTTTTGTGAATCGATCCCGCGCAATTGCTCAAGCGGTAGGGCATCGAGCTTCGAGAGCGCCTGTGCTCCTCTATTGCTCCACAGATAAGCCGGGGCGCTTAGCCATTCGACTGGCGGCACGAAGTCCGGCGCGATCTGCTCCAGACTTACTGCAATTCGCTCCAGCAATTCGCGCTCATCTGCCATCGCGACAGATCAGCCTGTCAGAGCCTCTGGCGACAGCATGTAAAGATCCTCTGCTCCCGCAGTTGCACCCGCTTTGAGCCCCATGGCTTCGGGCACAATTCGATCGAGGAAGAAGCGCGCGGTCACCGGCTTTGTATCAGCCAGAGAGGGCGCAGCGCCATCTGCAACAGCCTGTGCCTGTTTCATGAGTTGCCAGCCAGCAACAGCGACCGCCGCCATCGTGCAAAATGGAACGCTTCCTGCGAGGCGATCATCAAGGCTTGCCTCATCGCGCATCCATTCAGCGATGCCAGCGCATTCCTGGGCAAGTGCCGCAAGCGCCGGTTCACTGGGAGCATCGCGAGCAATATCGGCAAACAGGGACAGCACTGCCTCGCCACCTTCCAATCCCAGCTTGCGGGTCACAAGGTCAGCGGCCTGAATACCATTGGTGCCCTCATAGATCGGGCAAATGCGTGCATCGCGCCAGTGCTGCGCGGCGCCGGTTTCCTCGACAAAGCCCATGCCGCCATGAATTTGGACACCAACTCCGGCAACTTCCACGCCAATATCGGTGCTCCATGCCTTAAGCATCGGCACCAGCACTTCGGCACGCATTCCCGCAGCGGCGTCGCCTAAAGTCCCACGATCCACCTGGCCCGCGCAATAATAAAGCAGGGCGCGCGTGCCTTCGGTCAGAGCTTTCATCCGGAGGATCATGCGGCGCACATCGGGATGCTCGATAATCGCCACCGGTTTTTTATCTGCCGCGCCGGCACGCGCTGATTGAACACGCTCAAGAGCATAGGCAAGCGCTTGCTGTGTCGCGCGTTCTGCGATCTGCACACCCTGATTGCCCACATTAATACGCGCATTGTTCATCATCGTGAACATGGCCATCAGCCCGCGATTTTCGGCGCCGACCAACTCGCCGATACAGTTGTCATTGTCGCCATATGACATGACGCAAGTGGGCGAGGCGTTGATGCCGAGCTTATGCTCCAGACTCACTGGGCGCACATCATTGCGCGGTCCGAGGGACCCATCTGCATTCACATGGTACTTTGGCACCACAAACAGCGAAATCCCACGTGATCCCTCGGGCGCGTTGGGCAGACGAGCCAAGACCAGATGGATGATGTTTTCTGAAAGATCGTGATCCCCCCAAGTGATATAGATCTTCTGGCCCTTGATCTTGTACTTTCCAGCGTGCTCACCCTCGGTAATCGGCTCAGCGCTTGAGCGCAGGGAGCCCAGATCGCTGCCCGCTTGTGGTTCGGTCAAGTTCATTGTGCCTGACCACTGTGCGCTCACCATTTTGGGTAGGTACATCGCTTTTTGTGGTTCGCTTCCATGATGTTCCAGCGCTTCGATCGCGCCGACCGAGAGCATGGGTAACAGGGTGAAGGCCATATTGGCCGCCCCGAGGTTTTCGAGCACATTGCAGGAGAGCGTGAAAGGGAGACCCTGACCGCCAAAGTCGGGGGCGCAACCGATCGAGTTCCACCCCTGCTCGACATAACTCTCATAGGCCTCTTTGAACCCATCAGGCAGGCGCACCACACCATTTTCAAGCCTTGCACCCTCCAGATCACCCACACGATTGAGTGGGGCGAACTCACCCGCCGCAAACTGACCTGCACCTTCGACAATCGCCTCGACCAAATCACTTTCGGCGTGAGCAAACTTATCTGCTTCCGCGAGCTGCTCAATTCCTGCATTCACACGGATGGCCAGCAATTGGTCCTGGGTAGGCGGTGTGTAAGGTGTCACTGAAGTTGATCCTCATCGGCTTAGCGCAAAGCTGCCTCGGCAGAGTTCGCTTGGAAAATTGTCCTATCAGATATAGCGCGAGCGCATGGCTCGCAAGAACGTTACGGAACAGCTATCGCCTGATGATGCAGGGCTTGTCCGTGCAGCTGAGATATTGACCCGCGGCGACTTGGTCGCAGTGCCCACTGAAACCGTCTATGGTCTGGCGGCGCGTGCTGATAGCGCTGAGGCAGTTGGGAAGATTTTTGAGGCGAAAGGGCGCCCGAGCTTCAATCCTTTGATCGTTCATGTGAGAAGCACGGAGCAAGCGGGAAAACTGGCCTATTTTGACGATCGGGCAGACGATCTAGCAGGGCTGTATTGGCCCGGTCCACTTACACTTGTTCTTCGAATGCGTGACAATACAGCCATCGCACCTGCGGTTGGTGCAGGTCTATCCACGATTGCTCTTCGCCAGCCTGCTCATCCCTTGATGCGTCGCCTGCTGGAGATGGTCGACTTTCCGATAGCAGCCCCTTCTGCAAATCGCAGTGAGGGGGTCAGTCCCACAAAGGCGGAGCATGTCATGACCTCATTAGAGGCACGATGTCCTGCCGTTATCCTGGGTGGCTCGACTGACGCAGGGCTGGAATCCACCATTGTTGCGCTGCGTGACAAGAGCCAGTGGTCCCTGCTGCGACCTGGACCGGTCACCAAAGAGGCACTGGAGGAGATTTTGGG
>JBCDKX010000237.1:0-4858 GCA_038746055.1 Pseudomonadota bacterium
GATAACGATGGTTTTTTCTTCATTGTTGATCGGAAGAAGGACGTTTTGTTGTGCGGTGGATATAACGTCTACCCAGCGGAAATAGAAAACGTCATTTCAAAGCATCCAGCCGTGGCAATGGTCGCCGTCAGCGGTCGCAACGATCAATTGAAAGGCGATCTGCCACAAGCCTTTATAGTGCTGAAGCAAGGCGCCAATACGGACGAAGCGGCAATCAATCGCTTCTGCCGGGAGCGACTGGCTGCCTACAAGGTGCCGCGCGATTTCCATTTCGTAACTGATCTGCCCAAGACGAGCACAGGAAAGGTGCTGCGCCGAGCCTTGCGGGGCATAGACCCAAAAACACTTCAAATGGACCAAGAGGTACAACGATGATCGATCTGTTTGATGACTATAGACTGCTCATCAACGGTTCTTTGGTCAAAGCGCAAAAAACCATCGATGTGATAAATCCGGCAACCGAAGACGTGGTAGGGCGTGCACCTAGTGCTGGCGCGAGCTTGCTCGAAGAAGCGGTCGCTGCGGCTAAGGCAGCCTTTCCACTTTGGCGTGACCAGCCGGCGAAGGAACGCGAGCAGCTGGTGTCGCAAATGGCCGATAGGCTTGAGGAGAATCAGGAGGAGTTCATGCGCCTCTTGACGATGGAGCAAGGCAAAGCACGCGCTGGCGCTGAATGGGAGGTCGGTGGTTCAGTTATCTGGCTTCGTGAAATAGCGAAGCAGTCACTTGAACCGGAGATTCTTGAGAGCACACCTGAGCATCGAGTCGAGACCCATCGCACACCACTTGGCGTAGTGGGCGCCATCACGCCGTGGAACTTCCCGATCTTACTTGCAGTTTGGAAGATTGCTCCGGCACTGATTGTCGGGAACACGATGGTCTTGAAGCCTTCGCCTCATACACCCTTGTGTACCCTGAAACTGGGAGAGCTGGTTGCCGACCTACTCCCACCAGGTGTGCTTAATATCGTTTCGGGCGGTGATAATCTGGGTCGATTGATCACCGAGAATAAGAATATCCGGAAGATTTCCTTTACGGGATCTACTGATACTGGCCGTAAGATAATGGCGTCGGCCAGCGGCGATCTAAAGCGGATTACGCTTGAATTGGGAGGCAACGATCCGGCGATTGTTTTGCCCGACGTTGATCCGAAACAAGCGGCTGAACAGCTATTCTGGGCCGCCTTCCAAAACAGCGCACAATTCTGCGTCGCAGCCAAGCGCTTATACATTCACGAAGAGATATATGACGATGTGGCACGCGAACTCGTAGCATTCGCCAAAACTGTCAAGATCGGCAACGGTTTGGAACAAGGCACTGATCTTGGTCCGATCCAAAACAAGATGCAATTTGAGAAGCTGCGCGACTTACTCGCCGAGACAACAAAGTCTGGTGCCAATATTCTGCTTGGCGGCGAGCCAACAGAAGGCAAGGGCTATTTCGTTCCGATAACGATTATAGACAATCCGCCAGACGATTCCCGTGTTGTTATCGAAGAGCCTTTCGGCCCGGTGTTACCGTTACTCAAATTCAACGATATCGATGAGGTAATAGAGCGCGCAAACGATACCGAATTTGGTCTCGCTGCCTCTGTCTGGTCGGCGGACACCGAGAAAGCCAGAAAAATCGCGAAGAGAATTGAAGCTGGCACCGTCTGGATCAATGAAGTCCATATCTTTGGGCCAAACTTTGCTTTTGGTGGTCACAAACAATCCGGCATCGGCGTTGAAAACTCGCTTCATGGTCTCGCGGAGTACACAAACTCCCAAACCATCATGACAAACTGCACTTAGATTTAGCATGTCATATCGCCAGCAAGCGACAGATTCGACAGGGACAACTCCATGACAAAGAAGATTATCGTTGTTGGCGCGGGTATCGCTGGCCTAACTGCGGCTTACAAATTGCGTCAAGCAGGATGCGAGGTCTCATTGCTGGAACGCGAAAGCTATGCTGGCGGGCGTATGGCTGACGTGACAATGAACGGCCTCAATGTTCATACCGGAGCGACGATAATCTGGAGTTTCTATCATGACATGATGGAACTCGCGAAAGAACTTGGCATTGAGGATGATTTGGTTGATTACCAATCCGTCTACACGCTGGATAATGGCGAGAGGGAAATTAAGCTCAGCGTGGCCCCTTCTGCTCGGCTGTTGCTGAAGAATCCTGCGGTTTCCCTAGCCAGCAAGGCGCGTCTCACAGCTTTGCTTCCAGATATGGTTGCATCAGGTCTGAAGACCGATCCCAATTTCATCCACACTGCCGCCGATTTTGATGACGGCGAAAACATGGCCGAATACATCGAGAAACGTGTCGGGAAAGACTTTCTGGAGAACTATGTCGCGCCGCTGTTTCGTATTCCATGGTCCTGGAATGTTGAGGAGATCTCCAAAGCTTACTTTCTAAGCATATTGGGCCATCTCACAACCGCGCGAACCATGATTTTCAGAAATGGCATTGGCCAGCTTTCACGTGCTCTGGCTGACTCGCTTCCAGTCACATACGGGATAGAGGTCGTGAGAATTTCAGGTACTGAGGATGGTGCCAGCGTCGAGTATCGCCAGGATGGTGAACAAAGGGCAATTGATGCAGATGTCGTGATATGCGCCACCCAAGGCACCAAGGCTGGCATGCTTGCAACGGATTATGAGGATAACGGCTTTTTCGATTCCGTGCGCTACAACCGCTGTGCGATTGCCTACTACAAGCTCAAGTCGCCTCCTGAACTCATGGACCGCTGGTACTCGCGCGAGCATCCTTCAAAGATCGCCTTCTATGCGCAGATCCCAGATGATCCCTACACACCTTCCGGCAAGCAAGCGCCTCACCTCTATTGCGAGGCGACTCCTGAAGTCATCGAAGAGATTTATCAGTCAGGAAATCCACACACTTTCCGTTGTTTCATCGATGATGACGTGAAGAAACTGTACCCAGCGGTCGACAATGAGCTCGAGGGACCGGTTGTAGAGCAATGGATCGATGAGATGCTCCCAATCATTTATCCTGGATACGCGCGCAAGGTCAGGGATTTCCTGAGTGAGATGGAAACCAATCGCTCGAGCCTATACTTCTGCGGCGACTATCTCTCTCACTCTCACACTGGCGGCGCTTGCGCAAGCGGGAGGCTTGTCGCGGACATTGTAAAATCACACCACTTGAACTGAGTAGGACTGAGGCGACGCAACGAAACCTAGAAGAAGGTACAAAGCCATGGCTAAGGTCGGTGTCATAGGTGGAGGAGCGGCTGGCCTCGCTGCGGCATCGAAATTGCTCGAAGCTGGCTATGAGGTTGTCCTTTTTGAGAAAAACCAAGATCTTGGAGGCCGCTGCCGAACACATCAGTGGCAGGACGAATGGCTGATCCGCGGGGCGGCGGCGTTTATCGGCGGTGAAACCGAAATTGTCGATATGTGCAAGTTGCTCAATATCTACAATCCAAATGAGATCATCAGCTCAAGGGAAGAGATGGAGTTTACCGTTGTCCATCCCAAGCTTGGCTATGCATTACTGGGAAGTTTCGATGCTGCATCAATACTAAAGTCAAACGTTTTGCCGTTCTCAGATAAGGTGAGATTAGGTCGCGCCTTACTATCGCTAATTGGAACCTTCGTGAATGCAAAGGAATCCGATCCGACGTCTGTTGTCAGCATGGATGATGTGAATGCGTGCGAGTATTTTCGCGCGTACTCACCTGCCTTTGTTGATTACATCCTCGAGCCAGTGATGAACATGTATTGCGGCTACGGCGAGGACGACTATTCCCTTGCATGGCTCGGTTGGTTGATGGCCAGTCCACGCAGTTGGTCCGCTTCACAATGGACTTTCGCTGATCGTGGCGTTGGCAAATTGACCCAGACCATGGAGCTTCGACTGTCACATCACGCGAACTGCTCGCTTCATCTCAACTCTACAGTTTCGCGTGCCAGCCCGACTCCCAATGGGGTTGCCGTGTGGTACGATACCACTGGTGCACAGGTCGAAAACCCAAGCAGCCTAGAGTTAGTCGATTGGTTGATTGTGGCAGTACCTGGAACAATAGTACCAGAGATTGTTCCTGATTTACCTCCTCGCTTTGCGCGATTCTTTCGAACGGTTGAGTATGTTCCCCATCACATACTTCATATGATAATTGACAATCCGCCTGCTGATACGCCCTTTAGTCTACTTCTCCCCACAGCTGAAGGATATCACGCCGCGTCTAACATCTGGCTGAAACCCGCTAGTAGCGATCCTGAGAAGACGCTATTTTATGCAGAGGTCAAAGGAGACTTCGGGCGGAAGCATTTCGATCGGGACGAAAAGTTTTTTCTCGAATCGGTATGGCGCGATGCGTGCAAAGCTGTCCCGGCACTAACGGAGTGTAGCACGTATGCGTGGCACATGCAGCGCAACGACATTGCCCTTTGTAGTCGGCGCAAAGGCTACACCACCGCATTGAGGGAGTTTCGCAAGAATCGGCCTATGCAGCGTATTCGTTTCGCCGGAGACTATCTGATTAACTCGACAGTTGGTCAGGCCATGCGGTCCGGCATCGACGCTGCCGACTCAATCATAGGTCATTACTGACCCTAGGGCTCAGTACAAAGCTCCGTAAGAGCAAGCCACTCTTTGGACTTACGCCAACTCCAGGGCCGAGGCTGTGGGCGACGATGAAACGCATCGAGCGACCGTCAACGCGAGTTTGCTTAGACAGCCTTTTGGGAGCCAACTACTTTGGGTACACTCGGCGCTGTTCCTCCGCCTCAACTGGTGGTCCATATTCGAAGCGCTCCCGCTCGCTTGCGCCTGAACCAGCTCCTGGCGCAACCTCCAAAGCATTGAGGAAACCGTTCGTCGCCGCGAGAATCTGATAACC
>JBCDKX010000238.1:0-4837 GCA_038746055.1 Pseudomonadota bacterium
AGGTGATACGCTTGATGCAGCCATTATCCTGTCGCGCGGGCCTGCTAGTGGCCTTCATGCGGTGAGGCTTGATCACAACCTTGTCCATGCAATCTGCTCACGTGCCGCGGCGAGCGTGATTGGCGAGGAGATGAACGAAGAAGTGCTGGCGAAGCAAACCTTCCTCATCCACAACGAGCTGCCAGAGAGCTTTGTTGCATGGAAGAAGGCTAACAACCTTGAGGACTTCGAACCCGCAGCGATTGATCACTACGATTCAGGCGCCTTAATGCTTGAGGCGGCTGCCCAAGGGCTGGGCATTGCGATCATGCATGATGATCACCTGCGTCGCGCAGCCGATACGCGCCTGACCAATCTGCCAGGGCCAGAGGTTCACAGTCCTTACAGTTATTGGTTTGTCTGCAAACCGACGGCGCTGGAAATGCGACCGGTGCGTCTGTTTCATGACTGGCTGGTTCGCGCCGGGCTCTAGGATCGAGCGCAACTTGCAGGCGCGCTCAAATCAGTGTGGTTCCACATCTTGAAACAGGCCCGGCGCGTCCGTCGGGGCCTCATAGCGCACGGGTGGTACGTCATGAGCAAAACTACGCAGCGGCTTTCCCAGCGTTTCGCACAGCGCCTCCTCGATCCGGCGGCGCGCTTCCACTCCGATCGCTTTGCGACCGCGGTGATCCGCCGGACTGAATGGCTCAAGAAAGTGAATATGCAATGGGAAGGTGCCCTTACGTGACAACACGCGCTTGGCATTGTTGATCCCGCCTTCTTCACCGATCCAGCCGATCCATTCTGCGACCCGGCCATAGTCGATAAAGACAGGCTGCACCATTACGCCGGGTGGCGGAGGCTCCAGCACGGAGAGCATGCTGGTTTTGAACGGTAGCAGCGATTGCCCATCTGTCGTGGTCCCCTCTGGGAACACAGTGACAGACCAATTGTCTGCAAGAGCTTCTTTCAAAGCGTTGATCTGGGCCGCAACGCTCATCCTCGCTTCGCGCTTTACGAAGACTGTGCGGTTCATCTTGGCAAGCCAACCAACAACCGGTGCATCTTCTAATTCTGCCTTGGCGACAAATGCAGTGCCACTTGCACCTGCCAGGCTCAATATGTCGAGCCAGGAAACATGATTTGCGATATAAAAAACGTCGCGCTTAAGGTGCGTCCCATGGACGTTTACTTTCGCCCCGGAAATCCTCGCGGCAAAACGTAAGAACCACATCGGGAAGGGAGAGCCGTAGACGAAAACGCGATAAAGATAGTGCAGGGGTACAAAAACCGCGATCAGCGTTGCCATCAGGAAGGTACGCACGACAATGCGCAGCCAACCTCTCATTGAAATTGGTGTGGTGTCTCCACGCGCCGCAGCAACGCGTAGCTCCCAAGCGCTCTGATCCCCGTTTGTTTGAGCGCGTGTTTCTACGGCGTCGTCGGAAGCTCGATCTTCGACCATGATGCTCGGCTTTACTTGTCGCGTGACAAGCGCACGCCGTAAAGCTCCATTCGATGATCTACCAAGCGATAGCCAAGTTTTTCGGCAATCTGTTTTTGCAAAGCTTCAACTTCAGGATCGACGAACTCAACCACCTTTCCGGTTTCGACATCGATCAAATGATCGTGATGCGCTTCGGGCGCGGGTTCATAGCGTGACCGGCCATCGCCAAAGTCATGCCGATCCAGGATGCCTGCCTCTTCGAACAGTCGAACGGTCCGGTATACGGTTGCGATCGATATCTTCTTATCAATCGCTGATGCCCGTTCGTGCAGCAATTCCACATCAGGGTGATCGTCACTCTCAGACAGGACCCGTGCGATAACACGGCGCTGTTCGGTAATGCGCAGACCTTTCTCTGCACACAATTGTTCAAGATCGATTTTCTGGCTCACGCCAACACATCCTTAATCAAAAGGCGCTGGAAAACTCCAGCGGGAAACAGTGCTTCCTTTACCGATGCTTGATCGATTGCTCAAGTTTGGCGTGCAGGAAAGACCGCAAATTCAGCAATCAGAATATGGGCATTGCCTACAACACTGGGTGGCAGGCAATGCTCCAAGGGGCGACCCTATTAAAATTATCTTTATTTCACAGTATTTTATTATTTCTTTCGGCGCCCCCGCGAAGCACCAGGCTTGCGACCCAGCCCAATCTTTTTGGCAAGATCGCGCCGTTTCTCAGCGTAATTCGGCGCTACCATCGGATAATCCGACGGCAGGTTCCACCGCTGACGATATTCCTCGGGCGTCATATCGTAATTGGTTCGCAAGTACCGTTTGAGCATCTTGAGCTTTTTGCCGTCTTCCAGACAGACGATGTAGTCTGGTTTGACCGATGCCCGTATCGATACGGCTGGTTCCGGTCTTTCTTCGACGGCCTCAGGCTCTTCACCCAAACTAGAGAGTGCACCATAAACGTTTGTGATCAGTCCGGGCACAGCATCGATTTCAACATTGTTATTGCTGAGATGGGCTGCAACGATATCGCTGGTTAGCGTTATCAACGTCTCTTTCATCTCTACTTCCAAGTTCTGCATGAGTTCCTCGTTTATTGTTTCGGATTTTTCCGATTTTGGGCGCATGACTCACAGTGAATAGAGTTACAAGCCTGCGCGGCATAACTTTGCCAAAAAACAGACAAGCTGTCCAATAATTGGATGCAATTATTGTCTAGATGGTGTAGCCGAAAGTAATCGCGTCGACCCGATCACCGTTGGCAAGGTGATAGTAATTGGGGCGCTCACCAATTGGTTTAAATCCAACTTTCTCATAGAGATGGATCGCAGGATTGCCGCGTCTCATCTCAAGGAAAACGCGACGAACACCAGCTTGTTGTGCCCGCTCAAAAAGCTTGTGGATGAGACTTTCGCCAAGTCCTTGACGACGAAACTGGGGTATAACTGCGATCAAAAGCAGCTCTTCTTCATCCGCAGCTTTGCGAGTTAGGACAAAGCCTGCGGAAAGCGGAGCGTTTTCGCCGACCGATTCGCTGGGTATGGGGTTACCACTGGCATCGACAACCAAGCCATTGGTGCTGGGTAGGTCGAGGGCATCTGCAATCTGCCGTTTACTCCAGGCTTCGCCATATGCAGGATCAAATGCCTCGTCCATGACCGCCATAATCCGCTCGATGTGATCTGGACTTGCACTCACGATTTGCGGACCATTGCAGATTGTGGTTTTGCATCAGGTGCCCGACCATAGATTGGTGAGAGATCTGGGGTGAGGCAATTGTCAGGCAATAAGTCGGTGCGGCAAGCGTTGGGCAGGGTGTCAAGTGTAAGCAAGGTGTCGTCGCTTATGCCTGCGATCAGTTGTTGAGCCCGATTTCCAGCAATATAGTTATGGTAACCTCGCTCGGCAGCTTGCTCCGGTGTCAGTGACACCGCCGCTCCTTCGGCAAGGCCTTCCGCGTCGAAGTCTTGGATGAACCATTCGCCATGACCGCCGTTTACGCAGACCGTTACTTCCCTTTGATCTGCAGGCAAATCTGCGTCATGACGGGCTATCGCGGCTATTAACGCAAGCGTTGGATATCCAAGCACTGGCACGCTCCAAGCAACACCAAGCGCACGGGCCGCCGCAATGCCAATCCGAACACCTGTAAAGCTGCCTGGACCGCGTGAGGCTAGGATTAGGTCTGCACGGCCGTTGTCGGGTAGCGCCTCAATCATCGGGACCAGACGCTCCGCATGCCCTCGACCCAAAACCTGATGATCGCTCGCGATCAACGCGCCCTTATAGAAGAGAGCGACGGAACAAGCTTCGCTCGCGGTTTCAATAACAAGAGTTGACCCGGTGAATCTCATCGAAGCGCCCTGCCTCAATGTCAGGTTTGCCGCAAGCTAGGCAGCGCGCACTTCTGTAACTTCCGGCACGTAGTGCTTCAGCAGACTCTCAATTCCCTGTTTGAGCGTCATGGTGCTCGACGGACAACCTGCACATGCTCCCTGCAAAGTGAGATAGACCACTCCTTCAGAAAAGCCACGATATGCGATATCGCCGCCATCTCCTGCGACAGCTGGACGCACTCGGGTTTCCAGCAATTCGTGGATCGACGCGATAACTTCTGCGTCTTCCTCGCGATCCTCGACCACAAGGCCTTCGTCGTCCGAAGTTAGCGCAGCTCCATCGCCGCCATCGCCGACAAACAGGGGCGCTTCAGAAACGAAATGGTCCAGCAGGATCGTAACAATCTCGGGCTTAAGCGCGCTCCAATCGCAGCCAGGTGCAGCCGTTACCGTGACAAAATCCCAGCCAAAAAAGACGTTCACCACTTCGCCAGTATCGAAAATCGCCTCGGCCAAGGGGCTCGCTTCGGCGGCCTCTGGTGAAGCGAATTCGCGCGTACCAGATGGCATTACCGTCTGACCTGGAAGAAACTTAAGGCTAGACGGATTAGGCGTAGTTTCGGTTTCAATAAACATGTTGGCTAAATAGGAACGAACGCGCCAAGCAGCAAGCAGGTCTTTTTTGCTTGAGAGCAATCAGTTTGGGCATTCACTGGTCCTTCATGCCTTGGGTCTCTATAATGCGCCGCATGAACCCTCTTATTCGGGCTAGTGCTGCCCTTTCCTTTGCCGCTGCCGCTTTTGGTGCCTGTGTTCCCGCAACTGCGCAGGAGTTGATATCGCCAGTAGGGCCGATTTACGATGTACCTTCGCCGCAGGCCGTTCAGGGCGAAGATGAAACTCCCTGGCTTTATGAGGGCAGCAATGTTCCGGTCGACCGCGGATGGGTGTTTGGCAAAATGGCGAATGGGCTGCGCTACGCGGTGCGCAAGAATGGTGTCCCGCCGCGCCAAGTATCGATCCGCGTGCGAGTGGATGTAGGCTCTTTGCACGAAGCG
>JBCDKX010000239.1:0-4797 GCA_038746055.1 Pseudomonadota bacterium
CGGCAGGTGAATTTTCGGCCGATTCCATGCGTGGCGATCTTGATGCGCGCACCATCTCGCTTGATGGCAACGCCAGGCTCACTATGGTGCCTGGGGAGTTAAGGGTGCCATGATGCAAAGCAGATTTTTCCGGAGTTTGAGCAAGGTCGCTTTCTGCTGGGCAGCTGGCGGCGTGGCGCTGGGGACCGTGTTGGCTGGCGGTATGACTCTGCAGGCGCAAGGCCTTGCTTCCCACGACACCCGTGCGCCGGTCTCGTTCGATGCAGGGAGTATCGATTTTGATGATCGCGCCAACCGCGTGGTTCTAAGCGGCGGGGTAATCGTGAATCAAGCAGGGCTGAGCGTGCGCTCCAATCGCATGCTTGCCAATTACACCGATGATGGCTCTTTGGACGTGCAGCGTATAACCGCCAATGGTGGGGTTGTGGTCACACGCGGCGACGAACGAGCATCGGGCGACGTTGCAGTTTACGATTTTAACAGGCGCATTATCACCATGGCCGGTAATGTCTCGCTGAGCCGTGGGGGCGATACGCTGAGCGGTGGGCGTCTCGTTATTGATCTCGCCAGCGGACTTTCAACCATTGATGGACGCGCTTCACGTAGAGGTGGCACGAATAATTCAGATTCAAAGGGCCGCGTCACCGGTACATTTAGCGTTCCGCAAGACTAATATGCGTTTTCGTGCCGAAGGACCCATGCGGTCTTCAGAACGATCTCAATATCTCGCCGTAAAGACCAGCCTGAGATGTACTCAAGGTCCGACTGCAACCGATCGGTAAGATCAGACTCTTTCTCTGTCGCACCGCGATGGCCGCGCACTTGCGCAAGGCCGGTGAGACCCGGTTTCAAACAATGGCGGCGCCAATACTGCGCATCAACTTCCCAAAAGTACTTGTCATTGGCCCGGCTGCCCAGCGCATGCGGGCGCGGTCCGACAATCGACATATCACCTTTGAGCACATTGATGAGCTGCGGTAGCTCATCAATGCTGGTCTTGCGGATAAAAGCGCCAATCCGGGTAATCCGATCATCTTCGCGTCCGGTTGAGCGAGCGCCCTCCGCGTCGTTCGTGTCGACCTTCATCGAACGGAATTTGAACATGTTAAAAAAGGTATTGCCCCGACCCATACGGCGCTGCACGAACAGGATCGGTCCACCGTCTTCAAGCTTAATCAGCAGCGAAACCAACAGTAAAAGCGGCGACAAGGCAATCAGCGCGCCGCCAACAATTATCACGTCAAATAATCGCTTCGAAATGCGCGAACGCAGCTTAAGCGGACCGTTCGAGACCACGAGTGTCGTGCGGTCCTGCGCTTCATAGTGTTGCACTCCCAATGCCCCGAGCTCGTGCGCCGGTTGGCTTACGATTTCCCCATGAACGCCAGCGGATTTCAGTAGGAAGGCCCATTGAGCACGGCGTTCACGAGGAGTGCTGACCACTACCTTATCCTGATTTTGGAGAAGCTTGCCAAGGCGATCAAACATAAAAGGATCGTGACTGATTGGATCAAGCGCGTATTCTGACGCCAAGATTGTTTCGCCTTTAGTGGCGACAAAGCTTGGCCCGCTGTCGTCGATAACCAGCTGATTGGTGGTGCGCCCAGCCCAAAAGCGATCGATAAAAATTACCAGGACGCGCCGGAATACCACTAGCGCAACAGCCGACAATACTAGGCCCAAGGTCACTGATACACGTGAAAATTCTGCATTCGACTTTGTGTAAAAGGCCAAGAAATTGGCTAGCGCGGTCGAGACAAGTAGCGCAGTTAGAGCGCGTTTGGATGCAAATGTCCAATCACCCAGCGAACGCCCTCCATAGCTAGCATTGTAAAGGGCGATGGTGAAGAACACCGGCAATAAGGTCTGCACTGCAAGCATATTGCGCGGGCCCCACCAGTCGCCCTCATAAATCAGTCCAGCAAGCGCGAAAGCCAGATGCAACAGCGCCGCATCCACCAACATCATCACTACAAAAGCACGCAAACGGCGCCTTTCCAGCGAAGGAGCGATTGGTCTCGCTAATTTTTCCGACTGCGCTGCGTTAAGCAACACGCTGGTCTGCTCATTCATGTCTTAACGTCTGCCCACGCGATATCCCTGCGGCCATCTGTTAGTGACCTTTAGCGGATATTACGTAGATTGGAATTTTTTGCGAGTGCGAAAAAGCAGGTCTGTCCGAAAATGCTACCGTTTGGCAGCAAATCTGGTGATCTCAGCGAGGTTTTGCGCGAGCAAGAGCTCTGCAGTCTGGCTGTTGGCGAGCAGACTTTGATGCAGCGCAGTAAGGCGCGGAATAAGGCGGTTGAGCTTAGTTCCGGGCCAACGGCTAAGCTGTTGGCGGATTTCGCGTTCTTCTTTCCAGAAGATACCAAGCTGGGCTTTTTCACCTTTGCCCAGCTTGTCGAAGTTACCTCGAGGACCGAGTTTCGCGGTGATTTGCGCTAATTGCGCTGCGCGGCGCTCTAGCGCGAGAAGAAGCCCCACAGGATTGAGGCCGAGTTCCTTCATCCGTCTGATTTCACCTGTCAATTTCCCCAGTTCACCGCCAAGCACCGTGTTTACCACTGGACCGAAGCCATCATCCTCAGTCGGTGCGCCAATTTCAGCATAATCCTGCGGTGTCGCTGCTTTGGGGTTTTGCAAGGACGCGTCCAGATAAAGTGCCAATTTGTCGATTTCGGATTGGGCGAGACGCACATCAAGGGCGCTTGCCCGAGCAATCCGCTCGGCCATATCGCCGCCGAGGCGCAGGCCAGCGGCGTCTGCCATCGACCGCACTGCTCCTGCCACGCTCATCAGATCAGGCGGGTAGAACATGGTTACGAGCGCGTCCGCACGCTTCTCAAGAAGCTTAGCAGTGCGTGATTTATCGGTGGCGGAAGTAGCCACAACTAGCACTGGGGCGGCATCGCCCGCACCGGCTTCCCCGGTTTCGATCAGCGCTTTCAGAGCATCATGCGCCTCATCGCCAGTGACACGAGCAAGGATATGACGCTGGTCGCCAAACAGTGAATCCGAGCGCGCCTCATCCCCAAGTAGCGCAGGATCACGCTTAAGGTCTCCCCCCGAAAGCTCAATCTTTTCTCCGGGGTCGGGCAGCGCTGAGATTACCTTACTTGCAGCAGCAGATGCCCCAGCCTCATCGGGCCCACAGAAGAAAAATATCGACGCCTGGGAGACGGACCGCGGTAGGCCTCGCGCGAACTCTAAGTGCTTGGCTTTCATGTGATCTGGCCCTTCACTGGGCCGCAGCGCGCTCGCGCTCCCGAAGTTTCAGAGCTACCCGTGTGACCATCCTGCCCGCTACCTCCTGCGCAAGGTTCTCAAGCGCGCGTTGCTCGGCAGCGATAGTAGCGTACTCGGAAGACACCACATCGATACCAGCATCCGAGCCAGCCGTTGCATCGAGAAGAATCTCGCCGGTGCTAAGGTCGACCAGCTGATAGCGCGAACGAAGAATCCTGAGCTCGCGGCTGATTGTGTCATCGTTAAGGACGCCCAACGCTTCGAGCGCATCATCAAGCCGGACATCGAGCCGATAACGATATCCGCCGACATCACCTGCAGCTCCCAACCTATCGCGCAGAGCATTGCGCACCAACCAACCATCTCGTCCGGGAATGGCAGGCACATCGACCGATGCAAGCCCCTGTGCAACGCCGCTTGACGCACCGCCCGAATAAAGCGGTTGCAAGCCGCAGCCAGTGAATGGAAGACAAAGTGCTAGAACTAGACAGGCAGCGCGTAAAGTCATCAGGTCACGATATTAACCAGCCGGTCCGGCACCACAATCACTTTGCGAACTTCTGCACCATTGATTGAGCGCTGCACCTTCTCTGATGCAAGCGCCATCGCTTCCAAATCCTCTTTGGATGCGCTTTTGGGTGCGGTCAGAGTGTCGCGCAATTTGCCCTTGTGCTGGACAGCGATGGTGACCTCGTCTTCGACCAGCATCGCTTCGTCATGATCGGGCCAGGCGGCGTCGGCGAGTAAAGCCTCTCCGCCCATCTTGGCGTGAGCCTCTTCCGCAAGGTGCGGCATCATTGGGCTGACCATATGCAGCAGCGCGCGGATGGCGAAATTGCGAGACTCGCTGGGGGCGGCCTTCTCAGCAGCACCGGTGAGTTCGTAGATGCGCGCCACCGCTTTGTTGAAGCTCAGCGCTTCGATGTCTTCAGCGACGGCGACGATGGTTTGGTGCGCGCGGCGGGCCAGTGCTTTGTCTTCGCCGGTTGCGCTGTCATCAAGTTGGTCGAACAGGCGCCACAGGCGTTGGACAAAGCGATAGCAACCCTCAATCCCAGCCTCGGACCATGGAAGGTCGCGCTCTGGGGGGCTGTCGGACAGCATAAACCAGCGCACCGCGTCCGCGCCGTAGTCGCGGATGATATTGTCAGGGTCGACCACGTTCTTCTTCGACTTCGACATTTTGGTAACGCGGCCGCGTGTCACCTCTTCGCCGCCCTCAATCGCGAAGGCCTTTTCGCCGTCGATCTTGACATCAGCCGGGGAAAGCCACGAGCCATCACCCGACTGGTAGGTCTCGTGGGTGACCATGCCTTGTGTGAAGAGCGAGGCGAAGGGCTCTTTCACATCAAACTTTCCAATGTGCGTCAGAGCCCGCGTCCAGAAGCGCGCATAGAGCAAGTGCAAAATCGCATGCTCGATCCCGCCGATATAATGCTCAACCGGCATCCATTTGGCGATTTCTTCGGGGTCAAACGGCGCATTGCCGGGTTGCGAGGCGAAGCGCAGGAAATACCACGATGAATTGGTGAAAGTGTCGAGCGTATC
>JBCDKX010000240.1:0-4772 GCA_038746055.1 Pseudomonadota bacterium
GCCATCTCGCGAACATCTTCTCCCATATCATCGCGCTCTAGCGCCAGTGCGAGGGTCGCCTCAACAAAGCCAAGCTTGCTGCCGCAATCATAACGATTGCCATCGAAAGTGACCGCATGGAACGGCTGATCGCCAATCATCTTGGCCATAGCATCGGTGAGTTGAATCTCCCCGCCTGCGCCTTTCTCCTGATTTTCAAGTGTGCGCATGACTTCAGGCTGAAGAATATAGCGGCCTGAGACGATCTTGTTGGAAGGTGCTTTGGCCACCGGTGGTTTTTCAACCAGGCCGGTGACCTGAGTTAG
Organism: Pseudomonadota bacterium; assembly: GCA_038746055.1. Lineage (GTDB taxonomy): Bacteria > Pseudomonadota > Alphaproteobacteria > Sphingomonadales > Sphingomonadaceae > Erythrobacter. Next base: position 306 of record JBCDKX010000240.1, read on the forward strand.
AGCTCCATTTTGCGCACCCGGTGCAATCACACCATAGCTGGAGACTTCCTCTATCGGCACCTCAAGTACGCTGATCAAATTGCCGCCTACCTCCTCATAGGCATCAACCATCTGCTTCATACAGCCGGTTCCACCCTTTTTACCGATCATCAACTCGTCAGGGAGGAAGATCGCAAATGGCTCGTCCCCGACGATCGCCCGCGCACACCAAATTGCATGGCCAAGACCCATTGGCACCTGTTGTCTTACAGTGATTACGTCACCAGGCGTTGCCCGTGTGGGATCAAGCACACCCATATCTTTGCCGCGCTCGCCCATAGTGCTTTCAAGCTCATACGCGACATCGAAATGTTCAACTATCGCGGTCTTGCCCCGGCCTGTTACAAAGATCATCTGCTCAATCCCCGCCTCGCGCGCTTCATCCACCGCATATTGGATCAGCGGACGATCAACGATCGGCAGGAGCTCTTTGGGGATCGCTTTGGTTGCGGGTAGGAAACGCGTGCCGAGCCCTGCAACGGGAAAAACGGCTTTCTTAATCGGTTTTTGGCTCATGGTCGGGGATCTTGGTTGTAGTGCCTGAGTAATGCGGCTCCTGCCTTGTGCGGCCTCCAAGGTCAATGATGCGGATGGGACCTCTCGTTCAGTTGCGTGCCAGCTAGGTTTCGTTAAGGCACTCAACCATGGACAAACTGATTATTCGCGGTGGCAATCGCCTCTCGGGCACTATTCCGGTTTCGGGCGCAAAGAACGCGGCACTGACGCTCATTCCCTGCGCGCTTTTGACCGAAGAACCGCTTACTTTGCGCAATCTTCCGCGGCTTGCCGATATCGATGGCTTCCAGCACTTGATGGGCCAGTTTGGAGTAGCGGTCAGTATCCAGGGGAACAATCGGCCCGAGGATTTCGGGCGGATAGTAACGTATCAGGCAGCGCGCGTCACATCGACGGTTGCCCCGTATGATCTGGTGCGCAAAATGCGTGCCTCGATCCTGGTGCTGGGGCCGATGCTCGCACGTATGGGCGAGGCGACGGTGTCGATGCCAGGCGGGTGTGCTATCGGAAATCGCCCGATTGATCTTCACTTGAAAGCCCTTGAAGCGTTCGGTGCCGAGATCGAGCTGACCGCCGGCTATGTTAAGGCAATTGCGCCGCAAGGAGGCCTGCCGGGCGGCGACTTCGACTTTCCTGTTGTTTCCGTTGGTGCGACCGAGAATGCACTGATGGCAGCGGTGCTTGCCAATGGCGCAAGTCGACTAACAGGTGCTGCGCGTGAGCCCGAGATAGTAGACCTATGCAATCTGCTTGTCGCCATGGGAGCAGAGATCGACGGGATCGGTTCGTCGGAGCTTACCATTCAGGGTGTGAGGCGTCTAAATGGTGCGACGTATAAAGTCATGCCCGACCGGATCGAGGCAGGCTCTTATGCTTGCGCTGCAGCGATTACCGGAGGCGATGTACGCTTGGAGGGCGCGCGCGAAGAGGACATGATATCGACCCTCTCCGCTTTGCGTACGATTGGTATTCATGTCGACGCGGACGCCAAGGGTATAAACATTGCGGCTAACGGCGCACTAGAGCCGGCTGATCTTACCACCGCGCCATTCCCAGGCCTCGCCACCGATATGCAAGCCCAGCTTATGAGTCTGCTTGCCAAGGCGGAAGGCACCAGTGTGCTTACTGAAACTATTTTCGAAAACCGCTTTATGCATGTGCCGGAGCTCACGCGAATGGGCGCCAATATCTCCACGGAAGGGCGCACCGCAATTGTGAAAGGCCCGGCTGAACTCACCGGCGCAGAGGTCATGGCCACTGACCTGCGTGCTTCAATGAGCCTGATAATCGCTGCGCTCGCGGCGGAAGGCGAGACAACGGTGCGTCGGATTTACCACCTTGATCGCGGGTACGAGCGGTTGGAGGAAAAGCTACAGCTACTCGGCGCTAACATTGAGCGGGTGGATGATTAGGATCGCAGGCTAAAGTGTGCGGCCCATGCTGACGATGGGCTCGACCACAAAACCAAGAGTCTCATAAAATCTAACGACCTCGTGGTTAGAGCTGCGAATTTGTAAGTTGACCTTGTTGCATCCGAGGTCGCTCAAAGCGTCGAGGGCTGTGTTCACGAGTGCAGTGCCTGTGCCGTTGAGTCTCCTATCTGGCTTCACAGCCACGCTGTAGAGCCACCCGCGATACCCATCCCAACCGGCCATGATGGTTCCGATGACGTGACCAGGCTCATCCAGTGCGACCCAAAAGAGTCCATCTTCCTCAGCAAGCTTTTTAGGGATCGCTAGCGGTGCACTATTTCTTTTGGGATCATTCGGGAATTCCGATCTCCAAAGCTGATCGACTTCTGCGAAGTACCGATCCTTATATTGGACTATGTGCATCTGGCCTGTCCTTTGGCCACCAACCATACCCTGATCGCACTAGCCAGCCCTGGCGGCGTGTCAGATTGAATACGCTCAGCGTCAATCTGAGCAACTAGCCTACTCACGGGGATATCAGCCTCAGCAGCCGCCCTTTTGAGCATGTCCCAGAACACCGGCTCCAGACTTATCGAGGTTTTATGTCCCTCAATCGCAATCGAGCGCTTTACCGGTGGGTGATATTGAGGGCTCATTTATAATGCTCGCGCCGGTCGGAGAAGTTACGCACGCGTTTGCGCCATGCACGGTAGCTGCTGGATTTGAGGTTATTGCGCATCAGCTCCTTGACCTCGCTCTCCTTTAGGCCAAACTCAGTCTTGATCACGGCAAAAGGTATATGATCGCTAAGCGCCATTTCAATTATAGCGCTGATGTCGGCTTGAGAGAGGTTGTTTGCCAATGTGATCGTCCTTTGGGCGCTTGATAAGAGCTTGGCTCATTTTCGGATAGCGTTCACGAAATCGCCTCACGCTCCATAGCCCACAAGAAATTAGGGGTAGTTCGAGTGCCCTTATCCAATTTAAGCTGCACTTTATGATCGCCATGCTCGAACTTCTAACGGAAAAAGAAAAAGAAACTCTGCGTCTTTTCGTGCGCGGGCATAACGCAAAAACCGCGGCGCGTGAGCTCGCTTTATCGGTTCATACAATCAATGAGCGTCTGCGTGCAGCGCGGCGTAAGCTCAATGTGACCAGCAGCCGCGAAGCGGCACGGCTTTTGCTCGAAAGTGAGAGCCAGACCCCCAAAAATTCTGGAGACGAACAAATTGGGGATGCGAGGCAAGAAGCTTGGCCTGATACTCACTTCACCAAACCAGAGAGCCCTTCCTCGGCACTTTGGATTGGAGGAGTTTTAACGATGCTGACTTTTGTCACCCTTTCTGCGTTGCTGTTGTCATCTGGCTCGCCCGCGCAATCCACGCGTTCAATCGGCGATCCTGCTACCCCGATAGAAACTGCCCAGCTAAACACCTTGGAGGCCAGCTCGCATAGCTGGTTGACGTATGTCGATGCCGGTAACTGGGCCGCGAGCTTTGAAGCGACAGGACGGTCTTTCCAGCAGCTCAATACGGTCGAGGGCTGGGCAGAGGCCTCTCGCCAGGCACGTGTGCCGCTGGGCGCAGTTATTGAGCGTGAAACGCTAACGGCGGAATTCGTGGCTGCTCCGCCCATGGGCTATGCCATTGTTCGATTTAGGACGCGCTTTCAGAACCGCTCTGAGGCGCGTGAGAATGTAACCCTTGAGCAGGAGAATGGCGCATGGAAAGTGGTTGGATATGTGATCGACTAACGGCGATCACGTAGTATGGCCTTAAGCCGCCCGTGCTTTTGCCAGAAGCTTGGCAAAGCGGCTCTTGCGGGCATCGCCAAAGGGTTGAAGCATCAATGCACATTGAGCGAGCTCTTCAGTAGAGAGTGGGTGCTGGAACTGGAGGCCGAAATGATCTCCCTCATTCCAGCGCACTTGCGCCAATTGGGGGGCAATGCCAGGAAGCTCAAAGCTGATCAAGCCGAGCATCCGGATGTCGTCCTCGCTGATAATCTTGGCTCCTTCGCAGGACAGATCCAAGAGCATGGCCTCCATTGCCGCGCGCCCATCTTGAATGCGGGCTTTCCCTTCGAACTTAAGGCGCAAGGGGCGAACCGGATGATTTGAATCTTCGCGCAGAAATTCATTCAGGGTTATAGTGCAACCGAACCGGTAGCCAGCCTGACGTGACTGCGCCCAAACGCGTTCGACTGGATAGGTCATTTCATTGGCAAGCTGGAGCAAAGTGCGTGGCTCGGGCGGAACGTCATGCAAAAAGCCAAGGCCAATGCCTTTTTCCGATACATCACGGATCAGGCAAAGATATTCGCCGCTCTGACACACCAGCTTCGCGCGGCGCAACATCAGACTTGCGCGATGTGATTGGCGTAGTCCACCACTGGGCTGCGGGCCGGTTGCCGCTGACACTTTGGACTGTTCCACCTTGCTTGCTCCTCAAGCGTTGGTGAAGATGTGGACCACTCGCCAAAAGCCAACTTCACTTGGTGGA
>JBCDKX010000241.1:0-4767 GCA_038746055.1 Pseudomonadota bacterium
GAGATCCTGGTTCGGGGCGGACAATCAGTGAAGCAGGGGCAGTTATTGGTTCGGCTGGACGATGCGCAGTCGGCTTCTGAACTGGGTCAACTGCAAACGGAGAACCAGCGTTTGGCAGCGCGGGCTCAGCGTCTGGAACGCGAGGCGTCCGGTGGCGGTTCAGAGGGCTGTGAACCCGGAAGTGTCTGTGCGGAGGAACAACGACTGCAACGTGCCCGTGTTGCCACCGCGCAAGCGAGGGAGAGCTCGCTGAGCGCTGCAATCGATCAACGGCGCCGTGACCTGCGCGAGGCTGAAGCCACCGTGTCATCGCTTCGAGACAGCGTGAGGCTCGCACGCGAGCAGGTCGATCTGCTCTCCCCACTGGCTGAGCAGGGCATTGTCCCACGTACTGAACTCCTTTCGGCGCAACGCGATTTGGTCGATGCACAGGGTCGGCTATCGGCAGCCCAGCAGGCAGCCGGAAGAGCATCTGCGGCGATCCGGCAAGCGCAGGCCGATCTGAACTCAGCACGTCTTGAGTTCCGTCAGCAAGCACTCGATGAACGCAGCGATGTGACGACCCGTATCGCGGTTAACGAAGAAACGATCCGCGGAGCTGAAGCGCGTCAGCAGCGGAACGAACTGCGTGCTCCTGCAGACGGGATCGTCAACGATGTCCAAATCACGACCGAAGGTGGATTTGTGAACGCTGGCGAGAAGATTATGCAGATCGTGCCGGTTGGTGACCGTTTGTTGGTGGAGGCCCGTGTGGCCCCGAGCGACATAGCCTTTATCAAGGTCGGTGATCGCGCGATCGTCAAAGTGACTGCTTACGATTTCTCAATCTACGGCGGGCTCGACGGGACAGTCCAGCAGGTTTCTGCCGACAGTATTTTCGATGAGGTGGAACGCGAGGCTTACTACACGGTGCTCATCGAAACAGAGCGCTCAGCCATTGAGCGGGCAGGCCAGTCTTTGCCAATCGTGCCGGGTATGATCTGCGATGTTGAAATCCTGACAGGACGTAGGACCATCCTGAGTTATCTGCTCAAACCTGTCTCAAAGGCTTTTGATCGCGCGCTTACTGAGCGATAGCCGCACTGATCAATAACCGTGAACCCAGGCGCGCCGCTCGCTGAAGCTGAGGATAGGGCGATAATCGTGCGCCTTCGCCCCATCGAGCAATGCGTCAGTCGTGTTGTCGAGCACAACGAACCGATCTTTGAGCTTCACCACCAATAGCGCATGATCGGACCGGCGCAGGGTATCTTTGGCAATCGTAAGGAACATGTCCTCGCGGCGGAATCCGGCAGCAGCAAGCAATTGCATCTTTGCAAGCGCGATGTCTTCGCAATCCCCCATGCCAAGGGCGAGAGTCAGTCTCGCGCCAGCCCAATAGTCGGCTTCGTCAAACAGCACGCGATCTTCAACATAAGTGATCCGGTTGTTCACCCAGCGATTAACGTCTCGAAGTGTGGCACTCGGGTCAGCGAGATTGCGGACCGTTCCGCTGACAAAGCTGCTCGGTAAAGTTTCCCGGTAAACCCGAGCCCAATCCTTATCAAAGGATGTTTTTTGGATGCTTACACGTTTTGTCGCCAAGAAGTCATTATTCGATCGGCCGCTGGGAAACGGCGCGGCAATGTCGATGCGAGATTTTGCCGAGAACAGCGAGCAGATGTTCGAGCTGCTGCGTACACCACCAGCCGCAGGTTGAAACTCCCGTAAAGCATCGGCAGCTTCGATCTTAGCGATCTCTACGACCTGTCCTGCTTGTTGCGCTTTCATGCGTTCGAGCGCGCTCATCTCACCGCCCAGAATCGCCGAGCCCTTGGCCGCTCTCGCGCTCGTTGCTACGGCTGAAGGCAATGGATTTCCCAAAGGACAGGTGGTTTGAATTGCTGCTGCGGCAAATGCAGGTTGCACCAATGTTCCAATCACTGTGGCATGCGCGCTCGTTGAGCCAAGCGCTCCCGCCAAAGCAACGCATGCAGCGGTCGCCCGTGCCGCTTTGTGAATGATCTGCTCAATGCGCATGCCACGGGACTGGCACGAGACCTCACAAGATGAGGTTGGCAGATAAGGTTAAGCTGGTGGAAACGTTTAAGCCAGACGCAGGCTGAGCAATGCGTGCTTGACGAGCGCGGCGTCAAGATTTGTCATGAGACTGTTCGGTTATGATGGGACAGATACGGTCAGATATTCTCCGCCGACATCAAGCGCGAACGGCTATCTTGACTACTTGGCGGTGTCCACCAGGCCAACCAGATCAACCCGTTCCGCACGGCATTCAGCATCTGCCAACGCAGCAACTACGGACAATGCCACATATCGCTGCTCGCCGATTGCTGACACCACCGCTTTGGCTTCTTCATCGGTGATCGCGGTGTGCTCAAAGGGCATTCGACGAGCATAGTCGAGGCAGACGGCAGGCGCGTCACCAGCGGGCACCTCCGATGCGAGACCATGGGTTTCAGCGATCGCGTGGCGAATGTGCGCCGTCAAGTGTTCCCCAAGTGCCGCAGTCGCTGCATCACGAAATGCAACGTAGTCATCGGAGAGGTTTGAATGCCCGCTGAGTGCCTGTGCAACAGATCCGTTCATTACGCCGGCTCCGTTTTCTGTCCGGACGGTGTGGCAAGAACGGTCCGATCCATTTTTTCCGGCTCCAGTCCCATAGTAATTAGCGCCTTTGCCAAAGCCAGAAACAAGGTGATCCCCACACCCAGTTCAGCTATCTGTTCTGCGCACAGATGCCTGCTCAACGCCGCTTTCGCATCATCGGTTAGCAGGTCGGGATCAAAGATAAGCGAGTCCGTGAATTTCAGGACAGCTTTTTCAGCATCGGTGAGTTTGTCAGACGTCTCATACCCCTCATCTATGTCATCGACGGTCTCTTCGCCCAGACCTTCTCCAAGCGCCTTATCGAAGCGAACATTTCGACAAAACCCGCACTCGGTGATCCGCGCGTTTCGCATCCTTGCCACTTCCTTGAGCCGGGAAGATAGCACGTCGCTATCCCAGAAACGGCCATAGAGACCAAAAAAACTCTCCGCTAAGGCAGGCTGATGCGCGAGCACAGAGACAAGCTGTGCTGGCTCACCATCAATCGCTGAAGTTACGCGCGGTACAGTGGACATATGAGCTCCTTTACCTGTGTGGCAAAGTACTGGTCCCGATTGGCCCACCCTACTCCCAATTTGGCCAGTCACATAAGAGCGATGCCTATCTCGGCAACATACGTCGCAGATGCCCCTAGATTACTAGCCTCGGCGGATTAGCGGCCAGAGAGAGTGGGATCCGAAGTGACTGAAATTGGGTCGTGGACGGCTCTCCACTTCGTCGGGATATGATCCTGCGGATGAGTCGGAGAGGAGAGTTCCGTTGAAGCCTGCGCCTCGGCCCATCGCCGGGCACGCGAGCTAACATTGCTCGGGCAGGAGGTGAAGCTGATGCCTGCTCAATATGCGAAGCCTTACCTCAAGCGCGGGAAGAATGATGCAGCTGATGCTGCAGCGATCTGTGAAGCGGTAACACGACCCACGATACGCGTTGTTGGCATCAAAACCCCGGATCAACAGGCCGCGATGATGCTGCATAGGGTGCGCAAGATCCTGACCCCTCTATCTTCTCTGACGGGCGAAGTCTGTCAGCATGGATCGGCTTGACTCCGCGCCAGAACTCAAGCGGTGGCAAGGAGCGGCTTGGCAGCATCCCCAAAGCTGGCAACACTTACCTGCGCGAACCGCTGGTCGTCGGCGCTATGGCGGTAGTGCGGCAAGCAAAGCAGGGCAGCACCAAGCACCCATGGGTAGCGCAGCTGCTGGAGCGCAAAAAGCCAAAGGTTGCTGCTGTCACGCTGGCGAACAAGAACGCGCGGATCGTCTGGGCGATGATGGCAAGAGGTTCCGTGTCTTCGCTAGCACTGGCCGGTGCACTAGAGATGCAAGAGGCCGCCGCTGTGACAGCAAAGAAGACTAGCATCACTAGACCCTTATTAAAGAACAAAATTTAGTCCCATCGAATGCGCGTTGATTTGGCGAACTATGGTGAATCTGTGCTGCTCAAGTCCTCGCAAATTGCATCGACTAAAATGCTCTGCGACCTGCAAGAAGAACTTGCGGCCGCCAAGATCATAGACCGCTCCTATCCGGACATTTGACACCGATTGCGCAACACCTGGATCAGCTTCAGGCGGGTCAATTGCGAAGAGATTGTTCACCGCGAACTTAACCTGCAATCTGGAGCGCCACATGAGGAATGGGTCGACATAGGGAGGGATGTCCTATTCGAAGAACGGGATCGCGAAATCGGCATCTTCTTGGGCAACTGAAATCCCGTGATAGTCAGTAAGGCGGGGCCAAATGAGCATCTAGTCCACGCCTCCTACAAATCTCTCACGGCGGTGAAGGGGGCTCCTGTCTCTACCGCCATGCGCGCCTTTTCCCGGATCACTTTGTCCAACAGCAATTCTCGGGACAACGCCTCGTCGAAGTCCTGCCCCCTCATACAAATGGTGCGTCGACCGCGCATGAAAGCTTCGAGACCTCCATTCGTGAACCCCGTAAAGGTCGAACGCGTTCTTCGAGAATTCTCGAACGCATATCCTCTTGCTTGCGGTTCAAGAGACGAGACAGCGATCAAATCTGTCCTCAGTTGCTTGATGATGGCTGAATTGCTCGCCGCCTGCGGTGGGCTGCCGTTCTTGTCGCGCTCGACGGATCATCTGCCGATTAAGTCGAGCACTCGGCCCTCAAGGGCCTTGTTAGTCTGCTCATCGCGGGC
>JBCDKX010000242.1:0-4732 GCA_038746055.1 Pseudomonadota bacterium
CCACGCGGTGAAGGACTGCGCCTTACACCGTTCCAGGACGAGACGGACGGGTTTTTTGTCGCATTGCTGACCTTTGAGTGTTAGGCATTCATGTTATGGCTAAGCCGTCCTCTCTAGGCCCAACTGACTTAGGGAAACCTGACTTTAAGGAGCTGTTTATGCGTTTTGCGCCGATTACCGCTGCCCTTTCACTGTTTCTCGCAGCCACTGCGAGTGTGTCGAGCGCCGGTGATAGAGTGCCCGATCCGCGTGCTGCTCAGCTTATCGAACTCGGGCAGGCAGCGCTTGCCAATGGTGACACACAGGGCGCGATCGATGCATTTGAGGCGGCTTTTGCCGTCGACCCGGCTTATACGCCAGTTTTCCTCGAGCTCGCAGAGGCTGCACGCCAGGATGGACTGCAAGGCAAGGCAATCGGCTATTACCGCGAAGCGCTGCAGCGCGATCCGGACAATTTTGCCGCGATCTCGGGCGAGGGTGAAGCCCTGGTTGAAAAAGGCGCAGTCGAGAAAGCACAGCGCAATCTCTCGCGGCTTGAGAGTCTGTGTGGTTCGTCCTGCCCGGAGACGATGGCGTTGCAACAAACGATTGCCGCTGGTGCGCCCGCTCGCCTCGCGGTTGAGACGATGGTGGAAACTGCAGAAGACGGCGCTGTCGTTAATTGAGCTTGTCGGCTCGGCGGATCGACCGCTAGAGGGGCTGATATGCTGACGCTACACCACCTCGAATATTCGCAGAGCTTTCGTATCTTGTGGCTGCTCGAAGCCTTGGGCGCAGAGTATGAGCTCAAAGTCTATAATCGCAATGCCGACAACAATTTGGCGCCAGATGATTACAAAGCGCTTTCACCTTTGGGGACAGCGCCGGTTGTAACCGATGGTGATCTGGTGCTGGCTGAAAGCAATGCGATTATCGACTACATTCTGGATAGTCATCCCGATAGCGCGCTAAATCCCGCCGCAGGCCATAAGGACCGCGCGCGGCACCTGTTTTGGTTCCACGCCTCGCCAGGATCGCTCATGAGTAACCAGATGGTCGCGATGGTGCTGACCTTGCTTGAGACCCGCTCACCATGGCCACTAAGCACGCTCTTTAGAAAGGTTTTTGGACAGGTTCGCAGCCTGTTTCTCAATCCTCGTGATAAGGCGCTTTATGACCTGATGGAGGCAGATCTGGGCAAGCAGCCGTTCTTTGGCGGCGACAATTTGACCTCTGCCGACATCACCTTGGTCTACCCGATGTTTGCGCTGCGCGACAAAGGCACATTTGCTGACGGGTTCCCGAATGTGAATGCCTGGTTTGAGCGGGTTGAGGCGCTCGACAGCTTTAAGGCAGCCCGTGCCAAAGACGACCGCGATAGCATCACTTTCAAATTTTAGATCAGCTCCTAAATCAAGGGTGAAAATTCTGCGACAAGTTCTTCATAAACCGCGCGTTTGAAGGGAATGATCAGTTCAGGTAACTCCTGCGGCTTTACCCAACGAAAGGACTGAAACTCAGCTGGATTATGGGCGTTGAGATTGATGTCAGCATCTGACCCGGAAAATCGCCCGAGATACCAATACTGTTCCTGCCCGCGATATTTCCCCTTCCAGATTCGGCCCAAAAGCTCCGGGGGAAGGTCATACTTGAAGGTTTTGGAACCGGCGGCAATGATCTGGACAAGTTCAGGACCAACGCCTGTTTCTTCCTCGAGTTCTCTAAGTGCAGCCGTCTCCGGCTCCTCACCCGGATCAATTCCCCCTTGTGGCATTTGCCAATAGCCATGCGCGCGTTTGTCAATGCGCTCGCCCACGAAGACCAAGCCTTCGGCGTTCACCAGCATAAAGCCAGCGCAGGGGCGGTAGGGTAAGTCGCTCATTTACTTGCTCAGCATGAGTTTCATCGCACCAATCACCCGTCCAAGATCAGCTTGTGCGCTGGGAACAGCGGCGCGGAGGTTGGTGTGGGCATGGCAGAGCCCCTGCATTTCAAGGAAGACTACATCACGGCCAGCGTCTACCAGCGCCTTGCCGTAATCGCGCCCTGAATCGCGGATCGGATCGAGGCTAGCGGTGGTCAGGACCGTGGGCGGGGCATTGCTGTGATCGCTAAGGATGGGAAACCCACGAGAATCACTGCGGTCTGCTTTGTATGCAGCGTCAAAGAACTCAATTGCGGCCTTGGTGAGGATGTAGCCATCCTCGAAAGCCTCGAGACTTTCAGAACCCACCGCATCGCTAGCCAAGGGGAAGATCGGCACTTGCAGGACCACAGGCACATCGGCGGGGTTTGCACCCAGCAATTGGCCGACGACGATGGTTGCATTGCCCCCGGCACTGTCACCAATGGTGATAACTCCGGTTGCCTCGCGCCCCAGCTCTGCCGGAGAAGAAGCAACCCAGCGTGTGGCGGCCTCGCAGTCCTCAATCGCCGCTGGGAACGGGTGTTCGGGCGCAAGCCGATAGTCGACGGCGATCAGGGGCAGGTCCATTTCCGCTGCAATCTCGGTGCAGAGACTGTGGTGCGTATCAAGGTCCCCGATGACGAATCCACCACCATGATAGAAAGTTATGACTGGGCTAGGCTCACGCGTGTCACGGACATCATAGAGCCGTAAAGATATGTCACCTGCTGGTCCTGGACAGGTCAAATCGCGGATCACGGCAAGCTCGCGCGCGGGCCTATCTGCCATGCCGTGCAGCGCGCCGTAAGAAGCCCGTGCTTCTTCGAGCGTCATGTCAGATATTGCGAGACCCCCAGCCGCCGCAAGCGTGTCAAGAAAGGCCTTCATATCGGGACGGATATAGGGGCTGGTATCGGTCATAGCTCTTCGGCCTCTCCAAAGTATCGTTCTTTGACGGACCTTTGCACCATCGCTAATCAGTTGCAAATGGATAACCTAACTCATGGTCTGACCGGCGCTTTGATGGGGCAGACGGGGCTCAAGAAAAAAACCGGACTTGGGATCGCAGCACTGGTTCTCGGAGCAAACCTCCCTGATATTGACGTGGTTGGTTTGTTGTGGCTCGACAGCCAAGAGGCGCTCGGCTTCCGGCGTGGGATTACCCATGGACCGATTGGAGTGGCGCTGTTGCCGATAGGGCTGGCGGCGCTGCTCTGGGGTTTTGATCGATGGCAAAGTTCGCGTGGCAAACGGCCTGAGACCAGGGATCCGGTCTCTTTCAAGTGGCTCTATATCCTCGCGCTGATCGGAGCGATCTCGCACAGCCTGATGGATTGGCTCAACAACTACGGTGTGCGCTTCCTCTATCCTTTCGACAAGAGCTGGTACTATGGCGACACGCTCTTCATCATCGATATTGTCCTGTGGGTGATCCTTGCCGCTAGCATCTGGTGGTCAGTCCGTGTCGACAGACGCGGTGGCAATGGCGCGGCAAAGGCTTGGATCGGCATTACTGTAAGTCTCGCCTACATCGCGATGAACTATGGCATCACTTATCTAGCAGAGACCAATAAAGGCACTTTTGCTGAACCCTACCCCAGCTTCGTGATCGGCAACCCTCAACCTGGTCAGTTCTGGCGGCGTGAGCGGATTATCCAAACTCAGGATGATCGCTGGTACTCGACCGATTGGGAAGGGGAAGCATTGGGCTATGGCTATTTTGCGCCTGAACTTACCCTGTGCCAAATGCCGGAAAACGCGGCGGCGCAATCAACCCAAGCCGCTGGCTTTATGACCTGGTCACGCGCTCCCATTGCGACGCGCGCAGAGGATGGTTCGGTGATCCTGTATGACGCGCGTTTCTTTGCACCGCTGGTGCGCGAGCGCTTCTTCGTCGAGCTGCCTAATGTGCAATGTGAGGAACTCAGTGGCGACTAAAGCGCTTCAACTCGCATGAGTGACATACAATTGGTTTGGCTGAGGCGCGATCTGCGTCTGGCTGACAATCCCGCCCTGTTCGAAGCCTCCAAAAAAGGCCCGGTCGTTGCGGTTTATGTGCTCGATGATGCAGTGGCAAAAACCCACGCCTATGGTGGAGCCTCGCGCTGGTGGTTGCATCACTCGCTAGCCGATTTGGCGCGCCGATTGAAGGAGCGTGGCTCGCGGTTGATTCTGCGAAAGGGTGATTGTGTTGAGCAGTTGACGGCCGTCGCCAGTGACGTGGGCGCGACCACCATCCACACCAACCGCCACTACGAGCCATGGTGGCGCAATGTCGAAAAGGCGCTTGGCAAGCAGATCGAGCTGGAGCGCTATTACGGCAATTATCTGACCGTTATGGGTTCGGTGACCACGGGCTCTGGTGGGCAATATAAGATCTACACACCGTTTAGCCGGGCCGTGCGCACCCAGTTTCCACCGCGTGACCTTGTGCCGGAGCCCGAGCTTTCGGCTCCCACTACTTGGCCAGTGTCCGACAATCTGGCGGACTGGAATTTGCTCCCAACAAAACCCGATTGGTCAGACGGCATCGCTGAAGCCTGGGAAGTGGGTGAAGAGGCTGCGCACCAGCGCCTCGAATGGTGGAGCGCCCATGTCGATGACTATGACGACAAACGCAATTTCCCCTCGGTTGAGAAAGTCTCGCGCCTTTCCCCGCATTTGCATTTTGGCGAAATCTCTCCGGTGCAGATTTGGCACTATTTCCAGGGCAAATCCGCGCTCAAGCCCCACATCAACATGTTCTTTGAAAACTCGACGCGGACGCAGGCCAGCTTTGAGCTGGCGGGCAAGCGGCTGGGGGCGGATGTGATGAACATGGCGATGCAGGCGTCATCCATCCGCAAG
>JBCDKX010000243.1:0-4690 GCA_038746055.1 Pseudomonadota bacterium
CGCGTCCTGCAGGATAGCCGGTCTCCACAGGAATGTGGCGCACGGTGACGCTAGGGAGTTCGTAGGCTGGCACCGCTCCCTCTAGCGCCAATACATCCTTCATCCCTGTCGTCTCACGGATCGCAGCCCAGGCGGTAAGGTTATCGAACAAACGCTTGCCGAATTCATGCGCTGAGGGTGGGGTTGCGATACGCAATTTGAGTGCGTCAATTACACCGCCAAACCCGCCTGCCGCGGGTCCTGCTGTTCCGGCACCTGCCAATTGCGCTCCGATCAGCGTATAGACGGGTGCAGAGGGACACGAACGCACAAGCTCCTCACGCCGTGACCATGTCAACTGGACCGGGCGTCCTAGCTGAGATGCAATCTGTGCCACCTCAATGGCGTGATCATGTTCAAGCCGCGCATCATAACTGCCGCCCGAAGACATTGGATAGAGCGCCACATCTTCGACTCTGAGGCCCACGGCCTTGGCTGCAGCTGCTCGTGCCTGTTCCGGGGCTTGGCTCGCGATCCATAGTTCGAGCCGTCCATCGTTGAGCCGGGCTGCGGCGCTCGCGGTCTCGATTGGAGCAGCGTGAAATGGTTCGACTTCATATCGACGCGCGAAATCGACACGCGTCATTGCCTCTTCGCCAAAACCTGTTTCGGCGACCTTGAAGCTGTCACCCGAAGAGACCAGCGTATCGAGCCGCGCTGCAATATCTTCGCTGCTTACCGGAAAATCAGTGGTGAACTGCGGCTGCATCGCCTGTAGTGCTCGGTTCGCCGCCCACCAGGTGGTTGCGGCTACGGCCAGCCAGCGCTTACTTGTGACAGCGCCAACGACCCCACTGACGCCGCTTGCGCCATCAGCCTTATAATCGGTCAGTTCGCTGCCATTGTTTGGACCGTGGCGAATGGCAGCATAGACCATGCCAGGAAGCCGCACGTCAGCCGCAAATCGGTGCGATCCGTCCACCTTGGAAGGTAAATCAATACGCGGGAACGCACCGGCTGGCGATTCTTCAGCGTCGCTGACTAACGGGTTGCCACCGGCAGGCTCGGGTCGAAGCGGCGGCGGGTCAGGCGGCAATCGCTCTGCGGCACCGGCGACCAATTCGCCAAAGGTTGCACGATTATCACCATAAGCGACAATCCCACCCGCCACTTCACATTCCTCCCAGGATGTGCCCCAGCGCGCAGCAGCTTCCATCGCCAACATCGCACGCGCTGCGGCCGCTGATTCGCGCGCCGGCTGTTCGTAAGCAGCCATAGAAGTGCCATCAGCGGTCGCGGTAAAGCGCTCGGACGTCGCATATCGTTGCGCTAAAAACTGATCGCTTGTCTGAGAGATACCTGCAGTGACCGGATCCCAAAGGCCAATCCAACGCTGCGCAAGCGCAATATTGGCGTAGGCTGCTGCAGCGGAGGCAGGTTCCACCGCGATCTGGCGCCAGTCTGCTCCTAGCTCTTCAGCCACGATTTGCGGGATCAGGGTAGTGATGCCCTGCCCCATCTCTAATTGAGGCACGGCTACAGAGACTACGCCGTCTTCCGCGATCTTGAGCCAAGCACCCAGTACATGTTCACCGCGCGCAGGAGTTAGTGGATTGGGAAACTCACGTGGCAAAGCCCACCAAGCCACGACCAGAGAGCCGCCAATGGCAGCTGTTCCAAGCACCCCTCGCCGCGTGATCTGCATAATAGTCAGACTTTGCCGTTCTTGATCCAGCGATCAAGCGCCTCTGCAACAGCTATAAACGGCTCAGCGTCATAATCATCAGTGGCAGCAGGTGGCTTGCCCGCATCCCCCGCTAAACGTGTTTCCATGGTCAGCGGGATGCGGCCAAGAAACGGTATTTCGAGAGCGCTAGCGAACTTCTCCACTCCTCCCTCGCCAAAGGGATTGGAGATATAGCCGCATTCGGGGCAAGCATACCCTGACATATTCTCGACCAAACCGATGATCGGCACATCGCCATCTTCAAACAGCTGCCCGGCACGCGCCGCATCAAGCAGCGCCAAATCCTGTGGGGTTGAGACCAAGACCGCGCCATCGGGCTTGTTGTCCGCCATCATCGAGATTTGTACATCACCTGTGCCCGGGGGAAGGTCGATCAGCAGAATCTCTGTATCATCCCATTTCGCCTCAATAATCTGGGTAAGCGCCTTACCAGCCATTAAACCGCGCCAAGCCAGCGCCTTTCCTTGCGCGACAAGATTGCCCATCGAGAGCATCTTAACCCCAAATGGGCTTTCAATTGGAATCAACTTATCGCCATCGGCCTGAGCTTTGGCTTGCTCGGTTGCCAGAAGGCGCGCCTGTGATGGGCCATATATATCGCCGTCAATCACGCCCACCTTGCGGCCCATCCTGGCCAGAGCCACCGCGAGGTTGGTGGTAAGCGTCGACTTGCCCACCCCGCCTTTGCCCGACCCCACTGCGATAATCATCCGCCGGCGGCGATCCGCAATGAGCGCAACACGCACCTCATTTACGTCAGCAAGATCACCCAGAGAAGTTTCGATAAGTTTCTCAAGCTCTTCACGCGCTTTTGCAGCGAGATCGCCCGCTTCAGCGACGATAATTGCGCGGCTGTCTTTCAGCCTGGCTGAACGGATCCGGCCGTGAATTTCGGCGGGCAAAGCGCCTCGCAAAAGGGCCTCTTCCTGCGTAAGCTCGCGTTTTGAATTGTCATCGCTGCTCATGCCTATGGGCCTCTAACATCAAAATCCGTGTTTCAACCCCTGTTTTTCCGGCAATCGCATACCTATAGAGAGTGCATGCGTATTTTTGACGGTTTTAGACAACAGATTGGCCTGGCGATGGCTGGCAAGAAAAATCCATGGGGGAAACCCAGCAACGGCGGACAGGGTTCCGGCGATACTCCCTCTGGTGACAAAGCCGACGGGCCGCGCAATCCTTGGCTGCCTGGTGGCGGCTCAGATGATGGTAAGCGCCGCTCGGCCAGCATTGAAGACATTTTTAAGAACAAAGGACCTGAAGGGCCTCGCCGAGCGGGTGGCGGTGGCGGAGGTCCCTCGCTCCGTCTGCCTGAGCGTCCTGGCGGTGGCAGCTGGTTCCCGATCCTCGCAGCCGGGCTTGTAGCAGTATACCTTTTTTTCACTGGCGTGCATTTCATCCAGCCGGGTGAAGAGGCAACGGTTACCCGTTTTGGCGGTAAGTATGTTAGTTCTTATGGCCCGGGTACAAACCTCTCATGGCCCTATCCGGTCAGCATCGTTGAGACGGAAAATGTGGTGGAAATCCGGACCGAGGATGTTCCTAGCAAGCTGATCCTGACCGGGGACCAAAACCTGGTCGACCTCAGCTATTCAGTGCGTTGGAATATCAATGATCTTCCGCTGTTCCAATTCCAGCTGGCCGATCCGATCGAAACTGTGCGCGAGGCTGCGGAAACCGCCATGCGCTCTTCCGTTGCCGAAAAAACGCTTGATACAGTCATCTCAGGTGAAGGCCGCGCTGACATTCAGCAGAACGTGCAAACTCGGATGCAAGCGATCCTTGACGGATATGGTGCCGGGATCAACGTTCAGGGTATCGACATTGATAAGACCGACCCGCCCGAAAGCGTGGTTGAGGCATTTAATGATGTACTCGCAGCGCAGCAGGATGCCGAGCGCGAACTGAATGGCGCGCGCCGTTACTCGCAGCGCTTGCTCGCCCGCGCAGAAGGTGATGCCGAACAATTCAACCAGATCTATGAGGAATATCGCCTAGCTCCGCAGGTGACACGCCGCCGCCTTTACTATGAGACAATGGAAGCTGTCCTCTCCCGCACCGACAAGACCGTTATCGATGCAGATGGCGTAACCCCCTATTTGCCACTGCGCGAAGTTGAGCGTCGTTCAGCCCAGCCCGCAACTCCAGCACAGCCCCAAACACAGGGAGGCCAATAAGATGGACAGCATTTGGACCCGTTTCCGCTTGCCGATTATTGTGCTTGGCGTCGCTGTAGCAGCCGTTGCTTCGACGCTCTTCGTAACCGCCGAGACCAAGCAGGCGGTGATCATTGCGGCTGGTAAGCCGGACCGGATCGTCAATATCTACCGCCCCGATGATCCTTTCGGCCAGACCGGCGCCGGCTTCTCTTGGCGCATTCCTTTCTACGAGCGAGTGCAAATGGTGGAACGCCGCGTGCTCGATCTCGATATGGATAATGAGCAAGTGCTGACCAGCGATCAACAACGTCTCCAGGTGAACGCCTATGCTCGCTATCGCATCATTCAGCCGGTAACTATGGTTGAGCGTTCGGGCAATGAAGCGCGCCTCAATGCTCAGCTAACGCCGATCCTTCGCTCAACCCTGCGTCAGGAATTGGGTCGCCGGACGTTTGCCAGCCTGCTTACCGCAGAGCGGGGCAGCGCAATGACCAATATCCGCGATACGCTCGATGCGCAGGCGCGCGAATACGGAGCGCAGATTATCGATGTACGGATCAAGGCAGCCGACCTTCCAGAAGGCACTCCTTTGCAAGCGGCCTTCACCCGCATGATTTCAGAGCGTCAGGAGCAGGCAGAGACAATCCGCGCCCAAGGCCGCAAGAATGCGCAGATCATCCGTGCTGAAGCCGATGCCGAAGCGGCAGCAACTTATGCCGATGCCTATGGCAAGGACCCAGATTTCTATGATTTCTACCGCGCTATGGAGAGCTATCGTCAGACCTTCATCAACGGAGACGGCGAC
>JBCDKX010000244.1:0-4676 GCA_038746055.1 Pseudomonadota bacterium
AATCCCGCGGATATCATATTCGCGCAGGACGGTGGGGTGGAAGGTGTGATGCATCGGTCTTTTAGAGCCTTTCTTCGGGGATCGGGATCGGGGTCAGCAGATGCGCGCAAGTGGCGATGAACCAGTTCATAAACGTCCTCAGCCCAGTCGGCTACGACAATCGCGTTAATCTACGCTTAGTCGGAGGGGGGATCGTCGTCTTCAGCGCCTGCTTCAGAAGGAGGCAGCTCAGCCAGTAACATATCTCGCGCATCATTTGCCGTGTGAACCTGTTCGCTGGAACCACCGCGATCAGGGTGAACCTCCGCAAGCACTCGCTTGTGAGCGCTTAAGATCTCCTCCCGGCTGGCAAAGCGCTTAACGCCCAGCTCCTTGCGCGCTTGGGCTAGTTTTTGCGCATGGGTTGGAGGTCCGGCAAGTAACTCCCACGGCCATTTTCCCATAGCCCAGCGACATAAAAGGGTAAGCAGGATAAGGACGACAGCAATGCGCAGCATGGCTTAAGCGGGCTCCATCTTGGGCTTTGGCTTAACGGTTTTCGGGAGCTTTAGCGCCATCACCAAGTTGCGCAATTCCTGACGCGCAACGAGATGGCTGGTGCCAAGATCACCCAGATGACCCTTATCAAGCAAGGTGAGGCCGGAGGGGAAGAGCTCACGGAAGATAACCCGCTCAGAAAGACCGTGAGTCACGCGGAAGCCCACGCGCTTGGACATTTCGGTAAGCGCTTTATCAATACGAGCCATATTGCGCGCCTCAGTATGACTTGTACGGTTGCGCACCACGATCCAGTCCATCTCAGGCCGTTCGCCAGCGGCAGTTGCCCGGCTCCGCTTCATCCGCGCCTCCCAAATGAGCTCAGCAAAGAACGACAGTTTCTTGACCTTGAAATTCTCCGGATCAACCTGTCCGATGAGATCAAAATCAACGAAACTGTCATTCATTGGTGTGACCAGCGTGTCCGCTTGTTCAACTGCTGTGCGGGCAAGTTCGTCATCGCGCCCCGGGTTGTCGATGATCAGAAAGTCGCAATCCTTCTCGAGCTTGTCGATCTTTACCAGCAACGCAGAATCACTGCGGCCCTTGAACACTTCGCAAGCCGGCGTAGGCAGGTGGAGCCCGCGCCGCTGCATCGTATGAAAGCGGTTTTCCATATAACGGTGCGAAGTGCGCTGGCGCGGGTCGAGATCAAGCATTGTGACCCGCGCGCCCAGGTAAGACATCGCCACCGCGACATGCACAGCAGTGGTCGATTTTCCCGTCCCGCCTTTTTCATTGGCGAAAACGATCCGGTGCGTACGGTGCGGTGCTCTTGCAGCGACCATTTATTTTCCCTCGTATATCAGCGCATCATGCAGGAGGCAGATACACATCCGTTGACCGATGGGGGATCACACCTTGTGACTATGCGGTGCACCGGTCTATCGAGCAAGGGGCTTTATCCGAGGGAAGAACCACGTGCAAACGGTGCATACACTCGATGTGTTGAGAACGCAGCTGGCAAGGCTGCGTGGTGAAAATGGTCGAGGAGGCACGCGGATTGGTCTGGTGCCGACAATGGGCGCATTGCACGAGGGCCATCTGACGCTCGTTCGCCGTGCTCATGAAGAGTGCGATGCTGTCGTGGCCTCAGTCTTTGTCAATCCAACACAATTCGGCCCTGGCGAAGACCTTGAAGCCTATCCGCGCCAATTGGAAGAAGACGCTGCAATGCTAGAAGCCGAAGGCTGCGCGCTCCTTTGGGCTCCTGCACCAGACGAGATGTACGCCGATAGCTTTGCCACCAACATATCGGTGAGCGGGATCAGCGAAGGGCTCTGCGGCAAGGCGCGGCCAGGCCATTTCGATGGCGTTGCCACAGTCGTGAGCAAGCTCTTTAATCAGGTGCAGCCAGACATGGCCTTCTTCGGAGAAAAGGACTTTCAGCAGCTCGCCGTCATCCGCGCGATGGCGCGCGATCTCGATCTCACCGCTCCGCATGTCCACTCAATTATCGGCGTTCCGACCGTTCGCGAAGTCGATGGTCTCGCCATGTCGAGCCGCAACCGATATCTCTCTGCCGAAGACCGGACAGCTGCTGCGACATTGCCGCGTGCGATGAAACAGGCAATCTCTACTATAGAAGCGGGCGGAGCTATTGCCCCTGCCATGGCGGCATTTGAACAAGAACTCTTGCGCGAAGGCTTTACCTGCATTGATTATGCTGTGGTTGCTGACGCCAGTTCGCTGACGCCACTAGAACGCTTGACGGGCAAGGCGGCGCGACTTCTGGTGGCAGCGCGGATTGGTGACACTCGTCTGATCGACAACATGGCCGTATCGTCTTGACCGGGGTAAAGGACTAACTGCTGATGTTGAAACATTTCTGGGGCTCATTGCTGTTCACGGCCATCTGCATGGCGCTGGGTGGCTGGTACGGCTGGGAGCTGTCGGGAACACTGGAGGGGACGCTCTCGATACTCTGGATATGCGCCGTACTGGCGGTCTTGGAAGTCTCGCTTTCATTCGACAATGCAGCTGTGAACGCTTCAATCCTCAAGGATATGGACCCTGTTTGGCAGCGGCGCTTCCTCACCTGGGGCATAGCCATTGCGGTCTTCGGAATGCGGATCGTCTTTCCAATCGTGATCGTGATGGTGGCGGCGAGTCTTGGCCCGATTGACGCGGTGCGGCTCGCACTGAGTGATCCGGCTGAATATCAAAGGATCGTCAGTGATGCACATATCGGGCTGATGGGCTTCGGCGGAGCGTTTCTCGGGATGGTTGGCCTCAAGTTCTTTTTCGACGCCGATAAAGAGCTCAATTGGATCGGCATGATTGAGCGGCCTTTAGCCCGAGTTGCAAATATTGAGGCGATTTCCATCGGCCTTGTACTCGCCGGAACCTGGGCAACCTCGACCATGCTGACCGATGCAGACGCGCTCACCTTCATCCTCGCAGCCATTGGCGGCCTCCTCACCTTTTTGGCGGTAGAGATAGTCAATCACATACTCGAACCACCGGCACCCTCTTCTGGGGATGTGGCAAAAGCTGGATTTGGTGCATTCCTCTATCTCGAAGTGCTTGACGCGAGCTTCTCATTTGACGGCGTGATCGGCGCCTTCGCGCTCACCAACAATCTGATCATTATCGCCATCGGCCTTGGCATTGGCGCGATGTTTGTGCGCTCAATGACGATTTTTCTGGTGCGCAAGGGCACGATGTCCGAATATCGCTATCTTGAGCACGGCGCCTTCTACGCGATCCTCGCTTTGGCGGTGATTATGTATATCAATACCTTCGCGCATATCCCGGAAGTCATCACGGGCCTTATCGGTGCAGTCCTTATTGGCCTTGCCTTTTGGTCATCGGTGCGTTGGAACAGGGCCAATCTGGAAGAGGACACCCCCGCCCCAGAGGCCGCTTGACGTGAGTGCAGCTTTAATGGCAATGGGCGCGCCTGTTTAGCGGGCGGGTATAGCATAGTGGTAATGCACCAGCCTTCCAAGCTGTGTAGAGGGGTTCGATTCCCCTTACCCGCTCCAAAAAGATTTTCCCCGCACATAGCTTTTCTTAGTTTTCGCCGGGACACCCACGTACTAGCTGCCACCGTATGAAAACTCTCACCCACCTCGAACGGCTTGAAGCCGAGAGCATCCATATTTTTCGTGAAGTCGTGGCCGAAGCCGAAAATCCTGTCATGCTATACTCGGTCGGAAAAGACTCCTCAGTCATGCTGCATTTGGCGCGTAAGGCGTTCTATCCTTCGCCCCCGCCTTTTCCGATGTTGCACGTCGCCAGCGGGTGGGACTTTCAGGCGCTACTCGATCACCGTGACAAGACGGTCAAGGAATATGGCCTTGAGTTGATTGTTGCTGAGAATAAAGATGCTGAAGAACAGGGCATCAACCCGTTCGACACAGGGAGTGCACTTTACTCTCAGGCCCAGTTGACCGAGCCGCTCAAACGCGCATTGAGTGAACATGGCTTTGACGCCGCCTTTGGTGGGGGACGCCGCGATGAGGAAAAGGCGCGCGCCAAGGAACGGGTCTTCTCCTTCCGCACCGCCAGCCATCGTTGGGACCCCAAGAACCAGCGGCCAGAGCTGTGGAACCTCTACAACGCCAAGAAGAACAAGGATGAAAGCATCCGGGTCTTCCCGATCTCGAACTGGACCGAGCTCGACATCTGGCAGTACATCGCGCTCGAGAAGATCGACATTGTGCCGCTCTACATGTCACAAAAGCGCCCGACCGTAGCGCGCGACGGGCTGATCCTGGTGGTCGATGATGATCGCTTCCGCTTTGAAGAAGGCGAAGAAGTGGTTGAACGCTCGGTGCGCTTCCGCACGTTGGGCTGCTACCCGCTCACCGGAGCGACCGAGAGCGATGCGACCGATATGAACCACATCATTCAGGAGATGCTGCTTGCCACTGGCTCTGAACGCCAGGGCCGCGCGATCGACAAGGGACAATCCGCGAGCATGGAAGACAAGAAGCAGGAGGGCTACTTCTGATGGACCAGGATTCCTCCTTCCAAACCGATGCATTGATCGCCGAAGACATCGATGCCTATCTCGACACCCATCAGCATAAGAGCCTGCTGCGTTTCATCACCTGCGGGAGTGTGGATGACGGCAAATCGACTCTGATTGGCCGGCTCTTGTACGATTCCAAAATGATCTTCGAGGATCAGCT
>JBCDKX010000245.1:0-4652 GCA_038746055.1 Pseudomonadota bacterium
AGTGGGATCACGCTTGTGGCCATGATCGTCCTTCTAAGTCTCTTCTCTGGATGGGCTCTTATGGCGCGGCCTGATTATGAGCGCTCGCTGACCTCGAGTTCGATTTCTGCCGAAGTTGAAATCGTGCGCGATGAAAACGGCATCCCACATATCTTCGCCGCTAGTTACACAGATGCAATGTTCGCTCTTGGCTATGCGCAAGCGCAAGACCGTGGATGGCAGATGGAATTTCTACGGCGAGCCGTGGACGGGCGCATGTCGGAAATTGGCGGAGAGGTTTTGATCGAGTTGGACAAGGAGTTTGTTGTGGCCGGTGCGGGACGACTGGCTGATATTTCTCTTTCCAAGTTTGACGACGAAACCATAGAGATTATGGAGGCCTACGCAGCTGGCATAAATGCTGCAATTGACTCAGGCGAGTACCAATCTTCACCTGAATTTCGCGCGCTTCGGATCGATCCAGATCCATGGGAGCTGCGCGAAGTGGGCGCTCTAACCTATCTAATCGCCACCGTTTTCGGAGGTGACACAGATGCCTATCTTTTGCGTGATCGCCTGGTCGAAGACCTTGGTGCGGCAAGAGCGCAAGCGCTACTGCAGGATTATGGAGAAGAGTGGCCCACACTGATTACTGATATCGGCGCGCTGGCTGAGGCAAGCAAACGTTCGTCGCTCGCTCTAGCTCAAGCTGGATTCGCCGAGGAGCCACCTAGCCCTGTGGCGTTACCTGGACCACCTGTTTCTGATAGTGGAGCTGGCACAAATTTCTTCCTTCTCGGCCCGGAAAAGACACAATCGGGCAAACCAATCCTAGCTGTCGACCCACATCTCGAACTCGGAACTCCGAGCTTGTACTACCCTGCAGCCATAACGCTGCCTAATGGCATGGTGCGAGGAGCTTATTGGATCACAACCCCCGCTATCCACTTTGGCCACAACGATAAAATCGCATGGGGAATGACCGCGCTCGTCGCTCAGAGCGTTGATGTTCTAGTTGAGAAAGTCGATCCTGAACACTCTGATCGCTATCTCACCCCGGAAGGTTCAACCCAGTTCAAAACTGAAGAGTTCGCAATCGGACACAGCGGAGAAACGCTGACAATTCGGCGCACGCGACACGGGGTTGTAGTGTCAGATCATGACCAGGATTTTGCACAGCTTGCTGCAGCTCAGGGTCCAGGTCATATTCTAGTCGTTAAATCAGCGCTTGAAGAGCAGGGGCAAATGCTTCTGCAATCGAGCATCAAGATCCCGCTGTCGAAGAGTTGGGACGGCTTTCGTCAAGCTGTGTCTTCGCACGGGACTGGGAACACCTTTGCGTTTGCTGATGTCGCGGGAAACATAGGGGTGCAAACTACAGCTGCGATACCGTTTCGCACGCAGAGGCAGGATGCAACGCGATTGCCAAAGGGCTGGCTGGGCGAAGGTGAATGGCAGGGCCTCGTCCCTTTTGAAGCCATGCCCTCTGCCTTCAATCCACCGCGTTCCTGGATTGTAGATTCAAATGCCAGGATCATACCGGCCGACTATCCAGTGTACTTCACGCACACAGCCCGTGTGCCATACAGAATTGGCCGTTCAGAATCATGGTTCGCCAGCAATGATAAGGTGTCGATTGAAGATATTGCCCGTCTGCAAATGGACGCTGTGAGCCTAAGACCTACCGTCCTCCAGTCCAGCGCGATCAATGCAATTGTTGCGGAAAGCGATTTGGAGCAAGCCGCTCTGAATATGCTCAAGAGATGGGACGGTTTGATGGATAAGGACCGGCCTGAACCGCTGATCTACACGGCGTTTGAGCACGAGCTGCACAAGCGGTTAGTGGGGCAAAAAGTGAAGGATAAAGGCTATGGCTTTGGGCAAGGCGACCCCATCACGCTCAATCGCTTATTGACCAGCAAGGATGCAGCCTTTTGGTGCAATTCGGTCCAAACCAGTCGCGAAGAAAATTGTGCAGAAGCGGTTTCGGAGGCGTTTACCGCCGCTATCGAGCATCTAAAGAACCGGTATGGAAGCGAACCGGTCGACTGGGCATGGGGCAAGGCGCATAAAGCGCGCTTTGCTAACCAGTATGTTTGGGACTTTGTGCCTTTGCTGAGCGATTGGGCGGCTCCGACAACTATCGCCAGCAGTGGCCCCGGTACGCTCAACGTGGGCTCTTGGCGCGGCGGTAAGAACCACGATTATGCACCGCGCACCGGAGCGGTTTGGCGGCAGATAATCGATCTAGCTGACCTCGACAACAGCCGTTTCCAGATTGCACCAGGCGTCTCTGGAAACATCATGTCACCCTTCTATCAAAATACGCTCCGTTCTTGGGCGGAAGGCAAATACATTTCCTTAGCCAAGTCACGCGGCGAGTTATCAAGGGCCAACGCACAGAGCACCGTATTTACGCCTAGCTGAGAGATTCATTCCGACAGCACCGAAACGAATTGTGTCACTAGGGTGTCCGTCTCCACTTCCACAATCAGTCACTAGGCAAAGGCTGAAACTGGGCTGGGAGAGGTTAGTCCGCGTTTGGCTGTCTAGCACCAAAGGCCTGACCTCCCCTCGCGACCCAATTGCGGGCGCATAATGATTGGGTTCAGCCTGCTTGCATCGCGCGGGCTGCGGCAAGAGGGATTCCTCCTCGACTCCTCTTGCCGCAACAAACCTTAAGCTGCTTCAACTTGGCTACGTTCCCACGTAAATTTTGCGAACGCAGGATCGACGGGGGTTTTGGCGACATGGTTGGTGTAGTTGCTTATAACCTTCTGTGCCACCCCGAGGATGACCTCGAGGACTTGCTGCTCGCCATACCCAGCGGCGTAAAATGCTTCCAAGTCAGCGTTTGTTACGTGGCCACGATTGCGGATAACTAAAAGCGCAAAGGTGCGTAAGGCTTCCAACTTATCATCATTCAAAGGGGCCTCATTGCGAAGCGCTTCGTTGAGGACTGGATCGACGTTCATCATGCCTGCCAGTGCAGTGTGCGCCGGCACGCAGTACGTGCATTCATGCTCAACATTGATGGTTTGCCAGACCACGGTCAGCTCTCGCGCGTTGAAGCTGGTTTTTTGAAAGGCTTCATGAACGGTGTTGTACGTCTCAAGCAGTTTGGGCGCGCCAGCCATCACTTGAAACAGGCCAGGGGTAAACCCAAAGGCCTTTTCGGTTTGTGCAAGAGTATCCTTTGATTCTTCGGGCGCCGTTTCGACGGTGTGTTGGGTAAGTCTAGTCATTGGTAAGTCTCCATTTGGTAGGTGGTCGGGTCGTTTTCCTGAGGGTGTTTGGACCGTCAGAAAGGATCTACGCGTCGGGATTTGTCATTAAAAGACAAACTCTGCATAATCAGAGTCAACTAAAAGGTTACAAAGTCTGCGACGCTCAGTAGGACGCATTCAAAACGGAGACAGCAGAAATGTCAGAGAACCTGAATAGGCTCGCCTACTTCGTGACGATTGCCGAGGAAGGCACCATAACGGCGGCCGCCGCGCGATTGCGGGTTTCTAAGGCGGTCGTCAGCAAGCAGCTTCAACTCTTGGAAGATGACCTTGGGGCCACGCTTGTTCTTAGGAACACCAGGCATTTTAGTCTCACCGAGACGGGAGAGAACTTCTATGAATCCGCTCGCGCTGCCGTCGCGCAAGCGAATGATGCTTTTCAGCTAGTGCGCAGAGGTCGGGATGAACCTTCGGGAGAGCTGCGCGTTACAGCACCGCTTGATTTTGGCGTTGGCTACGTTGCGCCTGCGGTTGCAGAGTTTAGCTTACTCTATCCCGCTCTCAAGGTCGATCTCACTCTGAGCGACACGCGCTTTGATCCAGTAGAGGCGCGGTTCGACATATCCTTTCGCGTTGGCTGGTTAGAGGACTCCTCCAACACAGCCCGGAAACTGACCGACTTCTCTCAGTTCGTAGTTGCAGCCCCATCTCTTATTGAAAAATTCGGTATGCCGCAGACGCTTGACGAGCTGGCACGCCTACCGCTCATCGAGAACAGAGCATTGAAGGTTCCCTCCAAGTTGACCTTTGTTGACGCGAATGGGCAAGCGCGCGAGATAGCTTTTCAGGCGTCCGTCAGTGGAGACTCGTCACAATCCGTGCTGGCGGTGGTTAAGGCCGGAGGGGGTGTTGCGAATATGCCGGATTTTATGGTCGTCGAGGCGCTAAGATCAGGAGAACTGGTCGCTATTCTCCCAGAGTTTGCTCTACCGTCCGGAACGATTTCTGCCGTGTTTCCGCCTACTCCCTACCGATCAGCGGCAACCCGGAGATTCACGGACTTCTTCTTCGAAAGCCACCGTGAGCAGTATGCGCTATCCAGCCAAAGTGGAGATGGATTGTAGCATCAGCGCCCAGTTGCGTGGCAGGTCTCTGCTGGCATGGATTGATCCTGCTTTGATTGTGTCTCGTGATTGTCCGTTTTCACCCCCAGAATCGGTCGCAATGCTATGCCTTGAACTGGGCCGAGAACAGACTGTCGGCATTCGGGCTTGCACGTGCTAATCTACGCACATGCTTCAAAAAATCTCACGCCAACAAGCTGGGACGCTGGGTGAGCTGCTAACGGTCGCAAAGCTCAACACTCTGGGATATCCTGCCTATATCAGTCCGGAAGGCGCACCGGGACATGACCTAATGGTCATGATTGACGGCCAAGCAAAGTCA
>JBCDKX010000246.1:0-4642 GCA_038746055.1 Pseudomonadota bacterium
AGTCTTCGGTGGTTTGCTGTTTGCGCGAGATGAGAGCTTGCGCGATGGCGAAAGATATCGCGCCGAACGGGTTGCCGAGACCACTAGCCACAGTTGGTTGGCTCTGACTGCCAATCGACCGGTGCGACGCCTACCTGTGCTTGATAGCACTAAGAAACGTTGGATTGCAGCTGCGATTGTGGTCGTCCTACTGTTTCCCGTTCGTTTAACAGCACTCGCCCCGGCCGAAATTGTTGCAGAACGCCCTTATGTTGTGGCTGCTCCTTTCTCTGGTCGAATTGCTTCAATCGAGGTCACGCCTAATGCCCCGGTCAAGCAAGGCGAAGTCTTATTGCGGTTCGACGATGTGAGGCTTGCTAATGAGCTGGAACTGGCAGAAGAGCGGCTCGCGGTGGCCAAATCACGGTTAGAACGCTCAACCAGTTCTGCCTTCGGCGGCGAGGATGAGACCTCGGACATCGCAATCATGCAGGCCGAAGTCGAGGTTGCACAGGCGGAATATGACTATGCCGCTCAGCTCGCAGGGCAATCGGCCATCACCGCTCAGCGGGATGGGATGGCATTGTTCAGCGATCGCCGCGATTGGGAGGGGCGGGCGGTCACAGTCGGCGATCCAATCATGCAAGTGGTTGATCCCGAACAAGTGATGATTCGGGTTGATCTTCCAGCCGCTGAGCAAATGACATTGGCGCAGGGCGGAAAAGTTAAAATGTGGCTTGATTCCCAGCCGCTTTGGGCGATTGACGCTAAGCTTGAGACCGCCAGCTATCAGGCGCGCCAGACTCCGGAAGGCGTTTTGGCATTTGCGCTGACAGCACGGATCACTGCCGGAGAGGCGCGGATTGGCTCGCGCGGCACCGCCCAGGTCTATGGTCGCTGGGTGCCGCTGATTTATTCTCTGCTGCGCCGACCAATATCCGCTCTGCGACAGTTCATCGGTTTATGACCAGCGCTGCGATCCCGATTGAGCTTCCGGGATTCCCCAAGCCGCCGCCATTGCCTGGTCTGAGACAGGAATTGCGGATTGAACCGGGAGCGCCGCTGGTCAATGGCGCGCCCAGTTGGACATTGTTAGACCCGATCCGCCATGCTTTCTTTCAGCTTGGCCGGGTTGAGTTCATCATCCTCTCACATTGGGCCCGCGGGCAGCTGGGCGGAATTAGCGCGGAACTGGCCCGCTATGGCCTTGACGACGACGAGGCCAATCAGGCGTTCAACGAAGTAGTCGAATTTGTCGCCACCAATGGGCTTAGTGTCACCCCGGTTGGACGCGACAGCGTTGCAACCTTTCTTGAACAGCAGGCGAGCAGCAAAAAGGCTGCCTGGAAGTGGTTGCTCGACAACTACCTGTTCATCCGCCTACCTCTGATCAAACCGGCCAATTTCTTGGGCCGAACGATCGACCGGGTCAGCTTTCTGTGGTCATGGCAAAGCGCCGTATTTTTTTCATTGCTAGCGTTCTGCGGGCTCTTGCTGGTCGCACGCCAGTGGGACGCTTTTATTGCCTCCTTCCTCTATTTTTTCAGTTGGCAAGGCATAATCGCTTATGGTCTGGGGCTGATCGTAGTGAAGATCCTGCATGAGCTAGGCCATGCCTACACTGCGACACGTTATGGCTGCCGCGTGCCCACAATGGGCGTCAGCTTCCTGGTGATGATGCCGGTTCTCTACACCGATACGACCTCTGCCTGGCGGCTCAGGTCGCGTAAGCAGCGTTTAGCAATTGATTGCGCTGGGATCGCAACCGAGTTGATGATCGCCAGTGTGGCAACCATGCTGTGGGTACTCCTCCCAGACGGTATGCTCCGCAGTGTTGCCTTTGTTCTGGCCACAACCAGCTGGATTATGAGTCTCGCTATCAACCTTAACCCGTTTATGCGGTTTGATGGCTATTACGTGCTGTCAGACCTGCTCAACGTGCCGAATCTGCAGCCGCGCGCCTTTGCCCTCGGCCGTTGGCGCCTTCGCGAGGCCTTGTTCGGTCTGGACGATACCCCACCGGAAACCGTCCCGACCAGACTGCGTCGCGGAATGATCCTCTACGCCTATGCGACCTGGACCTATCGTCTGTTCCTGTTCGTCGGGATCGCGGTGTTGGTCTATAATGTGTTCTTCCAGCCGCTCGGCCTGATACTCGCGGTGGTTGAGTTGGCCGTGTTTGTCGGTCGCCCCGTGTGGAGCGAGCTAGGCGCGTGGGTGCAAGCGCGGGACCGGATTGTTTCCTCCTGGCAAGGCCGTGTGTGGTTGTGGCTGTCGGGAGGGCTAGTCCTGGCGGCATTTCTACCGCTTGATCGTCATGTTAACGGTTATGCAGTGCTAAGTCCGGTCGGTGCTTCACCAGTCGTCTCGGGCGAACCAGCTGAGATCATCGAAGTGTTAGTTGAGAATGGTCAAGAGGTCGCCAAGGGAACCGCAATAATTGAATTGCAAGCGCCAGAACTCGCTGCGCAAGCAGCCGCAACCAAGGTTCGTGTCGCCCAATTGCAATTGCGGGTTGGTCGAGCGGTGGCAGATCAGCGTGACCGATCCAACCGAGCCGTGCTTGAACGCGAGTTAACCCATGAGCGTAGCAAGCTCATTGGCCTTGAACGACGCAGTGAAAAACTGGTCTTGCGCGCATCTCGCGCCGGCGTAGTTGTTGGGCTCAAGCGCGATATGCACAAGGGGCGTTGGATCGCGGGGGATGAGGTCATCGCGCATGTAGTCACACCAAGCGATTATGATGTGCAGGCATATCTATCCGAAGATGATGTGTGGCGTCTCCAAGACAGCGCACTTGGTACATTTGTCGCGACTGATCCAGTTGGTCCTTCACGCAAAGCAAAACTGGTCGAAGTTTCCACCAGCGCCATCGAACGATTGGAACAACCGATTCTGGCTTCGGTGAATGGCGGACCTATCGCAGTCGATCGCAACGGTGAAGAACTGACCCCGCGTGAGGCATTGTATCGGGTACGCTTGATAGCTGCAAAAGGGACAGTAGACACCCAGGGCTACCAGATTCAGACGGTACCAGGATCAATCCAGATTGAAACAGCGGGCCGCTCTTTTGCGCATTGGGCATTTAGCGCGATTGCACGCAGCTTGAGACGTATATTCTAAGCCAGCGAGCTGGCCGCGTCGCTTATCATGGGGGTTTGTCTATCGGAATGAATGTGGCAGCAACGTTGGATCCGAAAGTAAACCGCCTGCACCAAGCACACCGGTGACACACCAATTTCAAATCACGTTATCATTTGAAAAGCGCGTGCTCCGGTTGGTTCTCGTCAGACTTACGCTAGTCGCCATGAAGTCGGTCTGGCCTTCATGGTAGATCGCGGTTCGGCGACGTGGCCAAGCTCTTCGTACAGGACTGTGTAATCCTGTGTCACCGACGTAAGAACACGCAGTTCAGATAGCTATCACCAGCAAGTGATCGCGCCGGACCATCTTCTCGATGGCTTTGGGCGACTCTAACAACCTGTACCTTTGTCGTTGCTGTTTCCTTCTCCTAAGGGACAGTAAGCGTCTGATTGAAAATCGTAGTGTAACAACCCCATATTTGGCTTCGAATTGACTTAGGTTTAGTACCACATCGAACCTGCGTAAGAGATACTGTTATGATTATGAAATCAAAAAGATGGCTTATCCTTGGGGCAGCTTGTTCCCTTCTGATAGCTGGCTGCGCCTCCCCGCAGATTGAAGCCAATCAAACCGAGGCAAGTGGCGAGGCCATTGCTGAGGAGGCCCTGCCGGAAGGGTATGCGACCGCTGTTTTTGCAATGGGTTGTTTTTGGTGCGCTGAAGCTGATTTTGAGAAGCTTGATGGCGTAATTACAGTCGTCTCTGGCTATACTGGAGGTGATCTGGAAGATCCGACATATGAGCAAGTCACCTTCGGTGAAACTGGTCACTATGAAGCGGTTCTGGTCACTTATGACACGAGCAAACTGACATACAGTGATTTGCTCACCACATTTTGGACCAACATCGATCCCTTCGATACAAAAGGCCAGTTCTGTGACAAGGGTACAAGCTACCGTGCTGCGATCTTCCCGCGATCGGGAGCTGAAAGCGAAGCTGCAATCAAGTCAAAGGAACGGCGGACACAGATCCTTCAAGAAGAGCCGGTGACCGCGATCCTTCCGCGTGCAGCCTTCTACAACGCCGAAGAATATCATCAGGATTACTACAAGAAAAACCCGATACGGTACCGCTTCTATCGTTCGCGGTGTGGGCGAGATGCCCGCCTTGAGGAAGTCTGGGGTTCGACTGAAGAATAGGTTGTCGCAAGTTAAATGAGGAGCGGTGTTCAGATTTAACACCGCTTCCCAAGTCCACGCGTTGCAGTTCCTATCCGCGTTTCCATTTGTGGTATTTTTCGACCCATTTGAGGAGTTTTTCTGGCTTTCGGGCTTTTTTCCATTCTCCAGCGGCAAACTTGTTGCCTTCGGCCATGGTCGGGTAGGGGTGGATCGTGCCAAGGATTTTATTGAGGCCGAGCTTATGTTTCATCGCCAGAGTGTATTCTGAGAGCATTTCGCCTGCATTATGGCCCACGATTGTTGCGCCAAGGATAGTGTCTTTGCCCGGCTTGGTGAGGACTTTGACCAAGCCCTTGATCTCATTTTCGGCAATCGCCCGATCAAGATCATCCAGGCCA
>JBCDKX010000247.1:0-4622 GCA_038746055.1 Pseudomonadota bacterium
AGGCCAGTTCTAATGGCCACATGTGCCTCCCCGACCTCTAGCCGTGCCACTTCGCGGGTTACGTTGTATTCAACCCGAACGTCCGGGTTCTCAAGCTGGAATTGTTTTATCACCGGAGCGAAAGTCGAAAGCAGCATAGCAGTCGATGTGACAACCAACTTTCCGGAAGCCGTCTCGGATTGGACCGCCATCTTGCTTTGGACCTTGAGAAATGAGGCTTCCGCTTTCCCCGCCGCCTTGAACAGATCTTTGCCGTATTCTGTCGGAGTGTAACCAGCCTGATGACGCTGAAACAGCTTTACCCCTAACTGCTCCTCCAGAAGATCGACGTGCCGCATGACAGTCGCCCGGTGCAGTTTCAGTTTCTTGGCGGCTGCGCTAATGGTGCCTAGCCTTGCGACATAATAAGCAGATCGTATCTCAGTCCAGTGATCCAATCTAGACACTACCTTTGTTGGAAAGACTGATAGCTTCACCAAAGAACCAAGCGGCTAAGACTAGTCATATTACGATCAACACTTCAAGTTTTATATGCTGCAGAAATGCGCATATGGTGTGCGATTTTGCGCGTTGCGTCTCTAGTCCTCAAATTTACGCTTGTTGATCTCAGTTCAAACTTCTCGATTTCGAGTATAAAATGTGGAGCCGCCTTGTGAGTGAGGTGATCGGATCAAGAGAACCAGACTCACGTCCAGACGTCTTCACTTTAGCCTGGCTAGGATTCGCATTTGCGATTTTGTGGGTTCCCTTCGGCCAACACGAGTTTCTTGTCCCACACTGGATGAAGCTCGGTGCATTCATGGCGCCATTCCTCCTCTTTGTTGCGTTCTCCTTCAGCGCACAGCGCCAGATATCAGTGCTCAAAGACGCGTCATATCTAAGCTTGTTTATGCTCTGCGCTTACATTGCGCACCAAGTCGAAGAGCACTGGATTGATGCCACCGGCAAGACTTATGCCTTTCACGGCTATGTCAACGACCTGCTCGGAGGTTTGGTCAGAGCGCCCGAAAATGCTGAAATCCTTACGAAGACCGCGATCTTCGTCGTAAATACGTCGCTCGTGTGGCTTGTTGGTGCAATCGCGATTGTGTTCAGTCGCTTTCATACTTTTCCGGTTTTGTGCCTAGCTGCTATCGTTTTGGTGAACGCGGTAAGTCATAGTTCGGCAGCAATCTTAAGCGGCGCTTACAATCCAGGGCTCGTAACGGCACTTTTCCCTTTCTTTCCACTCAGTCTATGGGTGTTCTGGCTGTTCAGACGCTCGGGCGCAGGTGTGATCGCGGGCAGTATCGTTTGGGCAGTTTTTGCCCATGCCGTGCTGATGGGCGGCGCGATCGCCGCAAATTGGGCCGGGATGGTTCCAGAATTCGCTTACTTCGCCATTCTCGTTGGTGCTTCTATCATCCCAGCACTCGTTTTCATAAGCAGACCGGCACAGCTTTCATAACGCTTAAAAACGAGCTCATGGAACTCTGTCGTTTTCGGCAGCCATGTCCTCCTTAGTGAGACCAAGAGGCCGCGAACTGGCGAAGACAAACCTGCCCCACATTTGCCACGACTTACTCAGGTGATCGCGCTTTCGAACGACGGTGTGATCAGTATCTGTGGTTTAAACTCGGTCAATCTGCAAACATCATGGATCAAACCGATTAAAGCTCTGTTGGCGCATAGTCGCACAGGCTGTGGTCCGACCGTGCGCATATCATCCATCGCGCCATTATGTCAGATTACCTCATAAATGACGAAGGGGCCACAATGCAAAAAACAAGAACTGTCTGACGGGTAGCCCATATTCAGGCCAACCTCCTATCCAAATGACTCTTCGACACTGAAGTTAAGTTCAGAGGTCACCAGCAACAACAAATCACACTCAAGCGTGAACGAAGACATGGGAGTGAAATATGTCAATTCAAAAGGTGCTTTTCGTAGCTACAGCCCTTTGTGGTTTCCCGGTTTTGCTTTCTCACTCAGCGGCGCACGAGTTGACCACAAAGACCCTCGCATCGGGGATAAAGTTGGCAAATGATATGTGTGGCGACAAGGACGCCTTTTTCCGAATTGACACGACGCGTGGACAGTCGCGCACAATCCGATTGGAGCCAGGAAGGTCCCTTTTCATTTCCGTGGCTAAGGGAGCCAAAATGGTCATACGCTGTGATGAGCCCCCGAAAGACGCACCGATTGAATACATCAGAATTGACCACAATCATGGCCGATACCAAAGATGATCGAGTTGAACTGCGGCGTGGAGCTACTGTGATTTTATCGTGCAATAAATCATGTGGTCACGTTCGGACGGCGACGTGGGTCTTGCCAACCTGAGGTCGAGCACCGGCATTCGCAACTATAAACCGCAAACGAACCTAAGCCCAAAGCTCGCAGGTCTGCATCGAAGAGTAGTGCACTAAGGTGGAGATGGTTCTTGGTCAGACCGTCTCTGCCGGGATTTTACCGCGGGCTCGACCCAGTACTAAATCCAACAAGGAGCTAGAGCCTGCAAAAAGCAGCAGTTCTACATAACTCAGCAGTCGCATGAATGTGTGCAGCGCATCTCAGGTACAAATTTTCGGCAGATCGAAGCGAATTGATTCGCTGTAGAATTGCCAAAATTAACTAACATTGCACAGTTGACCAAACTCAATCCCCACCGATTTCGATAGAAAATAATTATATATCAAATTCTTATGAAAAAATTAAATTAAGGTAAATGTGCTTGAAACCATGTTGGTTTCCTGTTCTGATTGGTTCGAGGGGCTCGCAAATATTTTGGTGCGATCAAAAAGCTGAATACCAGATGCAAGCGGGTGGTGCGGGATGATGTTCAAATAGGACGTCCCAACAAATCGCTTTCGTTCTGCGTGTTCGCCTGGCTGCTGACTTAGGACGACTGTGCAATGAACCTAGATGATGATGCGAACTTCGAACAACCGCAGGACGAACCTACGGTGGTTGGACCGCTCACCAACGATGTCGCTGCAGGACCCGACGGCGTAATTACCCTTCCAGCTGGCGCTTCGATCAGCGATATCTCGGCCGAGGGTCGAGATCTGGTCATCACGCTTGCTGACGGGTCGCGCATTGTAACCCCTGATGGTGCTGTGTTCGTCCCGCAGATCATCATTGATGGTGTCACTGTTCCCCCTCAGACGGTAGCGCAGCTGCTCGCTGATAACGAACCTGAGCCCGCTGCAGGACCACCGCAGAGTTCCGGCGGCAATTTCGCGGATGACGAAGGTGAAATCCAGGCTGCGTTTGAGATTGGCAATCTCCTTCCGTTTACGGACTTCAGCTTCCCGGCGGAAGAAGAAGAAGAGATCTTTCCAACTCTCGGTGACGAAGAGCCTACCATCGCTATTCTCACACCTGACGATCCGATTGGCTCGCAGGATGCCGTCGCATCGGTTGGAGAAGCAGGTCTCCCGACGAGAGGAGCGGGCGAGCCCGCTGGGACCAATGAGCCAAGCGATGCGGAAACCACGACTGGTACGATCGCGTTCGTCTCTCCGGATGGACCCAACACAGTGCTGATCAACGGAACCGCGGTAACCGCTCCCGGTCAGACAATTGAGACGCCCCTTGGCACTTTGACAATTGTCAGCATTAACCCTGACGCCGGGACAATTGAGTACAGCTACACGCTTGGCGATAACACCACTGATCCAGCGGTAAATGACGTATTTGATGTCACCATTGTCGACGATGATGGCGATCAGGCGAGCGCCACACTGACGATCAATATCATTGATGATGCTCCGATAGCCAATGATGATACGGACGAGGTGCCTGCTGGCACCTTTGAGCCAATTACTGGCGATGTGCTGACCAATGACATCCCTGGTGCTGACGGCTATCCTGTATCTGGCCCGGTTACTGGCTTCGCGAATGAGGGCGGCACGGCAGGACCGGGAGAAACCTTACAAGGCGAATATGGCACGCTCACCATCAACTCCGATGGCACTTACAGTTATGTTCGTGATCCGAACACGCCGGGTGGAGTCGAAGAATCATTCGACTACACGATAATCGACGATGACGGATCTGCTTCCAGCGCAACGCTCACCATCGCAATCGGTGACGCACCGCCGACGATAGACTTTGTTCCGGGCGATGATCCGGATGGTGGCGAAGGCGGTCCCGGTGCCGACGATGGCACTTTGGTTGATGAAGCTGGACTGCCTGCCCGCGAAGGCGAAGCAGCGGGTAGCGGTGAAATCGCCGATGGGGATGCTAATAATGACAGCGATCCCTCTGAAACCACCGGATCGACTATTGAATTCACCTCTGCTGATGGCATTGGCAGCGTTGCCATCGCTGGTGTCACACTTGATCCCGATGGCGGTCCGCAAACGATCGTCAGTGATGCGACCGGCACTTTGGTTGTTACCGGTTTCACTTTTGATCCGCTGACCGGCGCAGGTTCAATCACTTACGAATATACGCTGGCCGACAACACATCGGGTGATGACACATCTGTGACATTTGATCTGGCTGTCACCGATCTGGACGGCGATATCGCAACCGACGAACTGACGATTAACATCGCGGACGATGTGCCGGAGGCTGTTGACGATTTTGCAGCGCAGATCGAAGAGAATGCACCTGTCACCGTTGATGCGTTTGCC
>JBCDKX010000248.1:0-4609 GCA_038746055.1 Pseudomonadota bacterium
GAAAATGGCGGCGGGCTGATCGCGTCGATTGACGGGATGATCGGCTAGTATTCGGCCCAGTCGACCAGGTTCTTTTCTGAGTCCTGAAAGATGAACTTCATACGCAAACTCATGCTTAGCGCTGCTGCAACACTCGCGGTGGCGCTTGGCTCGTTTGCGTCTGCAAACCCGGTTTCAGCGCAGGGCACCGATGCTTCACAAAGCACATGGCAAGCCAATGAAGATGACTATTTGCTACTCCAGCTAACTATCAAGAACTTCAAACTTAGTTACGATGTGCGCGGGTATCAAACAGATCGCGGTGTTTGCCTTGATCTGGCAGATGTTGTGCAATCGCTCGACTTACCAATCAGAATCGATAAAAAGTCGCGCCGCGCAACTGGTTGGCTATTTGCAGAAGATCAGGAAATCACGATTGATCGTTCCTCTAATATAGTACAAAACGTGAACACTGGTCCGGTGCCGCTGGCGAATGATATCTACGATACGCCGGAAGGGTGGTGTGTAGAGATCGATGCCCTGTCGCGTTGGTTTGGAATTGAGTTCAAGCCCAACCTCTTCAATTCGTCTGTAGAACTCAAATCGGAAACTGATTTGCCGTTTATGCAAGCGATTGAGCGGCGTAAGCGAGGTGAGCGAATCCGGCCTCGAAACGTCACTTTTGACCTTTCGCAATATCCACAATCAAAAATGGAGTATCGCAGCTGGCGCACTCCATCAGTTGATGTGGTCACCAATCTTGAGGCGCGCAAAGACAACGGACTGTCGGGGCGTGTTGAATTCTTCGCCGCCGGAGAGGCCTTAGGGGCCAGCTATACTGCGCGGATAAGCACGGACGATAATCTGAACCCGCAAGCCATTCGACTAAGAGCCTATCGCAGTGACGCAAACGGCGGGCTTTTGGGGCCACTCAAGGCAACCGATGTCGCGATTGGTGATGTTGAAACAGTTCCAGGACGGCTGGTCGGGCAAACTGGGGTGGGCCGGGGTGCCTTTGTCACAAACAGACCGCTTAATCAGACATCGCGATTCTCGAGTACTGTCTTGCGAGGTACTTTGCCCGCAGGATGGGATGCGGAGTTATACCGCAACGGGCAGCTGCTCGCTTTCCAAGGTTCACGCGAAGATGGCCGCTATGAATTCATCGATATCGATCTGTTCTTCGGGCGTAATGACTTCGAAGTGGTTCTTTATGGTCCCCAGGGACAAATTCGAAGAGAAAGGTCTTCGATCCCCGTAGGTGTAAATCAGCTTGAGCCGGGTCAGACTCATTATTGGGCAGGGGTAATCCAGGAAAATCGTGATCTCATCCAGCTGAGATCCTTGGCAACGCAGTCATCTCAGCAACCACAGGAATGGCGCTGGGGAACCGGAGTTGAGCGAGGGCTCAGTCAGCGCACGAGCGTTGGACTGGGTTTCCACAACTTGTTCCGAAATGATGCGCGCCACACCTATACTGAGGCCACGCTCACCCATTCCCTGTCTTTTGCACAAGTCGAACTCGCGGCTGCGCATGAGTTTGGGGGAGGGGTTGTAACCAATCTCAACACGCTTGGCCGAGTTGGCAATGTTAACTTTGGTGCCAATGCGCGAGTGTTCTTTGGTGATTTTGCTGGCGAATTTTCGGACAATGATCTTGATTATCTCGGCGGGGTCAATTTTTCGACGGCCTTGAGTATGGGAAGGCTTTCTTTGCCTATTCAGGGCGCTGTCTCCCACGCGAAACGTCCAAATGGCGAAACGATCAACGCTTTCAGTCTGATTACCTCGGTAAATTTGGGGAGACTATCCCTCTCCACACAATTCACGCATGAAAAAGACAGCGGCCGCCCACAAAATGACAACACTGAGGTTACTCTGATCGCCAATCGACGATGGCGCGACATTAGATTACGCGGTAATGCAACATTCCGCACAAATGGGCCTGATACGGGCCTTGAGTCAGCCACTGTTCGCTTGGAAGCTGATATTGGAGAAGATGGGGTTGTACAGGGAGATTTGGATTATCTTTCCAGCAGTGACGAATATCGCTTTACCGCTGGCTATACTCACCGATTTAAAGAGATTTCTCTTCGCGCTGACGCCTTTGTGACATCGCGCGGAGGCGTGGGCGCCGGTATTCAGGCCGCCTTTAGTCTTGGTCCAGATCCAGTGTCAGGTGGAGTGCGGGTGACACAGGCCAAATTGGCGCGCAATGGCGCGGCTGCTGTAACGGTCTTCCGCGATGACAATGGCAATGACCGACGTGATCTGGATGAGCCATTGCTCAAGAATGTCCTGGTTGAGGCAGGATTGCGGACTACTGATGCAATAACCGGAGAAAATGGCACTGCGATTGTCGATGAGCTGCGACCATTCTTCCCGGTCTTGGTGGGGATTGATGAGAGTTCGCTTGAAGATCCCTTCCTTGCGCCTTCCACCAAGGGGATTGTTGTCACACCGCGGCCAGGTGTCGCCGCTAAGATTGAGCTCGCTGTTTCTCCCACAGGTGAAGTCGAGGGATCTCTGCTGAGCCCATCAGGAACCGAGCAGTCAGGCGTGCGGCTGCAATTGATCGACGAAAGAGGTGCTGTTGCCGCCGATACGATCAGCGAGTTTGACGGTTTCTTCCTGTTCCAGCGTGTGCCTTATGGTGAGTATCGCTTGCGGGTATCGGATGAGGCGGCGCAGGCCCTGCAAATCAGGTCTGAGTTGTCGCTGAAAGATGGCCGCAGCGTGTTCCGCATCAATCAAACTGAGGATGTGATCCGTTTTGGAACCGTCAAACTGACGTCGGTCAATGCGCCAGATCCGCCGATCAGTCGGCCGGCAGGTCCAGTGATTGCTGCGGCGAGTGCGAAGTAGTTAGCTTCAGTTGCCCTTGATGTAGCGCGGCTCACCCTTGATCGGACGAGGCTGTGGACGAGGTGCAGGCGCAGGAGGTGGTGCCGAAATAATCCGACGCGCGCCGGGAATGACTTCCTCGCGGACCGTTTCGCGTAC
This sequence comes from Pseudomonadota bacterium, assembly GCA_038746055.1. GTDB lineage: Bacteria > Pseudomonadota > Alphaproteobacteria > Sphingomonadales > Sphingomonadaceae > Erythrobacter. Next base: position 2,983 of record JBCDKX010000248.1, read on the forward strand.
AATCACGCGCTGTCGCTGCTGATACTCGATCGGAACATAGGTAATCTGCTGTGGCGGCTGATAGTAGTATTGCGGTGCCGCATAGCTATACGAGTAGGCAGGTGCTGCATAAACCGGTGCAGGTGCTGGGATAGAGCGGGCAGCCACACGTCCCCCACCCTGAGCATACTGCGACAGATAGGCGTCAAGCGCGGCTGCGCAATCATATTCACCGCGGTCGTTGCGGCCTCCGCCGATTAGGCTGCCCAAAATAGCGCCGCCAATTCCGCCAGCACCCACGCCAATAAGTGTTCCAGCGAGCCGCTCGCTGTCCCACAATCGATTGCCGATGACACCGCCTGCGATCGCACCGAGCAAACCGCCGATGATCCCACCTTTTCTCCGATCACCATAACCATCTGTGCGCCGCTCGCATTCCGCGATCCACTGTTCACGCTGAAAAACCTGTGCGCCAGGTGCGTAAGCATGTGAATATTGGTTGGTGTAGACAGGCGCATGAGTGTGCGTGTGAGTATGAGGAAGCGGTTCTGCTTCAACCTCATAAGCTTGACGCGTGACATAGCTGGTCGCTGCCTGCGCATAAGGAGCAGAGCGAGTAATCCGCCGGGTACGCGTTACTGTTTCAACGCCGTCCGGACCGATACTGGTCTGACTGTCGAGCTGGGATGCCACTGGCGTTAAGGGTAACTCTGTCGGGGCAGACTGCAGTTCAAGTGGCAGTGCCCGCGCCTCTTCCTCGGTGATCAACTCAACCTCAGGCATGTCGGGCATAGAGCCTTGTGCAGCTGCAACAGCGGGGAGCGCCAAGGCGGTCGTCACAAGTCCAATACCTGTCAAAGATGTACGGGTAAGGGTGGTCAGTTTCATTCTTGTCCCCTTTTGCGCAGCTGCGCATCGCCCACCGCGACTCGCTTTCAGCGCCTCAGAAATATCCTTTCCAAATCATTACCATCAGGCCCTTACCCCCTCCAAACAGGCTGAGGCACCGTGTCTCGAAACGGGGCGAATTTAGACCTAATAGTGAGCAGGGCGTCAGATCCGATTGGACAGCATCTGCGCAAGCGCCTTGATCCCGTCGGCATCTTCTGAAGTGAAGCGTGCACGGGTTGGACTGTCGAGATCAATCACCGCTATCACCTCGTTGTCTCTGATGACCGGCACGACCAGCTCCGACTGGCTCGCGACATCGCAGGCTATATGGCCTGGAAAGGCATGCACATCATCGACCAACTGCGTCACACCTGTGTTAGCTGCGGTGCCGCATACCCCATGACCGAGAGGGATACGGATGCAAGCAGGCCGACCCGCGAAGGGTCCAAGCACCAATTCATCTTTACCAGATGAGTTTTCGCCCATCCGGTAGAAGCCAGCCCAGTTAAGGTCAGGTATAAATTCCCAGATCAACGCCGCCACATTGGCCATATTCGCCACCGTGTCGGCTTCACCACTAGTAAGGGCCTCAGCCGCATCGAGTAGCTGGCGATAGAGCTCAGATTTGCTCACCTTTTCATCGGGTTTGAAATCAAACATATTGGTTTCTTCCTTGGCCGAGCCGCTCAAATTGCCCACTCAGTGGTTGTGACAAGCGTTAGGCTCCCTTATCTCGCTTCACATGGGTACTTTTCGC
>JBCDKX010000249.1:0-4500 GCA_038746055.1 Pseudomonadota bacterium
AATCGTTTGGCCTCGTTCTCTGTGAGTCGCTTTCGAGGTGGTACTTATGTCTAAATCTAGTCCTCGCGCCCGGACCCGCAAGCCGGTGTTTGACCTTGTTCGTCAACTTTTGGGTCGCAAGTTCAGGCAGTCTGAAGTTGAACTTCTTGATGCCGCAATTGACGGTACGCTCAATGAGAGTGCTGCGGAACCTGGTAAAGCCAACCATCCCTTTAAGCAGATGATTGGCGCCGACGGCATTGCGTTGATCAAACGCTTTGAAGGCTGCGCGCGGCTTAGGCGTGACGGCCTCGTGGAGGCCTACCCAGATCCCGGCACTGGTGGCGATCCATGGACCATTGGTTGGGGCGCGACTGGACGAGGGATAGACCGGCAAGAGCGCATTGGGCCAGGCACTGTTTGGACACAGGCTCAGTGCGATGCTCGCCTGGCGAGCGACCTTACACTCTATGCCAAAGAAGTGGCGCGCGCGATTGGCAAGGCACCCACCACACAAGCCCAGTTCGATGCCATGGTCAGCTTCCATTACAACACCGGAGCGATCCATCGCGCAACCCTCACCCGTAAACACAAGGCCGGTGACTTCACCGGTGCCGCATCAGAGTTCGCGCGTTGGAACAAGGCCGGCGGCAGAGTGCTGAAGGGCCTAGTCACCCGTCGCCGCGAAGAAGCGAAACTCTATGCGAGCTAATGTGCATCCCGCTAATAGTCGCGGCTGATCTCTGCCAAGATACTGTCACGCCCGATTGTTGTAACACTGCCTAAAAGCGCGAGCCAGCTAGTGATACGATACTCGACCTGTGTTGCACTGTAACCTTGTCCGTCCGTCACAAGCTCAACATAGGCGCGCCGCCCAAGATTTTTACCCAGCGCTACTCCGGTGCCGCGTCCTAATGCAGGATCGGCGCTTACAATACGCAGCTGATCTAAACCAATGGATCGGCGCAATGTCCCAATTGGATCCAGTCCGCTTCCGCCGCCCCGCAAAGCTGCGAGCGCCGCGCCCAATTGAATTGCGTCAGTTGCCGAAAGTGAGGTTACTGAGCCACCAAATAGGAGTTGCGCAAGAATCTCCTCCTCCGGCAAAGCGGGCACTGACGAGAATGCGATCTGAGGCGCTTGCGAATTGCCTGTTATATCGATGATCACATCAGCACCGTTGGCGCTCGCCTGTGCTCTAATATCCAAACGGGGATCTATCGGCCCGCGGGGATTAAACTCAATCCGACCTTCGGTCAGCTCAAATCGCGTACCAGCAAAACGATAATCTCCTCTCACCAGCCTTGCTTCGCCACCGATACGCGGATCATTCACTGTCCCGCGCAGGGCAATGTCGATACCCCATTCACTTTCCAGCCCCAGCCCCTCCACCGCAACGCGTGAGGGAGCCTTAGCATCGATCAAGTAACGCCAGCTGGCGCTTTGAGTGGAAGCTGTGGAACTCGCAAAACTATCCTTCCCCTGCTCACGCGTTGGGATTTCTGGTAGCCGCAAATCTTCGGCCGCAACACCAAGAGACCAACTGGCGCGATCAACCTCAACACGGCCGGCGATCGCTCCGCCGATCCCATCCGAGACGATGCGCAATGGTCCCGAAATTGTCGCCTGAAGCCCATTGGCATTAAGGAGCCGCGCCTTAGTGACTGCAGCTCGAACATCGATACGAGGACCTCGCGATGCGGAGATATCAGCCAAATCGACGGTCCCGCTTCCGTTCACCGTCCCTCCGCCACTGGTCGAACCTGAAACCTGCACAAGCTCCAGACGAGAGCCCGCAAAGCGTCCGCGCGCTGACACATTGCTTATATTAGTGCCCGAAATTGCGCTCTGGAGTCTCAGATTGTCACCTGAAAGGTCGCCGGTTATGCGCGGTGCCTCAAGCGAGCCGGTTGCGCGTGCTTGCACGTTCAAGGGCCCCGTCAAGTCAAACACCTCAATCGCAAGTAGCCGCCACAGGGCCTCTGCGGCGCCATCATAGCCAAGCTCTGCATTTAGCCGTCCCCGCATGATTCGGGTCGCAAGTGATAGTCCGGATAGTGCTGATCGTTGGAGACCACCGATCCGCGCATCAATATGACCAAGCCGTTGGTCCGCTTCAGCAAGGCGTGCACCAACCGCCAATTCTCGCGGTGACAAATCGGCAACTGCAAACACATCGACCGGCCGCGAAGAGAGGATTAGCCCCGAGCGGGTGAAGCCCTCGATCTTTACTCTGGCATTGCCAATTGCTGGCGCATTGCCACTTTGTGTGTAGGTCGCGACACCTGAGAGCAGGCCGCCCAATCCAAGATCAGCGCCAGCCAAATCAGCGAGCCGCAAGGGCATTCTCGCAAAACGAGCGTCAATTTGTGTGCGCTCTCCGCCAAGCTGACCTTCCAACAAAGTGAAACCGCGCGCGAATCCGATCTGCGTTCGAGCGAGGGAATATCCGCCGTCATCAAGCGCAGTTAACACAGCGCGGCGGGGCATGGTGATCGCTCTGCCACCATATTCCCCTTGTGCAATCACAGCGATACGGCGTGGTGAGAATTCGCCGTCAAGCTTCAATTGAAACCGATCAGCGCGCCGTCCGGCGATCGAGGCCTGAAGATCGCCACTGCCATCAACAATTTGGGCCTTGGCATTGAATGCATGAAGCCGTAGCGCGCCATACTCGAGCCCCCGACCAGCAATATTGCCTTCGATTCGGCTGGCGGCGCCATTGAAAAACCCCCTTGCATCAATATCGGCATAGTCGAGCCTTGCAGGCACATCGCCGCCAAACCGGGCACCGCGCGAAGTCAAATCAAGATCAAAGCCCTGCACCCCCTCGGCGGCAGGCGAAAACGCGATGGACCCTTCCAAGCCGCCTCCGCTTAAAGATAGATCACCACTGACAACCCCAGCGCCCAATGTAAGTGCGCCGGTCAAATTGGTGCGGAAGACGCGCAAGGCCTCAATGCCGATGCGGCTAGGCTCATCCTCCGGCAGAAACAGTTTAAGATCCCCCTCGAAGGGCCCCAGTATTGATCCGCCTGACACCGCGAGAGAGAAACCGTCCTGACTCGGTGCAATACCAAGGCTAACATCTGTTAGTCCTGCTGCTGGATAAGGGTCCTTCAGCATCAAATCAGCGCGTAAGTCATCACCCGCCAAGGAGGCATCGAAACTGAATGGACCATATTGGATATGCGAACCATTGCCTGCAAGCGTTGTCCGGCCTCCCGAAATCCGACTATCGAGCGTCGCATTAAGCCGTTCACTGTCAAGTGAGACTTGGCGCAGTATAACAGGAGTGTTTGCGGCCAGCCCGAGGCTCCCTTTAAACCGCACACTCTCACCTGCCAGATTGGCGATAGAGGCATTGCTAAACTTACTCGCAATCCCAGCCAGATTTGCCCGCACGCTCCAAGGTATACCGCTGCCAAACTTTGCGAGGAGCTTTGAATCAACAGTGACAACACCGACATCATCGAGTGAAAGCCCGCGTGCTGTCACAGGTCCGGCAAGCGCGAAAACCCCATTGGACATGTCACCACGCAAGGTGAGTTCACCGAGCAGATCGGGGAAAGTTATACGCGTATTGTCAGCGTTCAGCTCGCTTCCGGCAAGCGTCAGTATTCCCTCCAGCTGTCCATCGATGAGCCTCGCATCGATGGTCGGGCTGCCGGTAAGAACCCGCTGCGCACCCGCGCTCAATGGGATACGCAACCTCTCGCCGTCAAAACTTGCTACGCCTACCTGAGCCAGTCGCGAAACAGTTACAGCCTGCCCAGCCGCAAGCGCCTCAACCTCCAGATCGTGCTCAATTTCAAGGTCGCGAAAAGGGCCAGAGATAAGCGCTGAGAGCTGCGCACCTTCGAGCTTTACGGCTGGTGCAAGCCAGTTCGGATCGCGCACTTGGCCTTCCAACTGAAAGGCTGCGGCTCGATTGCTTGCCAAATCGATCGCACCCGACCCGCGCAGGTCCAGCGTATCGCTGATTGCTGCCACTCGGCCATCGAATGTGCTCGCTTCAAGCGTGCCCGATACATCCAGTGAAAGCCCGCCCTCAAGCGTGCGATCCCGAATAGAACCGGGTGCAAATTTGGGAGTTATAGTTCCCAAAAGCCCGTATTGCCCCGCCTTGTTAGTCAACTCGAATGCCGCAATAGTCTTGTCAGAGGCCACGGCTCCGGCGACGTCTTGCGAGCGCTGCTGGCGCGTGATCAGAGCGTATCCGAGCCAATCTGACCAGTTGCCCTCCCCTTCGATCCGCGCTTCGTATGCCGCATTTAGGTCTGCAAGCTCGGCAATCGGTCCATCCTCAGCAGCCCGATAGTCCAGGGCCAGGTCGAACCGATCTCCGTCAGGCTCAGCATCAAGCAAGAATTCAACCCAATCCTCCGGCCCAAAAGCGCCCTGTGCTTCAATAAGTGCACGTCCATTGCGAATATCGACCTTTGCCTGTGAGTTCACTTTTTGGCCCTTCTCCCCTGCCAACCCCTTCGCCAGCTCAAAATTCTCAAGCATGAATTCGTC
>JBCDKX010000250.1:0-4444 GCA_038746055.1 Pseudomonadota bacterium
CATGCTGCTGCGATGTTGGAAGCGGGTGCGTCGATCATCGACATTGGCGGAGAAAGCACACGTCCCGGGAGTGTCGCGACATTTGAAGGCGACGAGATCGAGCGCGTGGTCCCGGCAATCGAATATTGTGCAGCTATGGGCGCTGCGATCAGCGTCGATACCCGGCGGGCGGGGGTATTGGAGGCGGCTCTCACCAAGGGTGCGCATATGGCGAATGATGTGTCAGCGCTGCGCTATGATCCGCGTATGTGTGAGCTCGTCGCGAGCTCTGGTTGTCCGGTGGTGCTTATGCATGCGCCTGGTACTGCTGAGGATCTGCACTCCAAAGAGGGGCTGAGCGGTGGCGAGTACAAGGATGTGGTAAGCGATGTGTTCAACACGCTCGCGCATCAACGGGCCAAGGCGATCGCGGGTGGTATCGCCGAAGAGCGGATCATGATCGATCCGGGTATAGGTTTTGGCAAATCGCTGGCTGAGAACCTCGCGCTCATCAATGCCTTGCCGCTGTTCCATGCGCTGGGCAGCCCCTTGCTGGTCGGTATGAGCCGCAAGCGCATGATTGGTGCGCTGAGCCATGAAGAGCCCGCGCATGAGCGGCTGGGCGGCTCAATCACTTTGGCAATGGCCGCGATGAATGCCGGGGCGCATATGCTGCGTGTGCATGACGTGGCTGAGAGCGTGCAGGCACGCAATGTGTGGCGCGGGCTGCGTGACGCGGCTTTGACAGACTTCAGTCAACTGCCCGGAATGTGAGCTCGCTCAGAGGATGAACCCACCATCGCTTACCAGCACATGACCGGTGATATTTGAGCCCGCATCGCTCAGCAAGAACAGGATGGTGTCGGCTATTTCCTCGGATGACGCAAAGCGACCCAAAGGTGTGGTTTTGGCCATGCGCTTGATGGTTTCTTCCCGGCCAATAGCCTCGACCGAGCGATTGAAGTCGTCGCCGCTTTCCCAGATTGCGGTGTCGACACCGCCCGGTGCAATGGCGTTGACGCGGATATTGGCCGAGGCGTTCTCCATCGCAGCAATGCGTGCCATATGGGCAACGGCCGCTTTGGACGTGCCATAGGGCCCAACGCCAGGCACCGGTTTGACCCCGGTTGAAGAGGAAGTGATCACGACACTGCCGCCTGAGCCCGCTGCTGTAATAGCTCGCAGCGACGCGCGCAGGGTGAGAAAAGCCCCATCCAGGTTCACATCCATAACGCGGCGCCACTCGCTGAGGGAAAGCTCGGCGATAGGGCCGCCAGCGCCGATGCCCGCATTGACAATGGCGTGGTCCAGTCCCGCTAGCTGGGGCTCCAGCGTATCCCACAGCGTTTCGTCTGCAACGCTGCCAGTGACCGCTGCAATCTCGCAATCAAGCTCAAGCGCGGCGAGCCCCTTGGCATCGACATCCACGAGGATGAGCTTGGCAGCGCCGCGCGTGGCGAGGAGCTTGGCGCAAGCAGCGCCAATCCCGGAAGCTGCTCCGGTGATGAGGGCTGTGCGCCCAGTGAAGTCTTTGAGAGTGTCCATCCGCTCGCGCTACGAGCGGCGTGCTTGCAGATCAAGCCGCGTTGTCGATACCGAGGTCAGAAAGCTTGCGATAAAGCGTCGAGCGGCCGATCCCAAGGCGCCGCGCGACCTCTGTCATCCGGCCACGATAGTGCCCGATCGCAAGGCGGATCACATCGGCCTCGATCTCTTCGAGCGGGCGGAGGTTACCATCTTCGGTGTAAAGCATAACGCCAACGCCTTCATGCTGAGGTGATTGGCCCGAGCTCTCAAGCTCGCCGATCATCTCGGATAGCTGCGGGAAGCTCTCTGCGGTAAGCGTATCACCTTCGCAATAGACTGCAGCTCGGAACAGGACCGATTGCAGCTGACGCACATTGCCCGGCCAATCGTAGGCAGCGAGCAGAGTAAGAGCACTGTCGGAAATGGAAAGGTGGGTAAGACCCGGCTGCTCACCGATGCGGGTCAGGAAATGGCGGGTAAGCGCGGGTATGTCCCCAGTACGCTCACGTAAAGGTGGCAGTTGCACGCGGGTTGCACCAAGCTTTTGCGCCAGGCCATCATCAAACATGCCGCCGTCAACCAGCCGCTGAAGACTCATATTGCTCGCGGACAAAAGCCGTACATCGACACGGAAGCCATGTGCTGCCCCAACCGGCCGTACAATGCCCGTCTCCAACGCGTCGTTGAGGCGCTTCTGTACAGCTATGGTGAGCCGGTCGACTTCGTCCAGCACCAATGTGCCGCCATCGCAGTGCTGCAAGGCACCGATCTGACGGTCAAAGGCGCCGGGAAATGCGTTGGGTTCATGTCCGAACAGTACTGATTCGATTGAATTGGGCGGAACGCTGGCGATATTGATGATGCGCAGCGCCTCTTTGGAGCGAGGGCTGGCTGCATGCATGGCGCGCATCAGCATCTCTTTGCCTGTTCCGCTTTCGCCTTCGATCAACGAATGGCCGTGTCCGCGCGCGGCCTTCGCAGCCTGCGCAAGGGCTGTGCGGAAAGGCGGTGCAGTGCCGATCATTGCATCAAAATCGAGGCTCGCAGACATCTTCTCGGTGAGCGGTGCAAGCTCATCGCGCGGTGCCTCACGCGTTGTGACCGCGCGCAAGGCGTCCATCAGGCGATCCGGTGACACCGGCTTGACCAAATAATCGCTCGCGCCTGCGCGCATCGCCTCTACCGCCAAGAGCGGAGAAGCGCTTGTCGTCAGCATCAGGATCGGAAGCGCCGGGCGCCGCTCCTTAAGCTCTGCGATCAGCGAGCAGGCATCGTCGCCGGGAACCCATTGATCAAGCAGAATTGCCGACAATTGCATACCTTCACGCGTGCCCAACATAGCGATGGCCGTCTCGGCATCGCTGGCAACGACGGTTCGCCAACCGTCGCGCGCGGCGATTGCGGAAATCAGGCGGCTTTGGGCAGGCTCGTCATCGATAAGCATAACGATGCGGGTATCTGCATCCGATTCGTTTTCGGGGTTGCCCTTTTCGCCCGTATCAGCCGCGTGACCGCTGCCAATCTCAGAATCGGGCAGAGTTTCAGCGTGTTCGTCGCTTTGCGCCATAAATTCGGCCCTGATCCTTCGACAACCCCAGCAAACGCCCTGAGGGTGAGACGTGGCATTGGGATAAAGGAGGTAGGTAAAGACGGAATTAAGGCTGTTATCACTTGTGCTTCATACTTCATTTTGAGGATTGCTCGGAACCACACCGAACGTTGAAGGGTTGAGCAATCGCAAACCCTTCGATACGGGGATGGGGAAAGTAACAAAGGTCAAACGCCAATCTCCCGCAATAATCTGTGGCAGACAGGCAGTTTGAAAGCAAAAAGCTGAAGGGACTGATTTCATGGCAGTGCACGATCTTGACAAGGCACGCTCTACTTATGATGGCTTTATGGGCGCGCTCAAATGGGCGGTGCCGTTAATTGCGGTCATCACCTTCGTCGTCGTCGCTTTGATTGCTCCATAAGAGCCCGCTTCCATGAAAATTGCAGTTTTGAAAGAGCAAGCCGCCGGTGAGACGCGCGTCGCGGCCACGCCTGAAACGGTGAAAAAGTTCATCGCATTGGGCAATGAGTTCGCGGTGGAGAAGGGCGCTGGCTTGGCGGCCTCTATCACCGATAAGGCCTATGCCGAAGCCGGCGCTACCGTTGGCACAGCCGCCGCCACCATGAAGGATGCAGACATTGTGCTCGGCATCCAAGCGCCTGATGTAGCGAAGCTCAAAGGGGCCAGAGCAGGCGCGATGGTTGCCGCTCTGTTTGACCCATTCCAGAATGACGATGTGCTCCAAGCCTATGCCAAGGCAGAGTTTGAAGCGCTATCGATGGAATTCATGCCGCGCATCACCCGTGCACAGGGGATGGATGTGCTTTCGAGTCAGTCCAACCTCTCGGGCTATAAAGCAGTGCTTGCAGCGGCGGATACATATGGTCGCGCTTTCCCGATGATGATGACCGCAGCTGGTACGGTTCAAGCGGCCAAGGCGTTTATCATGGGTGTAGGTGTCGCCGGACTTCAGGCGATTGCGACCGCAAGGCGTTTAGGCGCGCAGGTGTCGGCGACCGATGTACGTTCGGCCACCAAAGAACAGATTGAAAGCCTTGGCGCAAAAGCGATCTTTGTCACTGACGTGGCAGGGATCGAAGGCGAGGGCTCAGGCGGCTATGCGACTGAGATGAGCGATGAATATAAGGCGGCTCAAGCCAAGCTTGTATCTGAGCATATCGCCAAGCAGGACATCGTAATCACCACTGCTTTGATCCCGGGCCGCGCTGCACCCGTGCTGATTACCGATGAGCAGATCAAGACGATGAAGACGGGCAGTGTGATCTTTGATTTGGCTGTCGCCCAAGGCGGTAATGTCGAAGGCTCGAAAGCGGACGAAATCGTGGAGAAGCACGGCGTGAAGATCATCGGCTATTCGAATACGCC